>CACYDT010000168.1 GCA_902773295.1 uncultured Veillonellaceae bacterium | reverse complement strand
TTCTATTGTTGCAGGGCTTCTCCTTTCTTTCGTATTCTTTAGCTAAGTCTATTATACTACGAAAGTTAGCAGTTGTCCTGCTTCAATGACTTACGTAAATTCGCAGGACGCGGCTTATATCCCCAGAGCTAAAGCTCGGGGTTTTACGCCGCATTGGATAACGCCATTGCAACGCGAAAGCTAGTCCCCTTGGGGATTCAAATTTCACCATAGGCGAATTCGTTGCTCTGCATATTATGCAGTTTTTGATATTTTTTGATAAAAAACATCAAAAATTCTGCCTATATACCATAAATCCAAGATTGTCAAGTCTTGCGCCCATCTTTTTTTTATGCTATGATACGGTATATAGAAGGAACAGCCTGGGATGTGCGTGGGCTTTCATATATGTCTAACCTACATTTTTATCAGGGAATCCGATTTGAATCCGGCAGATGTTGGATCGTCTTGAACGAAGAACAGAAACCGGACTTAGGGCACCCACCTGCGAGCCGCAGGTTTTAGACATAGGAAGGGAACGGCATCCTGGACCCCTTTCTTCAAGAGGGATTGCTGGCATTGGCCACGCAGTCCCTTTTCTCGTTTCTATCGCGAATAATCAAGATATATAAGCGCCCCGCAGGAGATTTCCGCCTCAGACTTCCATCTTTGCTATGAAAAATCAGCAAATCAAGCCCGCAAGGGCGCAGTGCGAAGCACCGTTTCGCACTGCGTTTATGGACTCCCCAGAAAAAGATCGCGGATCTCTTCTTCGGTAAGCTTGGACAGGAAACTCTCCCCCGGTTGGATCATCTGGTCCACGAGGGATTTTTTCTTTTCCTGCAACTGGTAGATCTTCTCCTCGATGGTATCTTTCGTAATGAATTTCAAAACCTGGACATTCTTCTGCTGCCCAATGCGATACGCGCGATCCGTAGCCTGGTCCTCTACGGCAGGATTCCACCACGGGTCATAATGTATGACCATATCGGCTCCCGTAAGATTGAGCCCCGTCCCCCCCGCCTTGAGGGAAATGAGGAACACAGGGACCTTCCCCGCATTGAATTCCTTCACGAGATGAATCCGCTCCATGGCCGGAGTGCTGCCATCCAGATAGAAATACTGCACATGGACGCCATCCAGCCGCTTCGCGATGTTCTTCAACATGGTGGTGAACTGGGAAAAGACCAGCATGCGATGCCCATTGGGAACCGCCTCTTCCACGACTTCCTCCAGCATATCCAGTTTCCCGGAACCGCCATCGTAATCCTCCAGGAAAAGGGACGGATCGCAGGCAATCTGCCTGAGCCTTGTAAGAATGGCGAGAATTTTGATGCGGGATTCCGCAAAGCCCGCCTCCTGCATTGCCGCTGCAAATTCTTTCTGGCTCTTGAAAAAATACGCCTGGTAGACTTTCGCCTGCGCCGGAGTCATCTCATTCATTCTGCGGCTCTCCACCTTATCCGGCAATTCCTGCAGCACATCCTTTTTCATGCGCCGGAGGATGAACGGCATGACATGCCTCTTGAGATCTTTCAGGGCATGCTCGTCCTGGGCGCGGACAATGGGAACCTCGTAGCGCTGCTTGAACTTGGCATGGGTCCCAAGATATCCCGGCATGAGAAAATCAAAGATGGACCAAAGTTCCGTAAGCGTATTCTCGATGGGGGTCCCTGTCAGGGCAAAATAGCCGCCCGTCTTGATTTTCTTCACGGAACGGGCATTCTGCGTCACGGGGTTCTTGATATGCTGTGCCTCGTCCAGGAAGCAGTAACGGAACTTCTTGTTCTTGTAGAACTCAATATCCCGTTTCAGCATATTGTATGTCGTGATAATGACATCCAGCCCCTCATCGGCCCGGTCGATTGCCTCCTCCCGTTCCGCCTTGTTCCCCGCAACCACGGCAGCCCTGAGTTCCGGCGCGAACCTCTGGATTTCATCCATCCAGTTATACATGAGAGACGTCGGCGCCACCACTAGGGAAGGCGCCGCTTTTTCATCCTGATGAGCCAGAAGGAACGCGATCACCTGCAAAGTCTTTCCCAGTCCCATGTCATCCGCCAGGATCCCCCCCAGGCCGCAGGCTGCCAATGCAGACAACCAACCGAATCCCGTCACCTGGTAATCCCTGAGAACACCCTTGAGATGCTCCGGGACCTCGATATCCACATCGCCCGGATGGCGGATATCGCGCACGATAGCCCGGAACCGCTTGCTGCGCTCCAGACGCAGGCTCTCATCCTCCCGTGCCAGTTCATCCAGGTACATGGCATTGGACAGAGGAAGCTCTACCTTCCTCTCATCATCTGCCATGCCCTTCTTCATCCCTGTGTTCTCCGCAAAATCCGCCAAGGCTGAGAGCTGCTGATCCTCCAGCGTCATAAATGTGCCGTCTTCCATGCGGTGGTACCGCCGTTTCTGCCGATAGTCAGACAGAATGTCCATGAGCTCGTCGAAATCAATGTCCCTGGCGCTGAAGGTCACCTCCAGAAGGTTCGAGTCGTTGACACTCACTCCTGCCGTGACCTTGGGCATCTTGCGGACAGGCTTCTTCTCGAAGGAATCCGCATAGAAAATATCCGCCTTCTCTGTGAGTGCGGGCAACGCCTCCGTCAGGAAGTCATAACTTTTCTCCTCGTCAGGCTGGACCAGCCGTCCATGCTCCGGCTGAAAGCCGTATCTGGAGAAATAATCCATGAATTCATTCTCCAATGCCTTGTCCCGAACAACAATGCGCCCCTTGGGTGCCTTCGGCTCCTTCCTGAGAATCGGGTTGAAGGAAGCTTCCCCGTAATGGAACACGGGACGTGCCTCCATACCATCCCCGAAATAGTCCAGATAGAACTCCGCCTGCAGGGGCTCCAACAGGAACTTGGACTGGAAGGTGTCCGCCACCTGCACATCGGCAAACTGCTGGAAATGGGGCAGAAGTCCCCCAAAGAAGCGGGACAGGCGGCTGCGATCCATGTAGACTTTCCGCTCCCTCGGGAAAGACTCCAGAAGCCTCCGCACCTCCTTGGCATCCTTCTCCTCCAACATGTAGATGATGCCGTCCTCATAGATCATGCGGCAATCGTTGTCCATCGCCCTGAGAGACTCGTTCTCCAGATGGATGCAGCCGGACTCCCCATAGTCCTCCACGCGAATGCGAAGGCGGGGGATTCCCCGGACAGTCTTCACTGCTTGCTCCTCATCGTCCCCGTAACGGAAGAGGATTTCCCGATCCCCCATGAGCTCCAGGAACGCCCAGAGCCGTTCCGCCGTCAGATAAAACTGCTTCTGGTTGAAACTGTTGGATGCTCCCATGCCATAGTAATTGCCTGTCTGGAAGGATCCTCCCGTTTCCTCTTTCCATGTCCTGCGCAGGATTTTCCAAAGCCCTCGGGATACCTCGTCCTCAAACTGCATGCGCGCCGTGTCCACCGTGAGTTCCTTGCCGAACTTCAGGCTCTCCTCCTGATCCGCACAGGACATCAGCTCCCGTACATTCCGCACCACATAGGACTTCTTCTCCCCGATGCGGAACTCCAGCCAACAGAACCGCCGGTAATAGAGATTTTGCAGGAAAAGACGGGGCTCCAGATGCAGGATTTGAGGCATCCCCCCCTTGGCGGCCGCATCTTCGAAGATGCGGAGCATCCGTTCCCCTGCCGCATAGTCCGGTTTCCGTTCCTGCTCCCGTCTCCGTCGCAGGTTCTCCCCTCCTGCCTGCCGTGCAAGTCTCTCCTGCTGTGCCCACTGTATGGCTTTCAGAAGCGCCACCACATGATGGCAGGCCTCCAGATGGACCTCGGAAGAAGGGCAATCACAGGAATAGGATTCCACAGATTCCAAATCGCGGGACAGACGCACATTGGCATGGTAGTCCCTATGCTTCTCCTCATCGGCAACCCTTGCACGGTACACAGGAATCCCCATTCCAAGGAACTCCACTTTCTTTACCCTGCCCTCATCGTAGTCACGGCACCCTTGGGCATAGGATTCCATCGTCGCAAGAGACCGTATCGTAAGTTCTTTCAGCAAATCCATCCCACCAATCCTTTTGCGCTCCCGCGTCTAATATGATAAGATAGTATCGATTTCTGCGGCCTGTATCATGGCAGCGGCATTCTCAGCCGCCGTTTTCTGGCCATCAAACGCCCTGAGCGCCCGTTCCTGTGCAGCTTCGTCCTTGCAGAGCACAAGTTCCACACGTTCTCCAAGCATGCGCTTCGCCTGACGGAATACCATCCAATAACCGGCATCGGATGCCAGCAGGACATAAGAAGATGCCAGGTCGCTATGAGCGGCGCTCACAAGATCTGCCACAGAGGGGCAGCGATCCTTCGTCGCCGCCACGATCACATGGGCGCCGGCATCCTGCATTCTCTGTGCCTGCTCCTTGCCATCCGCCACCGCCACGGCAGCCACGGGCATGATAGCATTGTTGATGCCCAGGGCATGGTACTCTGACATGTTGGTGATATGGATGTCCCGAAGGGGACCCCAGCCGACGGCGCGTTCCATCAAGCGTCCCGGATGATCCGTATGGATATGCACATGGATGCCGTTCTCCCATTGCTCCACCAAGGCAAAAATCCCGAAATCCTTGAGCTGCCTCTCAATCTCCGCCACACTGGTTTTCTGGCTCCTGACCCGGAACCTGACGCAATAGGGACGGACGAGATCCTCCCTGGGACTCGGCATCCTGCCCTTCGATGCAGCCACTCCCAAGGACAGGCTCACTGCCGGGGAAACGAAATTCCCGTCCAGCCCGTTCAGGCAGCCTTTCAGAAAGACAAACATCACGCTGGCTCCCGCACGATCACCCTCCATATGATCCACTGCCGATTCCCCTGCCGCAATAGCAGCGGAAAGAATCTCTGAAATGGGAAGGTTGTCCCGCACCGCATGATAGGCACCCTTGGCCACGGCCTTTGCCACCGTGATGAAGGAACGATCCAGACCCTCCTGGATGACCCGCTCCGCATAGAGGATGCCATACTGGAACGCCTTGCCGAACTCCGACGACGTGGCCTCGTATTTCCCCTCCAGCCCCTTGCTGATGCCGCGGAAGAGCTGGGAAAGCACCACGCCTGCATTCCCCCGTGCGCCGAAGAGAGCCGCCGTAGACACGCGGCGCGCCAGCCCGCCGATGCTGTCATCATGCACATCGGCCAGGGGCATGACTGCCGCCCCCATCGTCCGCAGGATATGCGTCCCTGCAAACTGTCCGCCTCCCTGCATCCTGTTGATATTCTCATACTCCAGCAGCAATTCGCTGTAGGCACCCGCAACCATGCGCCTGAAATCGCCGCCGGTCACCATTTCCTTATTTCCTGCCATATCATCACATCCGTTTCTATCCCGACTACCATATCTCTTGTAAATTTTTCATAACAAACAGGATTCTATTATATGATTCGCGAAATAGTAGGAATCACCTTTTTTCTGAAACAAAAACTTTGCACACAGATTTTCTGCATAAAGTCGTAAGGAGTTTTTTTCATGGCCAAATCAAAAAAAACATCACATATGGAAATAGGCAAAAACAACGGATTCCCCTACAAGTCCGGGAATCCCCACAAGCATGCCCCGGATCCCGGCCAGCCCCGCACAGAAAAAAAGCCACCGGCAAAACCGGAGCCGTCTGACGAGAAAAAGACAGCAGAACGCATCTTCTCTTTGGATATCGGCACCCGAAGCGTCATCGGCATTGTCGCCGAAACGAACGAGGCCGGCAACCTGGAAATCATCGCGACCACCCGCCAAGAGCACAAGACCCGCGCCATGCTGGACGGGCAGATCCACGATGTGCCCCAGGTAGCCGCAGTAATCCGCGACGTGAAGGACGCCCTCGTAAAAAAGACGGGACCAATCACAAGCGCTGCCGTAGCAGCTGCCGGACGCGCACTCTACACCATGACCGCTGAAGCGGAGCAGGAAGTCAACGGCATCATCTCCGCAGAGCAGGAACGCGGCCTCGATTTCGCCGGGGTGCAAGCCGCCCAGGCAAAGCTTGCATCCTCCCATACCGTCGATGATCCCACCCGCTACTACTGCGTGGGCTACAGCACCATCAAGTACATTCTGGATGACATCCCGCTGAAATCCCTCGTCGGGCAGAGGGGCAAAATCGCGAAGGCCTCCGTCATTGCCACGTTCCTCCCCAGGCAGGTCATCGACTCCATGCAGTCAGCGCTCCAGGCATCGCAACTGGATATGCGCGCCCTGACCTTGGAGCCCATCGCTGCCATCAATGTCCTCATTCCGCCCACCATGCGCCATCTGAACCTAGTTCTCGTGGATATCGGTGCCGGTACCTCCGACGTTGCCATCACAAAGAACGGCTCCGTCATCGCCTACGGCATGGTTCCCCTGGCGGGAGACGAGATCACGGAAGCCATCTCCCAGAAATTCCTTCTGGACTTCAACGTGGCGGAGAGCATCAAGCGCAAGGCCGCCAACGGGGAAGGCGCCGTCTTCTCCGATATCCTCGGAGCAACCTACGACCTCACCGCCGAGGAAATCATCGATCCCATCCTGCCCAACGTCAAGCATCTGGCCGATGCCATCTCCAAGCAGATCCTGGATCTCAATGGGGAAGCGCCCCAGGCAGTCATGCTCGTGGGCGGCGGCTCCATGACGCCCAAACTCCATGAATTCGTCGCAGAAGGCCTCTCCATGCCCCAAAACCGGGTAGCTGTGCGCCATCCAGACAACGTGGACGGCGTTGAGGAAATCCCGGCTCCCCTGCAATCTCCGGATGCCGTAACACCTCTTGGCATCCTGAAAATCGCCTCCATCAACACCCTGCACTTCCTCTCCGTCTACGTCAACAACGAGGAATACAGCCTGTTCAATTTCCGGGAACTCACCGTTTCCGACGCTCTCCTGAACGCCGGCATCCAGCTCAGGAAATTCAACGGCCACCCGGGACTTGGCCTCATGGTCACTGTCAGGGGCAAAAAGAAATTCTTCCCCGGCACCATGGGAACCCTGGCCCAGATTACTCTGGACGGCGAGCCTGCCAACCTGGATACGCCGGTCCAGAACGACAGCCGCATCTCCATCATCCCCGGAAAGAACGGCGCCACCCCTGTGGTGAAACTCAGCGACCTCGAAATCAATGCCAACGGCTACAGCATCTACATCAATGGGGAGGAAAAGCGCATCCAGCAGCAGATCCTCATCAACGGTTCCCCCGCCCAGCCCGACCAGGAACTGGTGGACGGAGACGTGGTGGAGAGCCGCGAGCCAAAGACCCTGGGCGAAGTGCTGAAATCCGCAGGATATGCGCCCAATGGCCGCCGCATCCGCTACACGCTGAACGGCAAGATCAGCCATCACGCCTGCAAGCCGGAAATCCTCCTCAACGATGACCCGGCCACCCTCTCCCAGACCATCGAAGAAGGGGACCGCATCGAGTACATCGGCAACGACAGCCCGAAACTCGGAGATATCCTGAACATCTCGGAGAAAGAGGCCACGCTCACCATTTACTACAACAAGACGGAATGCCGCATCCCATCGGCCAGCATCGAACTCATCGTCAACGGCAGGAACGCCAGCCCGGGAACCCTCATCGAGGATGACTGCGATGTCCGCTATGTGCGCTCCGAACGCACGGCCACCACAGTCAGCGATGCCCTTCTCGCCGTCAACTTCCAGCCGCCGGCTGCCACGAGCCGCATGAAATTCACGCTGCTCGTGAACCAGCATCCGGCAGAATTCACGGATCCCGTCAAGAACGGGGATTCCCTCGATGTCATCCTGACCCCCATCGATGCTGCCCCGGCAAATCCGGCTCCCGAAGACACCTCCCCTGCGAAAACCAATACGGCAGGAGTGCAGACCCTTTCCGCCATCAACAGCGCGGCAAAACCTGCATCCACGGCAAATGCCGTCCCCAACATCCCGGGGCTCAGCGATGCCATCCGCGCCTCCCGCAAGGATACTCCCGCCCCTGCGCCCCAGGCTGCCCCGGCGACTCCTCCCCCCGCAGCGCCGCCCAATATCCCCACAGCAAAGCCCTCCCCCTTCAGCAGCCTGATCCGCAACAATTTCACGCCGGGAGGCACCCCGCAAAAGGATGCCCCCCACAAACCTTCCATTGCCGACTTCATCCGGCATGACTGATTTCATCCTCATCCACGAATCATCCACGAAAGGGCAGTGCCATAAGGCACTGCCCTTTCCAATATCTGTTTCCTTCTGCCTACCTGGAAAACCCCGGCAAACGGAGCATGAGATACCTGCTCACGAGCTGACAAGCAGTCAGAGACAAGACACAGACGCACAGATATTTGAGGTAGACATTGAGCGAAATCCCCACAAAGGCCCAGGCCGTGCAGAACAGGATGGGTTGGTGCACATAGTACACGCCATAGGAAGTTTTCGACAAGCTGGACAGCAGAGGTGTCGTACCATTCCAGCATCTATAAAAGAAGCCCAGAAGGAAGAACACCGCAGCTATCATAAACGCAGCCTGGCAGAACGCATTGACCCATACCAGCGTTTCCTGCGAAACTCCATCATAGGCAAAAAAAAACTTCTGCCAAAGATAGATTGGTCCGAAAAGGGAAAAAGCTATGCCCCAGTTCTTTGCGGAAGGCACATAACCACCCAAGGTGAACCATTGCCACCTCCACGCCAAAGCCCCGACGAAGAATATGAGGATATAAGAAGGAACCCGCACAGGCTGAAGCACCAGCACATAGGCATAATATCTCCATGTATCCGGATGCATATAGGAACTGATTACGCCAATGGACACAAACAGAACAGCAAACACCAAGAAGAACCATCCAAAAGACGGCATCTGAGGAAGAATACTGCGCTCCCGCAAAGAAGGAAAGAGCGCCACAGCCGCCAAGAGCAGGAGGTAGAGAGCCATCAGCGCTCCGAGATACCAATAGTGTGCCTGCTGATAAAAAGGCCCCCAGAACAAGGTCGTATAAAACTCCCAGAACCCCATGGGGGAATTGCGGCTGGCCAATGTGAGATAAGCAATGAAAGGCGCAATGCACAGCGATCCAAACAGCCAGGGACAAACAATCCTCGACCATTTCCCCCGCAGGAACTCCCCCGCACTGCGACGGGAAAGGGACTTCAGCCCGAAATACCCCGATACGAAGAACATGACCGGCATAATGAAGATGTCCACCCAGCAGATGAACACCGTCGCCGAGAACACCGGCTGCGCCGTGTCCACCACATACCACCACTCCGGAGCATAGGCCATGTAGCACATAGCCCCGTGAAAAACCACCATCAGCCAGATGACAAACCATTTGAGATTATCCAAAAAATACAATCGATTCATCAGAGACTCCTTCCTTTTTACTTTGGCATGTTTCAATAATATCGTCCCAAGCTATCGGTAAAAGGAAATGGCAGGGATATCCCCTGCCTAAGTTGTTTCGACACAAACGGCAAGATTCCTGCTCAATGGCGTTTATGGCAATTGTCAACTATACCGGCACCCATCGACCTTATGTATAATTTATTATAGAAGTTGACTTTCCTATGCTATACCGTTATAATTTTTGTATCAAACAAAGAATTCAGGAGGGATTCCCATGCAAAAAAAGACTTTCCCCATATCCAAGGAGCAGCTTTCGGAAATCATCCGGAACTATCCCACGCCCTTCCATATCTATGACGAGAAGGCCATCCGCGAGAACATCCGGGCGCTCCGTCGTGCCTTCCGCTGGGCGCCGGAATTCCGGGAGCATTTTGCCGTCAAGGCGACCCCGAACCCCCGCATCATCGAGATCATGAAGGAGGAAGGGGCAGGGACGGACTGCAGCTCCCTGGCGGAGCTCTTCCTCTCCGAGGCCGCAGGCGTCACGGGAGAGAAAATCATGCTGACCTCCAATGACACCCCGGCGGACGAATTCCAGAAAGCCATAGCCCTGGGCGCCATCATCAACCTGGATGACATCAGCCATATCGACTATCTCGAAAAACACGCAGGCATGCCAAAATGCCTCTCCTTCCGCTACAATCCCGGCAATCTCATCGAGGGCAACGACATCATCGGCAAGCCCACGGAAGCGAAATACGGCCTTACGCGGGACCAGCTCTTCCTTGCCTACAAAAAGGCCCAGGAAAAGGGCGTGAAGCGCTTTGGGCTCCATACCATGGTCATTTCCAACGAGCTTCGCCCGGAGGCTTTCGTCTATACCGCCAAGCTCATGTTCACATTGGCAGTAGAGATCCAGGAACAGCTCGGCATCCATCTGGAGTTCGTGAACCTCGGGGGCGGCGTGGGGATTCCCTACCGTCCGGAGGAGAAGCCCGTAGATCTGGAAGCTGTCGGGCAGGGCATCCGCGAGGCTTATGGGAAAATCCTCGGCTCCCACGGCCTCACGGGCATCGCCATCGCCATGGAAAGCGGCAGGGCCATGACGGGGCCTGCAGGATGGCTCGTCTCCACCGTCCTCCACGAGAAGAAGACCTACAAGGACTACATCGGCCTGGATGCCTGCATGGCAAACCTCATGCGCCCCGCCATGTACGGCGCCTACCACCATATCACAGTCCTCGGAAAGGAAGATGCCCTCTGCGACCGGATCTATGATGTGACCGGCTCCCTCTGCGAGAACAACGACAAATTTGCCATCGACCGCAAGCTCCCGGCCATCGACATCGGAGATATCCTCATCATCCACGATACGGGCGCCCACGGGCATGCCATGGGCTTCAACTACAACGGCAAACTCCGGAGCGCGGAACTCCTTCTCCGGGAGGATGGCAATGTGGAACTCATCCGCCGTGCCGAGACACTGGATGACTATTTCGCCACGCTGAAATACCCCGGCGGGCTGATGTAAGAATCCCCCAAAAAATTCCGCTTAAGGAAATCGACCCTTTCGACGATACATAAGTAACAAACGAACAACAAACCAGAAAGGGTTGATTTCCATGTCCATCAAAATCAGCAGAGCCGACAACAATGTGCAGATTGAATTCGTCTATCCGGGAACCGGGCTTAACGGCATCCTCCCTTCCATCTTCCCTCCCAAGCGCACGGTCGCAACCTTCACCATGGAGGCCATGCGCCTGAAACAGAAGGAACTCTGCCCGTAAGGGACTATGACTGTGTGAGAAAGGAAGGATTCCCATGATGGCATCATCCCTGGAAAATATCTCCCCTGACTATGCAGCGGGAGCAACGGCTTCCGAAAGGCCATCAGTTACCGTGGACGGCACCGGCAACTTCAAAGAAATGTTCTCCGAACTCTTGCAGGAACGCCGTGACAACCTGAAGGACACGCTGGACGAACTGGCACAGAAAAGGCAGGAACAAAGAGAACTGCAGGACATGCAGCAAGTGACCGAGGTCATCCGGCGCATCATGCCGGACGGCAGTATCCTCGTGACGGAATACAAGGACGGAAAAATCGCCGGCCGCTACCGCAAAAAACCGCATCTGGTAGAAGTCCGCGACCCCAATGTCGCGCCGCCCCGCAATTCGGACGGAAACATCATCGAGTATCAGCAGGAAATGAAAGCAGTTCCAAAATTCAGTATATTTGAAGGATTATGATAACAGCAAAAAAAAGACTTTGGGAGCAGGCACATCCCGAAGTCTTTTTTCGCTGTCAAAGATACGTATAAGCAATCACAAGCACGATGCCGGGGATTCCAAAAACGCCGGCAATCAAGGCACTGACAATATTGATCTTGATGGGCACGCCGAAGAGCGTGACCACCCAGAGCATGATGGCACCCGCAATGCTGTTGGAAATGAATTTCCAAAAAAACTTGAATGGCAATGCCATCAATTTCATCAGGATTCCCAGCATGAGAATCCCCACAGCAAAGGCTATCACGAGTTCCAGCATCATCCGATCTCCCTTCTGTTCTCCATGGCCTTGGAAAGAGTCACCTCATCCGCATATTCCAGATCCCCGCCCACGGGAAGCCCGTGGGCGATGCGCGTCACCTTGATACCTGCGGGCTTCAGGAGCCTTGCTATATACATAGCTGTCGCCTCCCCTTCCACGTTCGGGTTGGTCGCCATGATGACCTCCTTCACATCGCTGCCGTAAAGCCGGCTCACAAGCTCCTTGATGCGGATATCCTCCGGGCCCACCCCTTCCAACGGGGACAGTGCCCCATGCAGGACATGGTAAACACCGCGATAGTCCTTCATGCGCTCCATGGCTGCAACATCCTGCGGCTGTTCCACCACGCAGATCACCGAATGATCCCGCGCCTCCGAGCCGCAGATCTGGCAGGGATCCCTGTCGCTCAGATTGAAGCAGGTATTGCAGTAACCGATTTTCTCCTTCGCCTCCACAATGGCATTTGCCAAAGCCTTCGCCTGCGCCGCATCCATATCCAGGATATGATAGGCAAGGCGCACAGCCGTCTTGGAGCCAATGCCCGGCAAAGCGCGGAAATGCTCGATGAGCTTCGCCAACGGCGCAATGTACTGCATCAGAACATTCCCGGAGGAAGCCCCAGCCCGCTGGTGAGCTTGCCCATCTCCGTGGTCATCATCTCATCCACCTTCTTGATGGACTCATTGAAGGCAGCCGAGAGAAGATCCTGCAGCATCTCCACATCCTCCGGATCCACCGCCGCAGGATCTATCGTCAGGGACTGCACCTGCTTCTCCCCGTTCATGACGACCTTCACGGCACCGCCGCCTGCGGAAACTTCCACAGTCTTGCGCTTCAGCTCATCCTGCATCTTCTTCATTTCGTTCTGCATCTTCTGGACTTTCTTCATCATTCCCGCCATATTGCCCATGTTTCCCATTCCACCAAACATATATTTGCTCCTTCCTTATCAGCACAGCTTCCTACATTCCTACTAATCTAAATCTAGCCTACCAGATTCAACGCCAATCGTCAATGCATTGCCTCATCCTCCGGCGGCGGTGGCGCCGACTCGTCTCCCGGCGGCGGAACGAAATGATCCCCCAGAATATCGACGGCTTTCTGCACATTCGCCTGCTCTTCCGGCGTCAGGGATGCCAAATCCGGCTTCATGCGGGGTTCCTCCTCCAAAAACGGCTTCGGCTTTTCCTTGAGCGGCCTCCTCGGGGAAGGCGGCGGCACATCCTCTGACGAACAGACGAGCTGCAACGGCCTGCCGGTCAACTGTTCCAAGGCATCCTCCACCGTCTTGCGATAGATACGCATGGTCATGGAGGCCAGCACATCCCCCGGAAAATGCAGGAAAAACTGCGTCTCCGTCATGCCAATACAGGTTCCCTGAGAGACACATGCCAGAACCGGGGTCTTCTTTGCCGCCCGGAACCGTTCCAGCACATCCTTCCATACAGCCATCCCTTCCGCACTGTCCGCCGCAGGCGGAGGCGGAGGCAAAGTCTGCGGCTGCGGTGCGCTCCTCGCCGCCGGTCTCTCCGTTCTCTCCGGCTCCCCGGACGGAATCTCAGCCTTCCCCCCTGCCATAAGAGCCGCCAGCTTGGCCTCTAGACGCGCAATACGGGCATCCTCCGCAGCCGGACGGATCGGTGCCATGCCGCCCTCCTGCAGGGAAGGAGCTGTTCCTTCCTCCCTGCAGAGAGAGAGCAATGCCACCTCCACCGTAATGCGCGGCTGGGGCGACCATTTCAATTCATTCATGGCCTCATGCAGCCGATGAATGATTGCCATGATATGCTCCGGGGAAAACAACCGTCCCTGCTTCTCAAGAATCTCCTGCGGCTCTGCGTAGAGATCCATCCGATCCACAGTCCCTGCCGCCTGATAGATCATAAGGCTTCTCAAATGCAGGGAAAGCTCCGAGAGAATCTGCCGGAGATCCTTCCCATCCCGCAAGAGCTCCGCAAGCATACCGAGGATTTCCTGGGATTGCCGGGCGGCCAACGCCTCTGTCAGACGAAAGATCCATTCATGGCCAATGAGCCCAAGAATCTCCTGCACGCCTTCCTTCGTCACCCGGCCATCCGCAACAGAAGAGCATTGATCCAGAATGCCCAGGGCATCCCTGAGGCCCCCGTCCGCATGAACCGCAATGATGGAAAGAGCCTCCGGATCCGTCTCAAAGCCCATCTCATCCGCCACGAACTGCAATCTCTTCCGAATATCCTCGACCGTGATGCGGCGAAAGTCAAACCTCTGGCAACGGGACTGGATGGTAGCCGGAACCTTGTGCGCCTCTGTTGTCGCAAGAAGGAACAGCACATGGACCGGCGGCTCTTCCAATGTTTTCAGGAGCGCATTGAATGCCTCCGTAGTCAGCATATGGACTTCATCAATGATATAGACCTTGTACCGTCCGTCCACCGGCGCAAACTTCACGGTCTCCCGCAGATCCCGTATCTCGTCGATGCCCCGGTTGGATGCCGCATCGATTTCCAGGACATCCATGGAGGAACCTTCATCGATCCTGCGGCAGCTGGCGCAGGTACCGCATGGCTCGGGAGTCGGCCCCTGCTCGCAGTTCAGCGCCTTCGCAAGAATCTTCGCCGTGCTCGTCTTTCCTGTTCCCCTTGGGCCGGAAAAGAGATAGGCATGCCCGACTTTCCCCGAAAGAATGGCCTGGGACAGTGTCCGGCTGATATGTTCCTGCCCCGCCAGGTCGCGGAACGTCTTCGGGCGCCATTTCCGATACAGGGCAATATACGCCATCCCCATCACACTCCTTCCCACGCTTTTACGCCGAATTTCTCCATGGCTTTATGGGAGTCTTCGCCCCCCGTGATGCTATACCTATGAGCAGGCAGACTTTCCTGCGCACAGGTATAGCATCAGAAAAAAAAACAGCCCTCCCGGACTGCTCTCATCTTCCCTTTTCAACGTCGGGCCACAGCCCCCAAGCACCCTCGCGGCACATGAAGCGGCTCGCTTACCGCTGCTTCCTTCCGGACCTGACGGGGTTCACAAGACTCCATTGCGCAAGACCTAAGCGCTGCGGTCCGACCTGGAAAAGGGATAAAAAAATGGCGGAGAGTGAGAGATTCGAACTCTCGGTACGCTATCAACGCACACACGATTTCCAGTCGTGCTCCTTCAACCACTCGGAC
>CACYDT010000167.1 GCA_902773295.1 uncultured Veillonellaceae bacterium | reverse complement strand
TTCTTCCTGTAGTTTTCGCTGTCGAATTGTGCTTTTCCTGCTTAATGTACTTATTTTACCTGTACCAAAGGTCTGAACTGTAACATAGATTCACATACTTACGATTAACGACAAGGATTTGATCCAGACGTGTCTTCCCATATTCCGTATCCATGTCAATCATGAGCACCTTTTTCCCTGATCTGGCGAGTCCTGCGCCAATATTGGCTGTGGCGGTCGTTTTTCCCGTGTAGTTGGGTGATGTTACCAAAATTATCTGGCTCATTGTGCACCTTCCTCGCTCTCAAAATCATGGATATATCTACTTACGGTGCTGCGAATACAGCTGACTTGATACTTTTCCTGCAATTTCTCAATGATTTTCTGCTGTGTCATAGGATTCTTTTTGCTAGAGTATTGGTTTAGAATATCAAAAATCCACAAGCTCAGCAGCCGTTTGCTGCCCGGATGCTTTACATCTGTCATAGAACCATCTCCAAAATTTTATTTGATGTCTAAAATTTTGCACATTAGATTTCCTATAATTCATATAGGCTAAACGTGATAGACATTTTCCATCTCGCCCTATATGAAATATTATAGCATATCCATGTGCAAAAAAACTTACATCAAGCAAAAAATTCTGGAAATTATTAGGGAGGCAATCCGTCATGTTGTTCTATGAATGCAAACTGTCCTATTCCTGCGACTCCAAAAGCAATTTGGCCAAGATAATGAAGGAAAAAGGAAAGCGCTACTGGGGGGACGAAATTGTTCAGGACATGAATGATGCTCTTTCCGGCGACTTTGAGTCAGAAAAGCTGGCCATGCTGATTTACAGGCTCCAGCCGGAATATCTGAGCATCGTCCTCCTTTCCATCTCCATGAAAAGTCTGAACACAAGCGAAATCTGCCAACTGATTGACAACAGGCTTGGCAAGGTCTGCCACCTCACCAGCCTAACGGCATGCTCCGCCAAGGAAATCACTGCTGCCCAGGCCAATAGATTGCTTGAAGCCGCCCATTCTTCAAATTACATAACCCACAGATATGATTGGAATAATGGCAGTCTTGGTTACGATTACAAGGACTTCGACCTTAATTTTTTTATCAATAGCGAGTTCAAAATTGAAGAATATATCTTACCGACCAAAAGAATATCTGAGCAGAAGGCAGCCAACGAGGCTAAGCGAATGATGCTTGACGAATCATTTTTCGAGGAATTGAGCCGCATTTATTCCCCCGAAAATCCCCGTGAGTTTTATGGTCATCCCATACACTACAAAATCACCGCGAATAACTCCCAGACGGCCATCCAGATGGCACAGCTGCTCTGCCACACCCTATATGAAAACAAACGTCTGGTGAGCCAGCGATTGACGCGATTGTATGAGATAACCGAAGACTGCGTCAATGAGGTCAATCTGAAAAACATTTTTGTGCAATCGGCGGGCAGTACCATCATCATAGAACTACAAGGTTATGACGAAAGATCAGATACCATCAGTGCCACCCATTACGTATTTGTTGTGAAGTTTCTCGCCAAAATGGTGCGGCAATACCAAAGAAATACCCTTTTCATATTTGTCGAAATCACGGAAAAGCCGGGCTTCTCCGTAAACCTTCTAAGCGAACTGCAGGATGATATCCATATCATCGAAGTAAAAGAGGGAAAAGGCAACCGTACACAGGCTATGGATTACCTGAAAAAATTGATCAAGCAGGAAATATCCATGACCTACACACAGGAAGAGCTATCCGAGGCCTTGGGCGACAAAACTACCTTCCTGCCCTCGGACATCCATGCGATTTATGAAAGCCTTTATCGAAATGTCATTAGGAACAAGACATATCCTGCCTATAAGCAAGCCACCCTTCTGAAGGTTGACAAATATGATATGAAGGAAAAAGACGCACTCCAAACGCTGAACCAAATGATTGGCCTGGAAAAAGTGAAGGAGCTGGTAAAACAAATCCGTGACAGTGCAAAGGTCCAAAAGATGCGCTCCGATATGGGGCTGAACAAGCCAAAAAACAGCCTTCACATGGTATTCACCGGAAATCCCGGCAGTGCGAAGACCACAGTAGCCCGACTGCTGGCCAGAATTTTGTGCCAGGATGGCATTCTGGAAAGCGGAAATTTAATAGAGTGTGGACGTGCGGATTTGGTGGGGCAGTATGTGGGGTGGACGGCCCCCAACGTACGAAAGCAATTCCGTCACGCCGAAGGTGGAATCCTTTTCATCGATGAAGCCTATTCCCTGGTAGATGACAGGGATGGATTATACGGCGACGAGGCCATCAATGCCATCGTACAGGAAATGGAAAACCATCGCGACGATACCATCGTCATTTTCGCCGGCTACCCGGAAAAAATGGCGGGCTTCATCAATAAGAACGAGGGTCTGAGAAGCCGCATTGCCTTTTATGTCGATTTCCCCGATTACAACGCCAAGGAGCTCATGGGAATCCTCGAGCTCATGGCAAAGGACAAGGGACTGGCCATCGGTGCCGCAGCCAAGAAAAAATGCCTGGATATTTTTTCCAATGCCTGCACGCAGGCAGACTTTGGAAACGGCCGTTTCGTACGGAATCTGCTGGAGCAAGCCACCATGAGACAGTCCTCGCGAATCATGAAGGACTATAAGGGAGAAAAGATCGGCAAGAAGGAACTAAGCATCTTGACGGCAAGAGACTTCGCAGTGAATATTGCCGAGCTATACCAGAAAAAGGAAGAAAAGCATATCGGGTTTATCGCATGAAACGCGCTTAAAAATACAATGTCATTAACTTTGCCATGAGTTTTCTGATATATGTCTGTTTTTTGGAACATGACTATGCTATAATGAAGCAGAGTAGAACCAAAACCTATCATTTTGCGAGGTGATTTGCATGGCAAGGAAAACAGGTATATCGGGAGAGATGGAGCCAAACACAAAGAGTGGAAATGTGAAACATCCGGGAAGCAAGCGAATGCTGAATATGTGGATTCTTGATATTCTCAGCCAGTTTTCCAGCAAGAAACGGCCTATGACATATCAGAGAATCATTGAGGAATTGAAGAAGAAGTACCAGTTTGGTTGCACACGTAGTACCTTGGGAGACTACATCCACGATTTTGAAAGCGACGAATTTCGACAGCTCTTTGGGTGTTATGCCCGCTGTGACAAGCGCGGTGCGGGTTATTATTTGGAGAGAGAGCTTTCAGATGGAGATTTGCGGCTTTTGATTGATAGCATTATGTCTATCCGGTCACTCTCATCCGCTGATGTCAAGGAACTGATTGCGAAGCTCATTCGACGCGGCAGCACTTCCTTTCAGGCAAAAGTGAAGGGATATACATCTGCGGATTTGATGGGCTTGCCTCATTCGCCGAATACGGAAACACTGGACAATGTGGCAATTTTGAATGAAGCAATGGTAAATGGCCGCCAGGCCAGCTTCGTTTACAATGATTTCTCGTTGGACGCGAAGAACAGGGTCTTTCTGAATCCTTGCAGGGAGAAGCGCTATGTGGTGAACCCCTATCGGCTGACAGTTTACAGTAGCCGATTGTATTTGGTATGCAATACCGTACCCCACGAGAATATATCCATGTACCGTGTGGACAAGATGACGGATGTTGCGGAGGAATCAGAGCCGGGCAAGCCTTGGCGTGAGATTGACAAGCAGTACAATCCGCCGAAAACCATGGTGGAGAGCTTGCACATGTTCTCTACGGATCCCGTGAATGTCGAGTTTTGGGTGGAGAATAATTGCTTGAGGGATGTGGTGGATTGGTTCGGAGGGAATCAGTTCAAAGTACTGGAGCAAGAGGATGAAAGGCTTCGTATTGGAGTTCGATGCAGCGAGACAGCCATGCAGTTCTGGGCGATGTCCTATGGGGAATATGTGGAAATCATCAAGCCCAAGAGTTTGAGGGAAAAAATGCGGGGGGTGGCGTTGCAGATTGCGGAGAGGCATGAATGAAAAATTTTTATAGGTTACAGTTTGTAGCGCGTCAGGCTACAGTTGCAACGAAATGTCGATGAAAATAAGAGAGTCGATATTTTCTGAGGTTGGTGAACAACGAGATTTAAAGATGTGGAAGTGATAGCTAGTTGAAATCCAACGTCTGCACGAAGGCAAACTTTGGAAATATAAAAAATGGCGAGGTGGCATCGATATTGAAGAAACCCTTTTATTTTGATATGGAAACGGAGGACTGGAAAGAGGGGACAGGTCAAGCCTCGCTGACGGAATCCCAGATGGAATTGCTGTCACGGGAGGGAAAAGACAGATTCTTTGTCCCATATCAATGGACGGTTGAATCCAAGAGCGACAGTATCGTAGAGGTAGCACTGGATATCCTCAGGGTTGATTTCTCAGAGGGGAAAGTGCAATCCATACAGGAAAAGCAATGGCTCATCGAGTGCGATTTTGCCCATGGCAAGCTGCAAGCCTGGCCGATGGCTTTTCTAAAGGAACGGGAAAAAGGCTGGGTGAAATTTTTTCATTGCCCCGAGCAGATTACCTTTCCTGATATGGTGGGTGCCTCCTGCGTTGAGATTCCCGCCGTGGTGACCGATGCGGCTCTATCTCTTTTGCAGGGTTATGCAGAGAAGGAATTCGGCTTTCGCCCCACATATATGGGAAGCCTGCATGGGCTTAGGCATATCATTGCCTTTTGCCTTAGGCCGCTGGACATGAACATCTATCTCTTGCGCCATGTCATTGGAGAATCCTATGAGTGGCGATTTCCCCGAGAGCAACGAGACAATTACAGCCCGCTCTGCCGTTATCTGCAAATAGGAAGTCCGCCTAAGAGCTTGCGGCGCTCCTATGGCGAAATGCCGGAGAACTTGGTGGCTTATGTGTTGCTGCGGCAACTGGGCTTTCGAGACATCAATGTGATTCGTCGCTTTTTCCAACGGGAAAGCCTCTTCGGCTACCATCTGTTGAGACTGACATTTCAACCGGTTAGAGGAAAGCTGGAAGATGATTCCAGGCAGCAAGCAAATCCTTATCTGGAATGGCTGGAACGGTTCTGCCACTGGTATTTAGAGCGCCGCTCCGAGTCCCGATTGGCCAACTGCTTGCGTCCCTTGGCAGTGGCAGAGAGATGGAATCAGGATAGCATAGATATACTGCGTATGTTTGTCGTGACCAATCTGGACATGGACGATAGAGCACTGACACAGGAAACACGTCGGCGATTGCTCAGAGAGGGCTTCACGTTTGCTACGCATGATGGCATGATGCATGACTTGGCGGAGTTCTTGCCGCGCCAGGAACGCGGCCGCTTGCAGTGGAATGACATTCCCAATACGCCTATCCATTACACGGATAGGGAAAAAGCGTATTCCGATGAAATCGATGGTTATCGTTTTGTCCTGCCGAAAGAAACAGACGACCTGCGGCTGTATGGCAAGAGCTTTCATAACTGCGTCGCAAGCTATCGGCAAGCCGTACTGGAGAGGAGATCGCTCATTCTCGCCATGATGCAGAACGAGCGATACATTGCTTGCATAGAAATTCAACAGGGACGAATCGTACAGGCTTTGGGGCCGTGCAACCAGCGGCTGCCATTGCCGATACACGAGATTCTAAAGCACTGGGCAGAGAAAAAGAAGATTGTATACGGTTGGTGTTAGCAGAAGCGGCGAATATCCAGATTTAGGTAGTATAGTTCCGCCTTATAATCCTTGTTGTGTGGAATGTAATGAAGAACATAAGAGAAAATTGAGATAATCGGGGGGAGAATCATGGGTAGGATTATGGACAGAAGGGCAGAAATTCAGTCACCTGAGATCAGAGTAAAAATCATCGGTGTAGGTGGTGGCGGAATCAGTGCTTTGGAACGGCTGGTGGAGGACAATGTCACTAATCTTGAACTGATTGCCATCGACACTGCCGCCAGATCTGTGTGCTATGCACAGAAATACGGGGCCAAGACCATCCAGATAGGCAAGACTGTCACCAATGATTACGGCACCGGGGGCAAACCGGAGTTGGGGGAGAGGGCAGTTAGAGAGGACAGCGAAGCTATCAAAGATGCCCTGCGGGAAACGGACATCGTGTTCCTCACAGCAGGATTGGGCGGGGGCACAGGCACCGGAGCCATGCCTGTCGTTGCAGAAATCATCAAGGAAATGGGCATACTCTGCGTGGGCATAGTCACCCTGCCCTTCTCCTTTGAGGGAGGCAGACGCCAGCGGATTGCTACGGAAGGGCTGGCTAAAATCAAGGACAATCTGGATGCCCTTGTCGTCATAGAAAATGACCGCCTCCTGACCCCCACCATTGTGAAAATGAGTATCGAGGCGGCCTTCCGGGAAGCGGACAGCGTTCTTCGTCAAGGCATCCAACTGATTTTCGAGTTGATTTTGGATATTGGGGACATCAACACCGACTTTGCCGATATCCGCACCATGCTCCGCAGCAGCAGCAAATCCGATGCCATCCTGGGCATCGGCGAAAGCGAAACTGGCTCTGTCATCGAAGCCGTGCAGAAAACCATCAACAGCCCCTTCTTCAACCGCAGTCTGAAAGGTGCCAAGGCCATCATCTTCAACGTGACTGCCGGTGAAAAACTGGAACTCATTGCTGTCCAGGAAGCCATAGATTACCTGCGGAAACAAACACAGAACGAGGACACGGACATCTTCTTCGGCACTGTTATTGATAATGAAATGGGCGAGAAAGTCAGGACGATGCTGATTGCCTCTGACTTTGAGTGACACATTGTTGTTGGTGGAATTTGTCCTTTTGTTCTCCGGAGGAATATGATGCATGAGTGAGAAATAACGAATGACAGAATAGCAACCATTGTTGGCACGAAAAAGTTTTGAATTTGCAATTATCGTGGTAAAATAATTACAAATTAGGAGGTGAGCGCGTGAATTTGCCTTTTTCCGTAACACCAACGGAACTCTTTGAATTGCTCCTGAACCTTGCCCCGATTCGCCCTGTGTTTATATGGGGCGCTCCGGGCATAGGAAAATCTGCCTTGGTGCAAAAGTTTGCCGATGAAGTGGGATTGCCCTGCGTTTCCCTTCTCGGCAGCCAGCTTGCTCCGGAGGACATTATCGGCATCCCCCAGATAAGGGGCAACACATCGGAATTTTTGCCGCCGAAGATGATTGCCCGGAGCGAACCATACGTCCTTTTCCTGGATGAGCTCAACGCCTGTTCCCAGGAAGTGCAGAAAGCCTTTTACAGCCTCATCCACGAGCGGCGGGTCGCTGAGTACCATCTGCCGGAGGGCAGCGTCGTCATTGGGGCAGGGAACCGCTCCCAGGACGGCGCCATTGTGAAAACCATGTCCTCTGCCCTGGTCAACCGCATGTTTCATGTCCAGCTTGCCGTCAATGCCAAAGAGTGGCTGGAATGGGCTTACAATGCCGAGCTGCATCCCTGGGTCATTGACTACATCACCCAACGCCCCGACCACCTTTTTTCCGAGCCGCCGAAAAGCGAGGAGCCATACTCTACCCCCAGAAGCTGGCACATGGTCAGCGATGCCTTGAAGGAGTACCATGCCGGGGAAGATGGGAAAGAGCTTTCGCCGGATATTTTGCGGGTGCTGGCCTACGGCTGCCTCACTCCCAGCCATGCGGGAATGTTCCTGGCCTTCACCAAGAACGTGAGGAACAAATACCTGCTGGCCGCTATCATCAAGGGTGATGAGGTCTGGCCTTCCAGGCCGGAGGACAGGGATATTCTCTATTTCGTCGCCCAGTCCTTCCGTGCCAGGCTACTCCATGACCTTCCCAGGGAAAAGCAAAAACTCAACCGGGATGCCCAGCAGCTGGCTCATCGTGCCAAGATGCTCATCAAGCAGCTTTCCCAGATTAACTATGAGCTGGCTCAGATGGTTGTCTCTGCCGAGGAGGGCAAAACCCTGCCCGACTGGTTCATGGTGGAGATTGTGCGCGATCTGCCGCGGCTGGTGCAGGCTGGATAAGGAGAAGCGGCCATGGCAAGCAAAGCAAAAAAAAAGCAGCCATCCCCAAAGGAAGTGGCACTAAAGTCAGGCATTGCCCTGCATGATGCCAATCCCCTGTTTGGCGAGTTCCACCGTGATGATCTGATTCGTCTGTCGGACAGCAGGGAAATGGGGGATAGTCCTGCCTATGTGACTTACAGCGAAAATAAATATCACGGCTACGGCTATTCCCGCCATTATGGGGGACAAATTTACCTGAACACCAATATTCTCCTGTCCCCGGAGGAGTGGGCCTATACCATCGCCCACTTGGAACTGCACCTGGCGTTTGGGCATTTCGATGCAGAGAAAATGCCGGGATATGAAAAGATTGGCCTTGAGGGGACGAGGGAATGGATGGTTTCCTGCAATTTCCCTTTATGGAATGAAGCCTGTGACATCTACATCGCCAAATTCCTGGACGGTATCAAGTTCGGCAAGGCGACGATTCGCGGCTCCCTGGCTTCCTACACCGGCTCCATGGCAGATGAAAGGGCTATCTATGCCCACCTGCTGGAGAAAGGTGCTGTCCCGGCGTTTCATTTCGGTGTGGCTGCGCCCTATGTCATGGATATGAAAGGATTGGAGAAGCCCGCCGTCTATGACATTGCCAAGAACGACCACAACCGCTACACTGCCCAATTCGCCCTGGCCATGGCTCGCTCTGTCACCAAGGTGATTGGCGAGGCGGCGGGAGTAGCGGAGGGGAGCGGGCAGGAAAGCCCTGCAAAGCTTGCTGCCCAATGGTTTATCAACCACTATCCCCTGCTGGGCGGTCTGGCCGCTGGGTTCAAAATAGTGGAGAGCATTGACGACTGCCGCAGGTATGACATTTCCATTGCCGCCGTAGAAGTGAGCGCGGCCAAGATATATGTGAATCCTGCCGCCGGTCTGTCGGACGAGGAACTGAAATTCGTCCTTGCCCATGAATATCTCCATGCCGGGCTCCAGCATCACGAACGCCGCCAGGGGCGCGATTCCTACCTTTGGAACATAGCTTGCGATTTTGTCATTAATGGCTGGCTGCAGGAAATGCACATTGGGACAATGCCGGAGCGGGGCGAGCTTTATGATGCACAGCTCAAGGACAAATCCGCCGAGGAAATCTATGACCGCATTGTCACCGATTTCAGGAGATTCTCCAAACTGGACACCTTTCGGGGTTATGGCAAGAGCGATATTATGGGTGGCGATGGAAACTTTGGCGGCACAGCCTCACTGGATGACTTCTACCGAAGCGCTCTGCAAAACGGCTTGGAATACCATAACGAAATGGGGCGTGGCTATATTCCCGCCGGTCTTGTCGAGGAAATCCGTGCCTTGGCCATGCCGCCTATCCCATGGGATGTGGAGCTGGGGCGTTGGTTCGATGCGCATTTTCTTCCATTGGCAGCCAGAAGAACCTATGCCAGACCTAGCAGGCGGCAGGGCAGTACGCCGGATATCCCGCGTCCCCGCTATATCCCTGCGGAAATCAAGGATTACGCCCGCACCTTCGGCGTAGTTGTCGATACTTCCGGCTCCATGAGTGCCAAGCTCATCGGCTATGCCCTGGGTGCCATTGCCAGTTATGCAGATGCAAAGGAGGTTCCCTATGCCCGCGTGGTGTTTTGCGATGCGGATGCCTATGATGCCGGGTATTTGGCACCGGAGGATATTGCCGGACGGGTGGCTGTCAAAGGTCGTGGCGGAACGGTCTTGCAACCGGGAGTGAATGTACTGGCGAATGCCAAGAATTTCCCCAAGGATGCGCCGATTCTCATCATAACGGACGGTTATATCGAGAGCAATCTTTCCATACGGAGAGAGCATGCTTTTCTCATTCCCAGGGGACATCATCTGCCATTTCGAGCCAAAGGAAAGGTATTCTATTTTTCGGAAAAGTAGGTTCGCAGCATAAAACTTCATGGAAATTGCACATTTGGGAGGTTGTTATATACCAAAGGAGTATACAATGTTACACTTTTATGATATAATAGGAATGCCATGCAGGCACCTGTAAATAAATAAGCTTCACTGTGGGGGGATTATTTATGGCTATCAAGGATGTCGAAATGGATCGCCGCGATTGCGTCAGCTACCGCAAGCTTCTTCGAAGGGGCGGGTTTCTTTCTGCGAGCTATCTGTCGGTTAACGGGCTTGACGTAGTGCAGCTCAAGAAACTGGCACGGCAGGGGAAGATTGATGCAGTGCGTTGCGCTATCGGGAAGTCCATTCGCTGGTATTATCGTGAGAAGCAGGTGGAATTGGCGCATTTGCGCGGCGAGGCGTGAAAGGCACGGAATTATATCCAGGGAAGCACTGATTCCTTCGTTTGCATGGTCGTGTTGCAATTGGTGCTTCCCTAATATTTTGACTTTTACGAATACACTGTGCGGTCTTTGTTTATATACCCTAACCTCCCGAAAACTTATACACACATTAGGAAAATCTCTTTCTAACCCCTAGATTTTATTGTTTTTATGTCCTCTTATGCCTTG
>CACYDT010000166.1 GCA_902773295.1 uncultured Veillonellaceae bacterium | reverse complement strand
CTATAATCCAATGCGTTATTGGATAGCAACATTATACCACAACAAACGGCTAAGTAGGATTTTTCTTTTCTATCCTTTTTAGAAACCATTTTCCATCTAGTAGTCCCAGAGAGCCTATATGAGCGATTTTAGCCTCGAAGGTATACCGAAATACCCTAAAAAATCCAACCTTATATAAATTAGATGTTTTAGTCAACAAAAACCATTCAACAGTTATTTTCTGGAACGACTGTTGAATGGTTTTTAGATGTCATTTTCCTAATAGGAAAGATTTAGAATCATATGGACATATGTTGCATACATAAATACATATATTATCATAAAGATGATAAATCAAGCAATATTATTTTTTCTTAGTTGCAAATATATTTCATTTGTGCAGCGTATATAGATTGCTCTATAGGCGAGGGGGAGAGGAAGTTACTGCTCAAAAATCTAATAAATTAGAAATTTAGGTTATCCCATAATGCTTGTTTATATAAACTAATTTTTAGTAATTCAATGTTAAAATCCGCCTGTGGCAAATGCCTCATACTGATGGAGATGTTCTATTATGACTGTGTATACTGTTAAATTATCTAATAATTCAATAAAATCACAACAATTGACCACTATCTTAGTAGCCGTGCGTGGTCACAAAAATTTTACAAACTGAAAATTTTGGTTTTCAACGAGAAAAGGCCTTCCCTCGCAATGGGAAGGCCCCGCAACTCACTCTTCGTCTTTCTTTTCCACCCCGAATGTCCCATTGATCGGCCGGGACGGGGTAATCGTCGATATCGCATGCTTGTAGACAAGCTGCTGCTTCCCCATGGACTCAATGACAACCGTGAAATTGTCAAACCCCTTCACATTTCCCTTCAACTGGAAACCGTTCACAAGATGTATGCTGACCGGGACATTCTCCTTGCGAACCTGGTTCAGAAAGCTGTCCTGCAGATTAATGACCTTTACTGGCATCCAACCACTCCTTCTCTGTCTCTTGACTCTACATGTTATATATTCTACACCGGGGAGAAATATCCTTCCGTATCTCCCAACACCAGAGAAAAAAGCTCCTGCCCGGACAGATCGTCCATATCGTACCAATGAATATACGGCATCTTCCGGTACCAAGTAAACTGGCGCTTTGCGAAATGCCGCGTGGAATTCTTGATCTGCTGCACGGCCTCCTCCCTGCTCATCCTACCTTCCAGAAAAGCAACCGCTTCCCTGTAGCCGATTCCCTGCATGGCCTGCATATCCGCAGTCACGCCTCGAGCCAAAAGCGCCTGGGTTTCTTCAAAGAGCCCTTGGGAAACCATGAGATCCACACGCCGGTCTATCCGCTCATACAGCCTCTGACGATCTCTCCTGAGGCCGATGACATACGCATCGTAAACAAGGGTTCCGTCTTTTTCCAGCGACTTCTCCCGGGAAATGGATTCCCTCCCGGAAGCGGCCACTTCCATGGCACGGATGACGCGCCGCAGATCATGGGCATGGATCCTTGCCGCTGCCTCCGGGTCTTTCTCTGCCAGCATGGCATGGACATATTCCCTGCCATGAAGTTCTGCCAGCTCCTCCAAACGGCGGCGGTATCCCTCGTCGGCGGCCCTCTCATTGAAGCAGTATCCCTCCAAAAGAGATTTTGCATAGAGTCCCGTGCCGCCTGCCAGAATCGGGATGTTCCCTGCCTCATCAAGCTCTGCGATGATGCGCTCCGCTTCCTCCTTGAAGTCCACGACATTATAGGACTCCCATGGCTCCCTGATATCTATGAGATGGTGAAGGATCCCCTGCCGCTCATCGGGGGATGGCTTGGCCGAACCAATATCGAATCCCCGGTAGACCAGCATGGAATCCCCGGAAATGATCTCCGTGCCCATCTGCCGCGCCAGTTCAATGGAAAGCGCCGTCTTTCCGACAGCCGTGGGGCCCAGAATGACAATGAGCCTATGCTTTGGCATCACAGAGTTCCAGTTCGAGATCCTCGCCGGGCTTCACGATATGCACGGAAGCGCGGGACAGGGATTCGGTGATTTCCTTGAAATGTTCCACATCCTGCTGGATCACAGGCCAGGTATCATAATGGACGGGGATCACATGCCTGGTTCCGAGGAGTTTCGTTGCCATCGCCGCATCCTCCAGACCCATGGTATAATTGTCGCCCACCGGAAGCACGGCAAAATCGATGCTGTCCTTGCGGCCAATGAGCTCCATATCGGAAAAGAGCGCGGTATCCCCCGCAAAATATACAACCATGCCGCCGATGTAAATCACATAGCCGCAGGCGATCCCGCCGGGAACGCCTGCGCTGTGCTGCGCGAAAACCATGCGCACCTTCCCGAAGGGAAGCATCAGGGAACCGCCAATATTCATGCCATGTCCCTTGATTCCCTTTGCCCGCTGCTCGCAAAGCCCCAGAACCTCCGGCGTGCTGACAATCTCCGCACCCGTGCGGGCTGCGATTTCCGGCGCATCCCCGAGATGATCCCCATGGGCATGGGTCACGAGAATATAGTCGCACTCCACGTCCCCGGCCTGGACAGAAGCCGCCGGGTTCCCCGTAAGAAAAGGATCTGCCAGGACTTTGTGCGTTCCATCATCCAGCAAAAAACATGCGTGACCATAATAGGAAAATTTCACCATTTCATCAAATCCTTTCTTCTTCCATATTGCCTGCCATCTATTTTCATGCTATTCTCTACATTATAGCATGTTATTGCATGTTTTCAACTTTTTTGCGAAGCGAGGCCATGCCATGAACAACCACAGCTTGATGCTCCCTCAGGTTACGATAGAATATCCCCATCCTCTGCCGGAAATGCAGCACCTTCTCCTCATCGGCGGGCGCCCCCCCTCCCTTCCATGGCTGAAGGAGGCCGCAAAAGGGCGCATCCCATGGGCCATAGACCATGGGATCGACACATGGAAAGCGGCAGGCATTTCCCCGGAATACCTGCTGGGCGACGGGGACAGCGCTTCCGTGGACGGATGGAACTGGGGACGCTCCCTGCCGATTCCCATGGACACCTATCCTGCAGAAAAAGACCTCACGGACACGCAGCTCGCCCTGGAAAAGCTCCCTTCCCATGCCTTCGCCATCATCTCCGGCGCTTTCGGTGGGCGCTTCGACCATGCTTTTGCCAATATCTTCTCCTGCGCTAACGCCAGGATTCCCTGCTGCCTCGCCGATGAGCAGGAAGTGATGGTCTTCCTCAAAGATGGCATGAAGCTCCATATCACCTGCCGGACAAGCCCCCGGGCGATTTCCCTCCTGCCTCTCACCGGTGAATGCAAGGGTGTCACCATCACCGATGTCCACTGGCCGTTGAAGAATGCAACACTTCGCCAAAATTTCCCCAACGCGGTCAGCAATGTGCCGGAGGACAAAAAAGAATTCCCCGTCTCCATAACACAGGGAATTCTCGGTGTCTATCTGAAATTCGGGGAAGCCAGCCTTCTCTGACGCACTGCCTCATAAACGACCACGGCAGCGGCCGCTGATACATTGAGGGATTCTGCCCTGCCGAACATGGGAATGTAGATTTTCTTTGCCGCTCCCAGCAGCCTCTCCCCAATGCCCTTCGCCTCGTTGCCGAAAATCACTGCGGCTTTCCCGGAAAAATCCGCCATGTGATACGCCATGGCCGTTTCATCCAGAGCTGCAGCATAGAGATGGAATCCTCGGCTTCCGGCAAGTTCCAGGAATTCTGCCGGCTTTGCATCCGTGCAGACCGGCAAGTGAAAGAGGGATCCCATCGTCGCCCTCACGGTCTTGTCGGCAAACACATCCGCAGATCCTTCCAGAAAAATGACGCCATCCACTCCTGCCGCATCCGCCGTGCGTATCATCGTTCCCGCATTGCCCGGATCTTGTATGCCATCCAGAACCATCAGCAAAGGCTGCCCACTCTTTCCCAAGCACTCTTCCAACGTGCTTTTTTTCTGTTCCAGAACCAGCAGCACTCCCTGCGGGCTGTCCGTTGCACTGGCTTTCGCAAAGATGCCCTCGGGAACGGCATGGATCCGGCACCCCCTCCCCTCCAGTTCTTCCAGCAAAATCCTTGCGCGCTCATCTGCCAGAGCGGCCTCCGTATACAGCCCGAACAAGATTCCCCAGCCGGAATGCGCCGCCATCTCGCAAAGCCGTACGCCTTCCGCAAGGAACAGCCCTTCCTTCTCCCGATATTTTTTCTGCCGCAAGGATGCGGCAAGCTTTATCTTCCTGTTCGACGCACTGTCGATTCTCTCGCGCATAATCCTCTCCATATAACAAAAAGGCTGCCGAAGCAGCCTTCCAAAAGGTTTCTTACTGATTCTCCCTGGCCACAGCCACGAGCTGGGCAAAGGCCTTCTCATCGTTGACGGCAAGGTCGGCAAGCATCTTGCGGTTGACCTCCACGCCGGCTTTCGTGAGACCGCACACAAGGCGGCTGTAGGAAATGCCGTTCATGCGTGCAGCCGCATTGATGCGGGCGATCCAGAGACGGCGGAACGTCCCCTTCTTCGCACGGCGGTCACGGCGCGCATAGTAGAGAGCCTTCATCACTGTCTCATTGGCTTTCTTGAACTGCTTGCTCTTGGCTCCCTTGTAGCCCTTGGCCAGCTTCAAAATCTTCTTATGACGTCTATGTGCAGTCACGCCCGTCTTCACTCTTGGCATGTCTCATTCCTCCTAAACTCCGTGCGAAACGGTGTTTCGCACTACGCCCTTACACGAAAACTAAACTCATCTGCACCCTTGCGGGCTTGATTCGCTGATTTTTCATAGTAAACAAACCATTCCAATCCATTATCAATCGTAGGGAAGCATTCTCTTTACGCGGGCGTATTCCGCCGCATTCACAAGTGCTGCCTTGCGGAGATTCCTCTTGCGCTTCTGGGACTTCTTCTCCAGGATATGGCGCTTGTACGCCTTGTTGCGTTTGAATTCGCCGCTCCCTGTCACAGTGAAGCGCTTTGCTGCAGCCCTGCGCGTCTTAATCTTTGGCATTGCTATTTCCTCCTTTGGAATCTGTCTGCTGTTTTGGTTTGGACGACTTCTGCGCCTTGGGCGCCACTATCATCGTCATATTCTTGCCTTCGAGCTTGGCACTGCGCTCAATGGAGACCATGTCTCCCAGCTTCTCAGCCACACGCGACAATACCTCCTTGCCCAGCTCCGGATGGGAAAGCTCCCTTCCCCGGAACATGATGGTCACCTTGACCTTGTTCCCCTCCTGGACAAACCGAAGAGCATTTTTCAGTTTTACATCGAAATCGTGCTGCTCAATGTTCGGGCGAAGCTTGACTTCCTTGATGGTGATGATCTTTTGCTTCTTCTTCGCTTCCTTCTCCCGTTTCTGCTGCTCATACCGGTACTTGCCGAAATCCATGATGCGGCAAACCGGCGGCTTCGCCTTGGGCGCTACCTCAACGAGATCGAGATGCTGTTCCTCCGCCATGCGGAGCGCATCCCGCGTTGCCATGATGCCCAGCTGCTCACCCGTAGCGCTTGTCACCCGGACCTCCCGGATGCGGATCTCCTCATTGATCCTTAAAGATTCCCTGCTAATAGTAGAAACACCTCCCAAAAATACATGGATTCCACGCCACAAACAAAAAAGGATGGCATAGTGCCACCCTGAAATCCCGTTATGAACCCGCCCGGCTCTTGCCGTCAGGTGAGAAGCGGTGGCTCCTTCTTTCTCAAATACCATAATAGTATAGCACGGAAGGACAGCACCGTCAATACAGCTTCCACAAGATTTTTTTGCTGAAACCTTCAAGGCATGTTATAATTATCATAGCAACTCAAAACTACAAGGAGAAAATACAACATGATACTAAACCGTAAATCCGTGGAACTTCTTGCCCCCGCCGGAACCTGGGATGCCCTGGTGGCCGGAATCGAAGCGGGAGCCGATGCCGTCTATCTCGGCGGCAAGCACTTCAACATGCGCATGCATGAGGGGGACTTCAATTTTGACGATGAAATGCTCAAAAAAGCCATCGAATACGCCCATGCCCATGATGTGCATCTCTACATCACCATCAACAACCTCATCAGCGAGGAAGAGCTGCCCGCCCTGCGGGAATACCTCTCCTATCTTGGGAAAATACGTCCGGATGCCATTCTCGTGCAGGACTTTGCCGTATTGAAGCTCATCCGCGAGATGAACCTCCCGGTTCCCATCCACAGCTCGGTCATGATGAACATCCACAACGAGCATGCCATCGAGAAACTCAAGGAATACGGCATCACCCGCATTGTCGTAGGAAGGGAAATGACCCTCTCCGAGCTGAGTCTCTTCCGCGAGCGCACCGGCATCGAGGTAGAGTATTTCATGCACGGGGACATGTGCTTCTCCGAGAGCGGCCAATGCATCCATTCCGGCGTAGTCTTCGGGCAAAGCGGGAACCGCGGCCGCTGCCTCAAGCCCTGCCGCTGGCCCTACCGGCTCGTGGACGACGCAACGAAGGAAATCCTCGATGAAGGGAGCCCAGGACCCTACAAGCTCGCCCTCAAGGACATGTGCATGTACCGCAGCATTCCCCAGCTCATCCAGGCAGGGGTCTTCTCCTTCAAAATCGAGGGGCGCATGCGCCCGCCGGAATTCATCCGCCGCATCGTCAGCACCTACCGCAAGGCCATCGATGCCTACATCGCCGACCCCACGGGCTACGAGACCGACGAAGCGGGCTGGAAATCCCTCTACGGCAACCGTGCCAGGGACTTCACCACGACCTTCGCCTTCGGGCAGCCGACGACAAAAGATATCGGCTTCACCGGGGAACGGGAGCCGCGCTTCTTCAGCCAGGCCGTGGAAGAAGCCGGGTTCCAGGATGACATCCTGGGACAGGAGCCGCCCATCCAAAAGGACAGCCCTTCCCATCGCTGTCTTTCCGTCCGCGTGAACAGCCCCGCTTCCGCCAAAGCCGCCATCGAGAACGGCGCAGACCGCGTATACGTGGGCGGCGAGGCATTCCGTCCCCTGCGCCCCTGGAGCCTCGCGGACTACAGGGACATCCTTTCCTTTGCCGGGGACAAGGGCGCCAAAGTCATCATCAACACCCCCCGCACCACCATGCGGAGGGAGTGCGGCGAGCTGGAACAGCTCTTCTCCGCGCTTGGGGAACTCGCCCCGGACGGGCTCATGGTCAGCAACCTCGGCTCCCTTCACCTGGCAAGGAAGCTCACGCGCCTTCCCCTGCAGGCCGACCTCTCCTTCAACCTTTTCAACCACTTGGCAGCGCATTTCCTGAAGGAAAACGGGCTTTCCATGGGAACAGCCTCCCTGGAGCTTTCCTTCGGGCAGCTCCGTCAAATCGTGGAAGCCTCCGAGCTTCCCATCGAAGTCATCGTGCATGGCTCCTACGAGTCCATGCTCTGCGACCATAACATCCCCGGCATGTCCCTGCCCCATTTCAACGATCTGGAAAACCCTGAGGTTTTAGATCGCCGCTATGCCCTGCTGGATCGTGCAGGCGAGAAGCACTCCGTGCGGATTGACCAGTACGGGCGCAACCATATCTACTTCGCCAAAGACCTCTGCCTCTATCCCTATCTCGACAAGTTCAACGGAGTCGCCTCCTACCGCATCGAGGCACAGGACTACAGCCCCGAGCTTACAGGAGCCGTCACCTGCCTTTACCGGGAACGGCTGGACAGCCTTTCCGCCGGCAACACGAAATACTCTGCGGAAAAACTGGAGGAACTGCAAGAGAAAAGCCCGCGCCGCTTCGGCCTTGGAACCTACCGGTTCCGCCAAAGCAGGAATTCCATCTGAATACACGATCCAACGCAAAGGGGAGCTGCTCACATGCCTAACTACATCGGACCGGAAGCGATTCTGGAAAAGAAGAAGAAATACATCATGCCCTGCCTCGGCCACTTCTACAAAGAGCCCAGGCAGATGGTACGGGGAGAAATGCAATACCTCTACGACAGCGAGGGCAGGAAATACCTGGACTGCTTCGCGGGGGTTTCCGTCATGAACTGCGGCCATTGCAATCCCGAGATTACCAAAAAAGTCTGCGAACAGGTCACAACCCTCCAGCACGTCTGCAACATCTACCTCACGGAAAACTTCGTGAACCTCGCAGAACGGCTGGCAGAGGTCACCCCCGGCAGCCTGCAGAAGAGCTTCTTCTGCTCCACGGGCTCGGAAGCCAACGAAGGAGCTGCGCTCCTTGCCTCCATCTACACGGGAAGCAGCGAATTCCTCGCCCTCAGGAACGGTCTCCATGGGCGCACAAAACTCGGGATGAACCTCACTGGCATCCAGATGTGGAGAACCGACCCGAATCCCGTGGGCGGTATCCACTTCGCTCCCAATCCCTACTGCTATCGCTGCCCCCTCGGGAAAAAGCATCCCGAATGCGACCTGGCCTGCGCCAATATGGCAGAGGACATCATCAAGACCGCGACCTCCGGCCATCCGGCGGCTCTCATCGCCGAGCCAATCCAGGGAAATGCCGGCATCGTGGTGCCACCGAAAGGATATTTCAAGCGTCTCAAAGAAATCCTCGCCAAATACAACACCCTTCTCATCATCGACGAGGTGCAGACCGGCTTCGCCCGTTCCGGCAAGATGTTCGCCATCGAGAATTTCGATGTAGCGCCCGACATCATGACCGTCGCCAAAGCTCTTGGCAACGGGGCGCCCATCAGTGCCTTCATCTCCACGGCAGAAATTGCCGATACCTACACGAAGCCGGGAGCCTCAACCCTGGGCGGCAATCCCGTCTCCACGACCGCCGGCCTCGCTGTTCTGGACTACATCAAGGAGCATGACCTCATGGGCAATGCCCGTGCCAGAGGGCAGCAGCTCAGGGACGGTCTGGGAGAACTGCAGAAGAAATACCCGGTCATCGGCGACATCCGCGGCATCGGCCTCATGGTGGGCGCCGAATTCATCCACCCCGAGGACAGGGGCCCGAACCCGGAGCTTCTGGACACCCTTCTGGAAACCCTGAAGGACAGGGGCTTCATCATCGGAAAGAACGGCGTTGCCCGCAATGTCATGGCGTTCCAGCCGCCCCTCGTCATCACGGAGCAGAACGTGAACGACGTTCTGAATGCACTGGAACTCGCATTGTCGGAGACTCTCTGAAAAACGGATAAACTCCAAGCCCATTCAAGCGTCTCTGCTTGAATGGGCTTATTACTGAATCGCTGAGGTAATCATGATGAAAAAATCCTTCTCTATCAAGTACCTTCTCATTGCCGACCTTGCCCTCGCGGCCGGCATGTCTGCCTACTGGTTCAGCACGGGGCTTTCCCCCTTGCAGATTTCCGGCATATTCATTGCCATCTTCTTCGCCGGCTGCCCCATGCCTTACTTCCTATCCTCCCTATTGGTCCTGAACCGGGCAGCAAAAACCGCCGGGAGCCAGAACATCCATCTGAAATCCCCGGAATCCCTCGACCGGCTGCAATACATCAATACCCTGGCACTCAGCAAGAACGGCACGGTCACAGAAGGAAAGCCCTACATCTCCGATCTTGTTCCCGAAGGCATGACGCAATCCTCGCTGCTGGCCCTGGCAGCCTCTGCAGAGCGCAACGCCGTGCATCCCATCGGGCAGGCCATTTTCAAGACCGCCGCCACGAGGAACCTGCGCCTGCAACGGCTGTCTGCAAGCAACGAGATTCCCGGCTGCGGCGTAGAGGCTATCATCAGCGGCAAGCCCGTTCGCGTAGGGCGTCTGAACTGGCTGAAAAAAGAAAAAGTCGAGATCAGCGCCGAGCTTCTCACCAAGAACGACAAACTGGCCTGCCGCGGCAAAATCCCCGTTTTCGTAAGCAACGGAAAATACGCAAGGGGCATCATCGCCCTTGAAGATGCCATCCCCCCGGACATCATCCTCTCCATCCATCACTTGCAGAGATCCGGCCTCAATATTGTCATGCTCACAGGAGACAGCCACCGTACCGCCGCAGCAATAAAAAAAGCCACGGACATCGATGATATCCGTGCCGATCTCACTCCTGCGGACAAAGTCCGGGAAATCCAGCTCATGCGGGCAAAAGGCGGCAACATCGCCGTAGCAGGCAACCCGGAAAGCGACCAGGAACTCTTCGCGGAGGCGGATCTCTCCATAAAGCTGATTCCTTCCCAAAAAAAATTCGTCTCCCGCCGCCGTGTGGAAACCATCGACATGGTGGAAGATGAGGAAGAGGCAGAGGCAGAAGAGGCAGAAACCCCGGCACCCGCCGAAAACGAGGCCGTCGGCAAACTGCAGCCGGACATCGTGATCCAAGGAGGCCTCCGCTCCTTCATCCGCGCTATGGAACTGGCGCGAGTGACCCACAGTGTCATCCGGCAAAACCGGAAAATCGCCTATCTCACCTGGCTTCTCCTCCTGCCTCCTGCCATGGGGCTCCTCACGGTCTTTGACGGGCCTTTCCTGAACCCGGACATCGCCTTCGGCGGATGCTTTGCCGCCTCCCTGCTCATTCTCCTGAATTCCCTGCGGACAAGTTAAGACTCTCTCCTATCTTTCCGAAACGGCTCGCATCGCTCTCTTTGCAACCGCTTCCGGCACATCGTCGCGCACTGTGACCTTCCCTATGTCCTCCATCAGGACCCAGTTCACTTTGCCGTTGACGGTCTTCTTGTCATGGAAAATCCCGGCATACATCTTGTCCACGGTGCATCCGTCTGCCTTCGTCGGCAAATGGAGCGCCTCGATGAGGCGGGTCACCCTCTCCACCATTTCCTTCGTCGCAAGCCCCATGTCCCTGCTGATATAGGCAGCGCCCACCATGCCGACAGCCACAGCCTCCCCATGATTATAGCGCACATAGCCCGTCTCCTGCTCTATGGCATGGGCCATGGTATGCCCGAAATTCAAGATGCGCCTGAGACCGGATTCCTTTTCATCCTCGGCAACCACAGCCGCCTTAATCTCGCAGGACCTTGCAACCATGGAAAGGAGGACATGCTCCTCCAGATTCAATGCCCCTGTACTGTTCTCTTCCAAAAAACGGAAAAATTCAGAATCATAGATAATCCCATATTTCACAATCTCGCCCAATCCCGTGCAGATCTCCCGTTCGGGCAGGGATTCCATGAAGTCCAGATCCATGAACACTGCATCCGGCTGGTAGAAACACCCGATCAGATTCTTCCCCATGGCATGGTTCACTGCCACTTTTCCTCCCACACTGGAATCCACCTGGGCCAGCAGGCTTGTCGGCAGCTGGATGAACGGGACGCCTCTCATATAAGTCGCCGCCACAAACCCCGCAAGGTCACCAACGACGCCGCCCCCCAGGGCAAATATCGGGGATTTCCGATCCATGCCCATGCCGATGATCTGCGTATAGATCCGTTCTGCCTCTGCCAAGCTTTTGGAACTCTCCCCCGCCGGAACGGCACAGAGCTCCGGTTCCAGCCCTGCGCTCTTCACAGCCTCCAAAACACGATGGCCGTAAAGCGGTGCAAGATTGGAATCCGTAATCACGAGGGAACGCCTGGAATACTTCCTCGACTGCAGGAAAGAGCGCAATTCTTCCTGCAGCCCATGCCCCATCAGAATATCATACCGGTTCACGCCTAATTCCACGGAAACTCTACGCATACTAGATCCCCCTCGCCCGCAAATGACGAACAATATCCTCCACGACCTGCAAAGGAGACAGTTCGCTGGTATCCACGGTATAATCTGCCTTCTCGTACAGCGCTTTGCGTTCCTCCATCAAGGATTCCACAGCCTTCCGGCGATCGCCCTCATCCTTCCCATCCAGAACGGGACGCACGCCCTTCTTCCGGGTGCGTTCCAGCACAGTCTCGACATTTGCCGCGAGGCAGACAACAAAGCCATTTTCCCGCAGGATAGCCATATTTTCCGCATCCTTCACCGTACCGCCGCCCGTGGCAATCACCACTTTCCTTCTGGCGGCAACCTTTTTCACCATATTCTTCTCGCACTCACGGAAGAACTTCTCTCCCCGCAGGGAAAACATCCGGGGAATCGACATGCCGTACTCTTCCTCGATTTTCTGGTCAATATCCAGAAACGCATATCCCAGCTTCACAGCCAATGCCTTCCCCGTACTGGTTTTTCCGGTTCCCATGAAACCAATCAGGACAATATTCTTCATCACCGTGCCTCCCGCACACGTTCGTCATATGCCCGGAACGCGGAAAGCACATCCACCATGGCATCGCCGCCGAACTTCTCGCAAAGAGCCTGCGCCACAACGAATGCCGTCATGGCCTCGCCGACAACAGAGGCCGCCGACACTGCGCAGGTATCGCTGCGCTCCTTGCAGGCAAGAACCTCCTTCCACTCCTCCACATCCACGGAATGCAACGGCGCCATAAGCGTCGGAATCGGCTTCATCACCGCCCGCAGAACAATGTCCTCCCCGTTGCTCATGCCCCCTTCCAGACCGCCGGCACGGTTCGTCCTGCGGCAGGCATGTCCTTCGGAGTCAAGGTATATCTCATCATGCACCTTGCTGCCGGGCAGACCGGCACAGGCGAATCCTTCACCAATCTCAACGCCCTTGATGGCCTGGATGGACATCATCGCACCGGCCAGCTTTGCGTCCAGGCGGCGATCCCATTGGATATGGCTTCCCAGCCCGATGGGAACCCCTCTCGCAATGACCTCGAAAATGCCTCCCAAGGTATCTCCGGCTTCTTTCGCGGAACGGATCCGCTCCTTCATTTCCTCCTCTGCCGCCCGATCATAGCAATTCAGGTCGGAATCCGTCTCACCGATGCAGCTCCGGTCAATCCCGGACAGATCCACGGAAACCCCGCCGATATTCACCACATGGGATACGACTTCCACTCCGAAGGCCTTGAGGAATTGCTTGCAAACGGCACCAACCGCCACGCGCATCGCTGTTTCACGGGCACTGGAACGCTCCAGGATATCCCTGATATCCCGGCGTGCATACTTCCTGTATCCCGTAAGGTCGGCATGGCCGGGACGGGCAGCGGTTACCTTCTCGCCGACAGGCTCCCCCATGGCAGACATCCTGTCCTTCCAATTCTCCCAATCACGGTTGACCACCCTGAGCGTCACCGGACTGCCGATGGTCTCTCCGAAACGCACCCCGGAAAGAATCTCTGCCCTGTCCCGTTCAATCTTCATGCGCCCGCCACGCCCATAACCTTGCTGCCGACGAGCCAGATCGGCATCCACTGCCTCCAGATCTATCGGAAGACCCGCAGGAAGCCCCTCCAGGACTGCCGTAAGACACGGTCCGTGAGACTCTCCTGCCGTCACAAAACGCAATTCACTCATAAGTACACCCCTTAAATGAGAACCAATAGACATCAACACCCCCTAGTTTATGTCATTGCCTCCTATAAATCAAGTATTCCTCATGATTTCATCGCAAAAATCGCCAGATCCAGCTGACAGGTAAGCCTTCTGCCATCGCTGTGTATTCTCGCATTGCGCACCTGCAGGAATCTCTCCCCCTCCTGCAGCTCGCGAAGAAAATCCAGAAGCTGGAAATAACTGCAATTCATCTTCACCTGCACAGGCAATACCATCACACCATCCTTCTCCTGGGAGCTCTTCCCGGGAAACACTCCAAGGAGCTCTATCTGATGACCGATGGCCAGTCTTTGGAGGAATTCCAGGAACGCTCCCTGTTCCATGTCTTCCGGCAGGGCTTTCAGAACCATTTCCTGATGCATTGCCGTTTCGCGGCTGAACTCCTCCATATCCCGATGCGCATTCATGAAATTCTCTATGCCAACGATCTCCTGCTCCTCTTTCGCCTGCTCCGCATAAGCCTGCTCCGCTTCTTCCTTCCACTGCTCATGCGGGAAGAAATAGAAAGCCGCCAGGATCCAGGCGCAAGCGCAGCATGTCACGGCAAAAAATTCCTTTCCCTTCCATTTTCTCATCAGGCTGTCCTCCGATATGCCATCGAACAACTACAACTCCATCTGCAAGGAAAAATGCACCATCTCTCCCGGCATCTTCTTCTCCGATACCGAGGAATTCTGAAGAACCGGCCCGTTCGGGAAGAAATCCCGATCCGACTCAAAGCCCTTGAGAAACTCTGCCAGTGCATCGAAGGATACTGCCTCCCCTTCCATGTTCAGCAGATTCCTCTCTGACAGAAACATATCGCTGATATAGACCCCTTCCACCGTCATGCTCCCAAAATGGACCAAGAGCCCCTGCCATGGGAACCGTTCCCCCGAAAGACGTTCCAATCGGGAATCGCGTTTCCGCGTCTCCAAAACGCTTCTCTCTATCAGCGTTTTCTTTTTTTCTTCCTTTCCCAAAAGCATCCTCTGACGATGGGTTGCCATCTGCGCCTCATGCGCCTCATGAAGCCGCCAAAAGTCCCATCCGGCCATGCTGCACAAGAAGAGCAAAACGGAGCAGGCCACCGCAAGACTGAGGCGTTTCCATGCCCATGTCTCCGCCGGCTCCATTGCCGTGAACGCCACGGTATATTTCGCCGGCAGGAAATCTACGGCAAGCATGGCGGCATATATCGCAGGAACGCTGCCGGAAGGACAGGATGCGGCAGAAACATTTTCGCCCAAAGCCAATTCCCTATCGGCAAACAACATGCCGTCTACATCCCACTGCGGGGATGTTTCCAAGGGCGGCATCACGGTCAGCAGAACCCTTTCCTGATCCTCCCATTCACGTCCCCATCGCCCGGCCGCTTCTTCTTCCACCGCCGCCATCCAATATTCCCCTGTGTCCATCTTCATAAATCCCGCCCGGAACTCCCTCTCCCCAAAGAATTCGCTTCCTTCCACCTCCCAATGAATTGCCTCTGCCAGCTCTTCCGCGCCCAAGTCAGGCAAGTCCGCCTTCCCCACGAACAGCATCCGCTCCGGAAGGCTCACGGCCAGACATCCCAAGTCCCAGCCATTTCTCGCGCAATGCATGCGAACGAGTTCCGCAACCGCCTGTGCCTCATCCGCCTCTTCCTCTGCAGGATACTCCAATGCATCTACGGCAGACAATTGCCACCGATCTCCCTCCCGCTCCAGACGGGCAATCAGGATTTCCTGCTCTGACAGGCAGATTCCCATGCTGCTCTCCGGGGTTTTTCGGAACATCTGCCTCATATTCCTCAATGCGCCCAGCACTTCCATATATAGCCATCCTCCTGCCTTTCCATGAACCCCTGCACACTCTTCATCGTCGCCTTTGAGCTGTCCGGGCTCTCTGCGATTGCCATGACATAGATTCCCAGCTCATCCCGCTTCGCCATTCTCCTGATTCGGATGCCCCGTTCATTCTCTCCCTGATACAGGAGAATCTCCTCTCCAAGAGGCAGATCGTCCTCCACTGCAAGGCCCTTTCCCTCAATCTCCGCCACTGCTTTCTCCAAATGCCCCTCCGCATCCATGAGGAGCTGCACCTCCTCCTCATGATGGTAGATAGTCACCTCTCCGCGCCTGACAATATACAGAAGCCCCGAGGCCATGATGACAGCGGCACACAGGAAGCACAGCGCAAAAAAGGAAACCGTGCCCTGCTCCCCCAGGAATGTCTTCCGCATCTTACGGATGCCCCCTCATATAGACTGCTGACTCCAAAGAAAATTCATGCCCCGTCACTTTGCTTCTCCCCGTAATCCGGACATGGAACAAATGATCCGTGACCATCGTGCAATGAAACTCCGTAATGGTCACCTTCCCCAGAATGCTTTTCCCCGTAAGAGGCATCCCTGTGCGCTCGGCGGCAATCCACCAGTAATCCTCAAGGGGAACGCCCAGACGCTCATACTTGGCATACGCTTCGGGCGGCCTTGACATCGTCCAGGAATTGACCATATCCCAATACTGGAAATACACCGTCCTCCCATTCCACCAGATATCCGCATATTCTGTCTTGCTTGCATCCTCCACGATGCGTTCCATCACATACCGCACTTCTTCCTGCAATTCCCAATCCGCCTTCTGCCAGAGCACCGTCCTCACGGTCCAGAGAATGCACCCGCCCAAGGCGGACAAAAGGAACACAATGACAGGAAGGGAAATCAGGGTCTCCATAAAGAGATACCCCTGCTCATTCATGCATTTTTCCTTTTGACGCAACATTTCTCACCAGCCGCTCCAGCTCAATGCTCCTTTCCTCCCCCAACTGATCCCATGCCAGGACCACTTTCACACGATAGAATTCCTCATCTTCTTCCATCACCGCTTCCGTGTGCGGCCGATACTCCCTCCGGTTGATGGAAAGGGCATCCTCTGCCCCCAGCCATGGCAGCTGCCCCGCATGGAGCGCTCCCCGGCTCCCCTGCTCCACCACATAGGCCATCTGTTCCTGCGCAAGGTACAGCGCAGCGATGCGCGACTGGTTGCCGATATGCATCTGCCCCGACAAACGGTATACAACGAATACGCTTGACAGGGAAATCAATGCAAGGGACAGCAGAAGCGCCTCCATCAGGAGAAATCCCTGCTCATTCCCATAGTTCTTCATGGCGGCCTCCGATCTACCCGTATGCGCCCGACAGCATCCACAATGACATATTTCCCGAACCTCTTCCCTCCCATGGTGTAATACACAAAGATGGTCAAGAGATTGCTCGTATTTCCATTCCCCTTGAACTTGATTTCCTTATTCCTCGAAGAATTCTCCAGACGGATTCCGGGAAAGCACTCATGGCACCACCATTTCGTGCGATACCCGCGGACACTGTAGGAATCCGCCCAGATCATGATCCACATGTGGTTCCATTGGATTGGGGAGGCATCCGGGAAATATCTCCCGCCGTAATAATACACCGTCCTGTCATGTTCCTGCACCCAGCGCAGGTCGCTGACCATACGCGCCACCTCATAGTCCACCAGTGCCTCCATGAAGAACTTCCTGCCCACCATGGCCCCGCTCCCCAGCACAAGGAACGAAAGCCCGACAGCAATCACCGTCTCCAAGCAGGAAAATCCCCGCTCTGACCCAGTCATAGCCAATAACCCTCATACCACTGCAGAAAAGACGCTCCCCAAAGGAATGCGGCACCGGCTCCTATCGACAGGAAGGGTCCAAAGGGCATGCGATCCCTTCCGCCATGGCACACAATGCCAATCCCCGCCATGCCTCCTGTCAGGAAGGCCAGGAACAAAGCGAGCAATACCTGCTGCCATCCAAGCCACGCCCCGAGAACAGCGGCATATTTCACATCACCGCCCCCCATGCCGCCCCGGCTCCCCATACGCACCAAAAGCAGGAGCAGGAACCCCAGAGCTGCTCCGAGCAAGGCATCCCCTGCATCGCCCAAAACGCCTGCGCAATGCAAGCCAAGCCCGGAAATGCCCAGAGGCAGGAGAACCTTGTCGAAAATCATTCCATAACGGCAATCCAGCACACTGATGGACAGCATTGCCGCAAAGAAGAAAGCGCCGCTCCAAAATTCCGCCCCGGACAGCCCCGCACCATAGAGCGCCGGAAACAGTGCCGCCATCCCCGGCAGGAGGATTCCCCGCTCCTGCCACAAAAGCCACCATCGAAAGGACAATCCAGCGCTCTCCATAAGAACCCACTCACTTCCCGAAGGCACCAGCTGTCCTGTCATCACAGACCGCCCGTTTCTGCACCTTGTCCGTATTGTCCGACGCATCACTGACATCCTTGAGAGAGTAAGCCGTCGCCGCAATCTCAACCGTCGAGCCGTCCTGAAGCTTGCATTTCCCCACAGGAGGCTTGAGCGTCCCAAGATCCGTCACATAGTCCGCAAGGTCGGTCAAAGAAGATGGGTCCTTGCCCTTTTCCATCTGATACATCACGATTGCCGTATCGAGTGTCTGCAAATCGGCCTTCACTTTCGCCGTATTGGCCACAGCGACGGAATTCGTGAACTTCGGAACGGCAATCGCCGACAAGATTCCCAAGAGTGTGCACACCACAAGAACTTCGATAAGAGTAAATCCCTGCTGACCCAAGCATTTCACGGCAAATCCGCTCCTTTCCATGAAGTCCCTCATATAGAAACATTTTCCTGTTTTTGTCCTTTATCAGAGGACTTACCTATATTATACACAATCTTCCAATAAAATCAAGTGTCTCCTGTAAAAAAACACAATAAATTTTTTTGCAAAGAGCGGCATCACATCGTGGAAACAAGAACGACCCCATGACACGAAAATCCCCGACAGGCACTCCTGTCGGGGATTTTCGTTATGCTGATATTCCTGCGTTTTTACCTATTCTCCGCAAATTGCTTTTTGATGATGCCCAATTCCTTCTTCAACTCTGGCATATCATCGGAAATGATCTCCCAGATAAGACGGAGATTTACTCCCTCGTAGTCATGGACGATACGATTTCGCAGACCGTAAATCTGCGCCCATGCTACTTGGTGATTTTCCGCTTTGAATTCTTCCCCCAGTTTGGCAGTCAGTTCCCCAATCTGGCTGAGATTGAACACACAAGCCTCAATGAGCATATCATTTGCCCGGAAGTCCTCGTAAGAAACATCCTTGCAATAATCGCACACCTTGACAGCGTAGCGGAGCATTTTTTCAACAATCATCTTATCGCGCATAAATTTCAATCCCCGTCTGCTTGATTTCCTCTGCAATCCGTGATTTCGGCTCGATATGGGTGATATCAAACACATCCATATCCTTGTTGTCCAACGCCTCCCTAAGTTCCTCCACAAAGCCCATGAACTTCAGCCCATGAAGATTGCTGTCTACCAATAAATCCACATCACTGGTTTTAATGGCTGTCCCTTTGCCATAAGAGCCGAAAAGAATCGCCTGCCGAATTTTGTGGCTGATAAAAATCGGTTGAAGGCGCTGCTTGATTTCGTCAGATGTAAAAATCATTCCCGGCATTTCAATTCCCTCCTACAGAGAATCACTTGGCGATAGCCTATGTCTTTTTGCCGAAGTCCTCAATCTCAATTTCACTTACCATCATACGCGTAATCCGCTTCCCATGTGTTCAGGGAATCATCTGAAAAAAGGATATGTTTCAAAAAGCGACATTTTATGTTGACAAATTTTTGGCACATTGCAAAATGAAAATCTTTGTCAGATGAGGACTTAGGTCTGTTAGCACCATTGGGAATCTTCCAACTCAATATGGACAAATTTGAAACACACTCTTTGCCCATACGACAAGTGTAATTTTTGTTTTGCAGTATTAGCATTTTCTAGATATCTCATTGAATTAGCAATCAAAATTTGCGGTGTAGAACATAGAAGGATCAGCATTAATACGCCTACTTTAAGCAATGTCATTAACTTAAGGAAATGAGAATGGATATCATCAAGACAATATCTTTCCAATCCTAATAAGTGTATAAATGTGAGTTGCT
>CACYDT010000165.1 GCA_902773295.1 uncultured Veillonellaceae bacterium | reverse complement strand
GGTGGAGACTTAAATATCAAACTTCTTAAACGGAAATGCTTCGGTATTTCTTAGAAGCCCCCACCTCTTAGGTGGGGGAGGTTCACAGCTTTTTTTACGGTTGGCAAATGAGCGTCCTTGTTGTATGATGGAAGGGATGATACCCACTTCTGGGATCATACCTGTTATTTCTTTGGGAAGGTATTCCATAGCCTGTATCTACGGAACGGGACTGCTGACAGAACACATGGGGACATCCCCTTTTTGAGGCATTCCTGCGGGAGTGCCTTTTCTTATGCAAAGGGGAGATTTATGTGACAAATGAAGAGAAGTACCAACAAATCCGACGGGAAGCCAAGTGGACGGGGATTGCACTTTTCCTGCTCATCCTCTTCTGGCTGGCGGCGGGATTCGGTGCGGCGCAGTTCCAGGTGAAGGTGTTCCATCTCCCGCTCTGGGCCGTGACATCTTCCATCGGTGTCTGGCTGATGGCCATTCTTCTTGTGAGGTTTCTGGTGAAATATGTGTTCCGGGACATGGATCTTCAGGACGAGGAGGGAGAATAGCATGGGAAATATCGCAGCTCTTTTCCCCCTTCTGGTCTTTATGGCAGTCATGGTGGGCATCAGTTTCTATGTGCGCCGTGAAGCCGCCGGCACGGGGTTCCTGCAGAACTACTTCATAGGGAACCGCAATCTTGGCGGTTTTGTTCTCGCTATGACTACCGTTGCTACTTATAGCTCTGTGAGCTCTTTTGTCGGCGGGCCGGGCATGGCCTGGAAAATCGGTTTTGGCTGGATTTATATGGCAGTTGTGCAGGTCACGGCCATTTTCCTTGTCCTGGGGATTTTCGGCAAGCGGGTGGCGCTGCTTGCCCGCCGTTTCCATGCCGTTACGGTCGTGGATATCATCCGCACTCGTTTTCAATCCAATTTCCTCGCCGGCATGGCGGCGTTCATCATTGTCCTGTTCTTTTGCGGCACCATGACGGCGCAATTCGTCGGGGGCGCGAAGCTCTTTTCCACGGTGACAGGCTATAGCTATGAGACAGGGCTTCTCCTGTTCGGATTTGTGGTGGTCATCTACACGACGATTGGAGGTTTCCGCGCGGTCGCGCTCACAGATACCTGCTGCGCGATCATCATGATGGTGGGCATCGTCCTGCTGCTTTACTATGTGCTGGAAGCAGGGGGCGGATATGTTGCCATTATGGAAAGCATCGAGGCAAATCACCCGGAGATGCTGGAGCCGCTGTCAAACGGGAACATGCCATGGGGACTCTACCTTACCCAATGGATTCTCGTGGGAATCTGCACGATTGCGCTTCCGCAGTCCGTGGTGCGCGGCATCAGCTATAAGGATACGAAAGGGCTTCATCATGCCATGCTCATCGGTACGGTTGTGGTGGGATTCATGAATATCGGCATTAATTTCACGGGCATTCTTGCGCATGGCGTCCTGACCAATGAACTGGCAAGCTATGGTACTGTGGACAATATCATTCCCACCACCATCGTGACGGTCATGCCGCCCGCCCTTGTCGGCCTTGCCATCATCGGGCCATTGGCCGCATCCATTTCGACGATTTCCGGGCTTCTCATTGTGGCATCCTCGGCCATCATCAAGGATGTCTATCTCCATTACCGCATGGAACGGGGCGGGGAACCTTCTGCCCGCCGCCTTCGTCTCCTGTCCATGATGGCCACGGCTGCCATCGGTATTGTTGTCTTCCTCATTGCTTTGACGCCGCCCAGTGTCATCTGGCTCATCAATATGTTCGCCTTTGGCGGTCTGGAAACAGCATTCTTCTGGACACTGCTCTTGGGGCTTTTCTGGCGCAAAGCAAACAAGACAGGGGCGCTGCTTTCCATGGGCGGGGGAACTGTCGTTTACTGCCTGACACAGGGACTGGGGTTCAAGCTCTTCGGGCTTCATCAGATCTCGATAGGGATTACCTGCTCCCTTCTGTTCTTCCTCATCGGTTCCTATTTGGGGAAACCGGAGGATGAGAAGGTTCTGGATCTGTTTTTCCCAAAAAAGAAGCAGGGGCATTCCGGTCATGAAGCAAGTCTGCAAATGACCCCGCAATAACAGAAGCCGCATCCGGAGGTTCCGGGTGCGGCTTTTTATTTACAATCTTTATAAAGTAGCTTTATAAAGAAATAGAGCGTTGGAATGTGCTCACCAAGGCTGTGGTGTCATGGGCGTGACAACGCCGAAGGAATATCCGCGTTCCTTCAGGATGTGGATGATGCCGGGGAGAGCCTTGACCGTTTCCTCATGCCCTGCGGAGGAATGCATGAGGATGATGACGCTCTGCATCGTCGCGCCTGCGTCGATGTTGTCGATGAAGTCCTGGGCAACAGGATGGTTCGGGGCGGTATCGGCAGAGCTCACATTCCAGTCATGCTCCACATAGGCGTTTTGCTCCATTGCCTGCTCGTATGCTGCCGTGAAATTGCCCATGCGCCCGCCGGGGGCTCTCGTGATCAGAGGACGGACTCCGATGAGATTGCGGAGGACGTCGTCGGTCTGTTCCAGCTCCGCGAGGTAGTTCCCGGTTGAGGCATAGAGTTTTCCATATTCGTGGTCATAGCTGTGGTTCCCGATGGCATGTCCTTCCGCGAAGATGCGGCGGACAACATCTGGATAGGCTTGGGCACTTCTTCCCAGGACATAAAAGGTCGCTTTGGCCTTTTCCTTCTTCAGGATATCCAGGATGGCAGGCGTGTTTTTTTCATCCGGCCCATCATCGAAGGTCAGGTAGGCCATTTTTTTCTCCCGATAAGGAGCGATTTCCGGCAGGGTCGTCGAAAGTCCCCGGGCGCGGCGTTCCTCCAATGTGTATTTGTCATAGACGGGGACTGCCCCATCAGACAACTGCAGGTTGCCGAAATCATCTGCGGCCAGAACATAATTTTCGGCTGCTTCCGTTTCGGAAGCAGGGGTTTCAGCAACGATTTCCTGTGGTGCCTTGGGAGGTTCTTCGGGAACCTTCTCTGTCTTTTGGGGGCCGCAGCCACAGAGGGAAAAAAGGAAGATTCCCAGGAGCCCCATGGCCATCCAACTGCATTTCCGTTTCACAATCCTATCCCCTTCCGATGTTCTCAATCATCCACCGAAGTGATGATGTCATTCCCGTTCACAGTGAATTGTACCACAGTGGACAGGGCGCTGTCGCCTCCGGGGGTAATGAATTCGAAGAGGTAACCGTAAATTCCGTCTCCCACAGATTCCTCTTTCAGTACGGGATGGTTTCCGATGGTGAAGGTATCGACCTCCACGGGCTGGAAATCCTCGTCATCGCCGGAGATGGTCATGGCGTAGTGGATGGTGGTGATCCTGTCGCCTTTCTTGAGCTTGATGAGATTGCGGTCGCCCATGCCATGGCTGTCAATGCCCTTGCGGGCGCCGAAGATGTGGAAGGTTTCGTCTCTGAAATCATAGGAGGCCTGCAGGTTGCATTCCATGCCGTTCAATTTGATGGGAATGGAGTAGAGGTTGTAGCCGTCTTCCTCTGCCGTGATCTCGATGTAGACGGGATGGCCGTCCAGCATGGGCCAGACCGCGCGGAAGTTGTCCTTGAACAGGCCTGTCTCCCAGTCCGCATCGATGTCGGCATCGCTGCCCAGGTAGAGGAGGATATTATCCTCCATGCCCATGTAGATGAGATTGCAGTGGATGGAGGAGAGCATGTCCATTTGCTCCTCGGTCAGCCTGATGAAGGCATTCCCGTCGGAATCGATATCCGGTTGGAGATCTTCAAGGGAAGCAACGTCGAAAATCTTCCGGGACGGTGTTCCGGGAGCGGGGGGCGCAATGGCTCCGGTGCCCGACGGGCTCTGTCCTTTGATGAGCGCAGTTGCCTCCTTGGGAAGCTCGCCATAGATGAGATAGTAGTAAAGGCATTTGTGGGACAAGGGTGCTGCCTTCTGTGCCGCATAGCTCTTGAAGCTGTCCTCGTCATTGTCGTAGGAGTAAAATCCGGAGAGACCGCTTCCCTGATCCCGATAGAAGCCATGGACATTGTAAATGACGGCTTCCTCGACAGCCTTTACGAGTTTGGGGGAAGTCATGGGCAGGAGTTCTGCGGAGCTTTTGGCCAGGTCTGCCAGATCCACCATGTCGGAGTAGCCCTGGTCACGGGTATTTCCGCCGTAGTTCTCCGCAGCCTTCGCGTTGCGCCCGAAAGCGGAGAAGAATTTCTTGGGGTGTTCCGCTGCTTTCTGCAGGGCTTCCACGCCAAATGCCTCATAGGCATCCCGCAGGGCAGGGAGCCGTGCCATGTCGATCAGGGAAAGGGTTGCCGCATCATCCGTGTCGGCATCCTCGCATCCTTCCATATAGGAATCGCAAATGGCTTTTCCAAGGCCGGCGCCTCCCATGGCGGGGTTTTGGGCAAGTGCTCCGACCCAGCCGGTGTAGTACCAGCCATTTCCTGGTTCTATTTCCTCGGAGGCCACCATGTAGCGGGTCAGGCCGGACAGGGTATTGGCTGTGTCATAGCTTGCCATCAGGCAGGCATCGAAGCCGATGAGCTCAAAGGGAGGATTGTCTGCGGATGCCTGGCAGACAGATTCAAAGGCCTGCCGGATGTCATTGAGGCTCAGCATGTGCCCTGTCAGCTCGTCGTAGCATACCCCCGCAGTGCTGCCTCCGCCATGATCCCAGAAGACGAAAACATGATGGTCTGCCGGGCAATTCTCCTGCCCGTAGCGAAGGAAATCCTCCAGGGTGTTCGGCGTTCCCATATCTGCATACTGTATCTTTTCCAATTCATGCAACCCGTCGCTGTCATAGAGGTAGCGGGCGGCTTTTTCCGAGGGAACCGTGGAATTCTGCCATTCTTTTGCGCCGCCGGTCTGGATCAGCACTTTGACATTGGGCGGCAATTCCACATCCAGCAATTCGTTGAAATCGGTGGTTGCTGCTCCGTCGTCGGTTTCCAGATCCGTGCCGCAGAGGTACCAGTGGATGACCCATGTATCGTTTTTGCTGTACCGATCCGAGAAATCGGCGTTGGAAGCCATGCGGGTTTCGTTGCTGGCGATGCAGCCGCTGGCTGTGAAGCCCAGTGCGGCGATGGCAATCATCAGGCAGGCCAGACATAGGTATTGTGTGTGCTTTTTCATCGCGATCCTCCTCGTCGCTTTGTGCAGATTCAAACGATCGGCTTCTTATTTCCATTAATATTCGACGATTTTGGCCGGAAACCTTTTGGAAGGGGAAATATATCATGCGAGACAGAGAAAGCGCACAGCAAGAGAATGCTGTGCGCTTTCTTATCATCCTATCCTGTTTTCAGAGCAGGAACCGGAAAATTTTCGATTCCTTATTGGACATTCATAGAGAGTTCGATGAACTTGTTGGCAAGTTTTGCCTTCTGGAGAACTTCTTCCGTGATGTCTGCGCCGGCTTCGACAATGACAATGCCGTTATCCATCTTGATGGTGCGGGCGGCTTTCTTGCCCAGCAAAAAGCGGCGGTGACGCTCTTCCGTGGTTTTATCGGCAGACTGCTTGGCCGTGTCTGCCTTGGGAGAAGCCTTTGCCGGTGCCTTGGGTTCCGGCTGGGGTTCGCTTTTTTCTGCCGGCGCGGGTTCTTCTGCGGGCATCGGAGGCTCTTCCTTCGGAAGTTCCGGTGCAGGTTCCGGTTCCGGTGCAGGTGCAGGTGCAGGTGCAGGTGCTTCTGCCTCCGGTGCGGGGGCAGGAACAGGCATGTCAGCCGGAGCAGGCTCCTCCGCAACGACCGGAGACTCTTCCTTCGGAAGCTCCGGTGAAGGTGCTTCTGCCTCCGGTGCAGGTGCGGCAGGTTCCGCAACAGGCTCCGGTGCAGGCTCCGGTGCAGGTGCAACAGGTTCTGCCACGGGTTCCGGTGCGGGTGCAGCAGGCTCTGCAGCAGGTTTTGGCACTGCAGGGCTTACAAATTCAGTTTTTTTTTCCCCGTCCGGGTCGATGACCGTCACCTGTTTGCCGAAAATGGAAATCTGGTCGGTTACGATCTCGGAAGCCGTGCCGTCCGGTGCCGTGATTTCGCATTTTTCAATCTTGCCGTCGTCGCCGATGAAGATTTCCGTAATCTTGCCCTGGATGGTGCCGTTTTTTGTTATGGCTTTCGTATCGATGATACGGATGTTCTCATCCAGGAGATTTTCATAATCTGAGGCTTCATCGAGTTTCAGGATGTTTTCGCTGTTGGTGATGGTTACGGCATCGTCGCCGATGGCAATGACGGATTCATAGGGAATGAGTTTCACTCCGCGATACCAATCCTCGTCTTCGATGGTGATGGCGGCAATCTTGCCATTCTTGGCATCGATGAGCAAGGTCTTGCTCATGCCGAGTTCGCGGCCTTCCGTGATGCTGATGACGGGCAGGCCGAGAATTTCTACGCTTTTCTTCATGCAACATTCCTCCATATTCTAAGATTGCTTCTGTCGCATCTGGAATTCGGTTTCGATTTCCTTCAGGTAATCCGCAGGGATCTTCTGAAAAGGCGTTTGAAGCGAGTTGTGTTTGGACAGGATGTATTGAACGGTGCGCAGGTAGGAGAGATTTTCTTTGAATTTCTCCGACGTGGCAGCGTCGTTCGCGATAACAGGCAGAAAAAGGGCATTTTCATAGGTGCGGACAGCGTCGCTGTATGCAGCCCTTTCCTTGTAGATGTTACCCAGATCAATCACAATGAACGGGGCATAGGGATCTTCCTGGTATTTTTCCAGGGCTCCCTGGTAAGCGAGGATGGCCTCATCAATCCGGTGATGTGCCTTTTGTTCAAACGCATAGTCAAGAATATCATCCAGTGACCGGAATTGGCTGAGATCCATACGGGTCGAAGCTTTTGCCTTGGGTGTGATTCTTGGCTTCGACTCGGCCTTGGGCTCGGTTTTTGGCGCGGTACCTTGCTTCAGTTCGGCCTTGGGCTCGGTTTTTGGCGCGGTACCTTGCTTCAGTTCGGCCTTGGACTCGGTCTTTGGCGCGGTACCTTGCTTCGGTTCGGCCTTGGACTCGGTCTTTGGCGCGGTACCTTGCTTCGGTTCGGCCTTGGGCTCGGTTTTTGGCGCGGTACCTTGCTTCGGTTCGGTCTTGGGCTCGGT
>CACYDT010000164.1 GCA_902773295.1 uncultured Veillonellaceae bacterium | reverse complement strand
CGACCAGCTCAAACTGGGGCCGGTAGCCCGGCGGGCATTATGCAGGCGCCACTCTGCAGCTTTCTGGTCAGCCGATGACTGTTTTATACTCCGGTTGTTCTCCATCGCCATCCGAACACTGTCCGCAAGATCCAGTTCTACCGTATCTGCCGCAAAGGCTGTGCCGGCAGCAGCTACTCCCATAAGCCCCATCGCTACAAGGGATGCCAGCTTTTTATAAAAACGTTTTGATCTATTCAAAGCAAACTCCTCCTACTATATCATGCCGGTTACAACCTGCACTATAGCCTTATAACCATGCTTTAGCTTATATATTATAACGCAATTGCGACGCGAAAGCTAGTCCCCACAGAGGATTCAAATTTTGCCAAAGGCAAAATTTCCCGGCCAATGCTTCCGCTCAAAAGCTCTTCCTGATTCCCACATAGGCCGCCCGCTTGTCCTTTTTCGTCACATCATCAAATTCTCCCATGAGATAGGTCTCGTCCCCGATCTCATACAATGTCCGGAGCCTCAGTTTTGCACGATTGAGGTCATAGGCATCCGCAGAAAATTTCCACTTGCTGCCAAGATAAGCATCCACACCGACACCCGGACGGCTGGCGATCACCCCTGCCCGCATGGCAAAATCTCCCTGGCGTTTCCCCAACTGGGCATTGAACAGATTATCCTGGCCGATATCATCGACACCGAGACTGAGGAACGCTCCTTTCTCCTCGCCGACATCCACATTGAAATTCGCCCGCCAATCACTGTTCTTGCCGCTGTAGAGGACATCCACGGATGGCTTCACCTGGATGCCGCCCACTTTGCCGAGCATTTTGTCCGCCTTGTCGGTAAGCGTCCGTGCATTGTGGATTGTCTGCTTGAGATCCTCTGCCGTCTGGGGATCGCTGACAACGCCCTCGATGCTTGCAGCCATGCGTTCCACCCTGGCACTGGTGTCCGCGATATTCTGAAGGGTCATCCTGATATTTTCCGCCGTCTGCGGGTCTCCGGCCACGGTATCAAGATTTGCCATCATATGCTCCACACTGTTCATTGTCCTCTGCATTCCCGCCGTTGCCATCTGCAGGTTCTGCACGGTCTGCTGCACATTCCCCTGATTCATGTAGACCATCTGTTCCAAGCCTGCCATGAGACCGTTGACATGGGCGGAAGCATCCCTCATATTCACTGCCATATCCACGAGCGTCCCTTTGAGCTGCGGGTCACTGATGATTTCGTTTACGGAAGACAGCAAGTCCTGCACCTGGACAACTGCCTTGCTGATGTTCTGGAACATAACATCCATGCCTTCTTCGTCCTGGCCGATGATATAATCGCCGTTCTCGAAAAGATGGGAATCGCCTCTTCCCGGCATAATGCTGACAAATTTTTCCCCCATAACTCCTGTGGACTCAATGGTCACTGTGGAATCCCTCGGCACGCGCACATTTTCCTTGATGCGTATCGCCACCGTCACGCCCGTGCCCTCGTTCTCTATGCTCTCCACGGAGCCAACGGGAACACCGGACAGGCAAACGCCCGATTGTGGCACAAGACCCGTGGCCTTCGTGAATCCCACATACAGGCAGTAGCCACTGTTCCCTCCCAGACGAAAACCGCCGAGATGCGCCACTACCAGTACCAACAACAAAATTCCAGCCAATGTAAAGGCTCCTACCTTCGCCTCTTTCGTCATCTTCCAACCTCCCTTGGAACCTTCAAGGCATAGAAAAACGCCTGCACTCTGGGATCCTCCAGTTGCTGGAACCGCTCCACGGTTTCCATTGCAATAAGCTCCCCCTCATAGATCATGGCAATACGGTCGGCAATGCGGCAGGCACTGGCCATGTCATGGGTAACGACCACAGATGTCACATGAAGTGCCCGCTGCGTATTCACAATGAGTTCATCAATCTTTGCAGTCATGATGGGATCCAGCCCGGAACTCGGCTCATCATAGAAAATGACCTCCGGCTCGATGGCAATGGCTCTGGCCAGGCTTACACGTTTCTTCATGCCCCCGGAGAGCTCATTGGGCATCATGGCCTCCACACCATCCAAGCCCACAAGATGGAGCTTTTCCTTCACAATAGACTGTATCCTGGCCTCCTCGTAATCCGTATGCTCACGCAGGCCAAATGCCACATTCTCTCCCACAGTCATGGAATCAAACAATGCCGAATACTGGAATACCATCCCCATGCGGAACCTCAGCTTGTCCCACTCCTTTTCCGAGCTTCCGGAAACCTCCTGCCCGTTGATCCAGATCTCTCCGCTGCTCGGGCGGATAAGGCCGATGAGGAGCCTGAGCAATGTGCTCTTCCCGGACCCGGATCCGCCGATAATAGCGAGGGTCTCCCCCTTCCGGATTTCCATATGGATATGTTTCAGGGCAGCTTTCCCTGCGAACTCCTTGCTCACATCTACTAATCTTATCATAGTTTTCCTCAAAATGAACCATCAAAACAGCAGGAATGTCAACAGCGCATTCAGGGCAAAAATCACAATAATCGAGACAACCACCGTCTTGGTTGTCGCCTTGCCCACGCCCTCCGCTCCCGGCGGGGAATGAAGCCCATAATAGCAGCCCAGCACAGCAATGACATTGCCAAAAAACACAGCCTTGATCATGCCACCCGTGATGTCAAAGGCATTGCAAAAACGATCGATGGAATCGATGTAGAGATAAGAGCTGACCCCGGAATAATAAACCGCGACGGCCCATCCTCCGAAAATTCCAATAAGATCCCCGAAAACCGTCAAAAGCGGCACCACGATCATGCAGGCCAGCATGCGGGGCACGATGAGGTAATCCACAGGGTTCACGGCCATGACGCGAAGCGCATCGATCTGCTCCGTCACCTTCATCGTGCTGATCTCCGCTGTGATGGCAGAGCCGACACGTCCGGCGCATACCACCCCCACAAGAACCGGCCCCAGCTCGCGCCCGATGGCAATCGCAATGACCCCGCCGATTGTGGATTGCGCCCCATATCGGATGAACTGGGAAGCTGTCTGAAGCGTCAGCACAGCACCCGTGAATAGCAACGTGAGGCCGACAATGGACAGCGAATCGACCCCAAGATGGGACATCTGCGCCACAATATGGCGGATACGCGGCCTATGCCTCATCTGCCGCATCGTCTCAATGTATAGAAGCACAATCGTGCCCAATTCTTCCAGCCGCTTCAACACGAAGCGCCCCATCCACTCAAGGAATCGGATAATCATAGTCCCCTCCCAAAACCCAATCTCTTCTAAGATTTTAGCAACCAATTGCCAAATAGTAAATAGGGCAGGGCAATTTTCTTGTCTAAATTTTGATGCTAGTGTCCCACCTCGTTCAGAAACATAAAAATAATTGTTCGAGATGTGGTCAGATGCTAGGAGAGAATATGCCGGTGGCATATTCTCGAAGGAGCCATAGCGCGGTCTATGGCGACTGACGATAACAACGCAGATGACCGCATATCGGGCAATTATTATGGATATGGACGAGGCGGGACACTAGATTTCACATCGCAACTGCGCTACAATAAGATGAGGCTTATCCCGTTGGAGTCTTAGCCTCTCGTTGCAACAGGAAAACCAGTCCAACAAGAAAGGTTGAACCATTACGATGAAACATAAAGTATACGCCGTAAAGAACGGACGCAAAACAGGCATATTCCCCACATGGGAAGAATGCGAAAAGCAGGTTGCCGGTTACCCCGGAGCAAAATTCAAAAGCTTTCCCTCCGTGCCGGAAGCGCTCATCTGGCTGGAGGAAACATCTGCCTCGCTCCAGCCGTCTGCAGAATATATCGTATATACCGATGGCTCCTGCCTGCGAAATCCCGATGGGCCGGGAGGTTGGGCAGCCATCATCCAGGAAATCGCCACGGGAAAAGAATACGAACTCCACGGCGGCGCACCGAGCACCACCAACAATCGCATGGAACTCAGTGCCGCCGTCGCCGCCCTCTCCCACATTGAGGAACCCTCCTCCATTGCACTTTACACCGATAGCCAATATCTCAAAAATACTTTCACGAAACATTGGATCCACAACTGGAAACGAAACGGATGGAAAACATCTGCAGGAACCGATGTGAAAAACAAGGATCTATGGATCAAGCTCGATGCCCTTTTTCAAAAACATCAAGTTGCTTTCCATTGGGTAAAGGGACATGCCGGGAATGACAAAAACGAAAGATGTGACCGGCTCGCCAAAAAAGAAGCAGGAAAATACAGCAAATGAAATTTTTTTACAAAAATTTTCATTTTTTCTTTGACGCATAGCCCATCATGTTTTATAATAAAAATGTGAATTCCATGATTTATATTTTAAGGAGGAACTATCATGGCAAGAAATGCAAACATCGATGAGCAAATCGCAGCTCTTGACGAGAAAATTGAAAAAGCTTCTGCACGCATCAGAGATATGAAAGCGAAGCGTCAGGATCTTGTCGACAAGAAGGATTCCCTTGCCTTGCAGGAGATTTACAACATCTTGCAGGAAAAGGGCATCAGTCCTTCCCAGGGAGCAGAAATCCTGCGCAATCACAACTAAAACCATCCTTCGAAAAAGGCTCCAAAAAGCAATTCGCTTTTCGGAGCCTTTTTCTTTTATCCGATGCTAAGGAACTGTATACTTATAAACTAGACATCTTGCTGGTCTAAATCCGCGTGGATCTGCGTCTTCATCAGTCGGCATAGCCCGCT
>CACYDT010000163.1 GCA_902773295.1 uncultured Veillonellaceae bacterium | reverse complement strand
TGTGGGCCTCACAGCTCTCATCAGTTTCTCGGTTCCTTTCCTGGTGGCGATCTACCCCATCGTGATTGTTTTGGTGGTTCTGTCCCTTTTCGATGGGCTCATCGGCAACAGGAAGGAAGTTTATCGTTATGCGATTTATATCACCGTCGTGTTCAGTGTCTTTGACGGGCTCAAGGCTGCCGGGATTGAGTTCCCCTTCCTGGATGGTCTCTTGACCCAGTATGTGCCCTTCTACAGCATCATGCTGGGATGGTTCTTGCCCGCCATGGCTTGTGCGGTGTTGGGATGGCTGATATCCGCATGGAAAACTCCCCGTGCGGAACTATCCTACGGAACTGCGAAGAAATAAAGAAAGGCAAATAACATGGAGAAAGCCGGGATCTTTTGCTCATCCAAGCGAAAGGTTCCCGGCTTTTTGCGGTTGCTTCACGTGAAAAAATGATGGCAGGAAAATCGGCAGCAGGGTAGAATATGTCTATAAGCGGGAGAGGTTCACGTGAAAAACTGCGGCGATGCTGCATCAGGAATGGAGTGCGAAGAATGATACAGGAGATACATCCTCATGAGCTTCATAATGAGTTCCTTCCGGGGAAAGAGGCAAAGGCAGGGGATATCGTCATTTGTGTCAAGGGGGATTCCCTCATGGTATCGGGGGAGCCGGGCAGCCTGGAATTTCCAAGGAGAAGCAATCTGCCGGAGGCTATGGATTGCGGCTATTTGTTTTCCTTGGATGCAGAGGGAGTTTATTTTGCTCTGAAGGAAGGAGTGGAGGCGCTTCCCGGCTTTCGCTATATGACGCTGAGGGAAATCCGCTATGAACTCAAAGGACCGCTTCCTCTGATGTATGCGGCTTATACGGCATGGCATCTCATCTCATGGTACAGGGACAATCGCTTCTGCGGGCGGTGCGGGCACAGCACGCGGCCTTCGGGGAAGGAACGGGCGCTTGTCTGCCCTGAGTGCGGTTATGTCATTTATCCTCGGATTGCGCCTGCCGTGATTGTCGGCGTCACCCATGGCGATGAGATTCTCCTGACGAAGTATGCCAACCGCAACATCCCCTTTTATGCGTTGGTGGCAGGGTTTGTGGAAATCGGTGAAACCCTGGAGGAATGTGTTGCGCGGGAAGTCATGGAGGAGACAGGGCTTCGGGTCAGGAACCTCCGCTACTACAAGTCCCAGCCCTGGGGCAGCGTGCAGAACCTTCTCATGGGATTTTACTGCGATGTGGACGGGGACACTGCCATACGCCTTGACCGGACAGAACTCAAGGAAGGGCTGTGGGTGAAGAGGGAGGATATTGTGGGGCAGCTCGATGACTGGAGCCTGACCCATCATATGATGATGGTGTTCAAGGAGGGGAAAGAACCTCGATGAAGTATGAGCGTGTTTGAGTAATTGAATGAGGTGATAATCATGTTTCTGAATCGAATCACAAAGAGAGCATCCACTGTTTTGCTTTCCGGGCTTCTTGGTGTTGCCGTGAGCGTTTCCGCTGTCCCGATGCCGACGACATCGGCCATGGGTATCGGGGATATTGTCGGCATTGGCGTTGGCGTGGCACAAGTGGCTCAGCAGAAGGAAATGTTGACGAAGCAGTATAAGTATATCAATACGACAGAAGAAGGCAGGGAAATGCTTTTTCAGGAATTCCGAAAGAACCAGGGGGTAAATGACGATCCGGAATTGAACGGAAAACTGGATATCATCATGGGGCGCTTGTCGGAAGCTGTAGCAGAGGTGGATCCGACCATCAAGAATCTTCCCTACAAGTATTTCATCAATATGGATAAAAGCCTCAACGCATCGTGTGCCATGGGACATGTCATGACGGTGAATACAGGCACATTTTATCATCTTGCCAATGATGATGAAATTGCCGCCGTCGTGGGGCACGAAATGGGCCACGGACAGAAGGATCATGTTTTCAAGAGTCTTACATCGAGATTTGACAAGGAGCTTTTGGCGAGTATCGGTGTAGCACTGGCAAGCGGCTCGAATACTGGAGCGCTTCTTGGAAATATCGTGGGCAATCTCGCTCTCAAGCATTCCATTGTGCATGCGGATAAGCGGCACGAATGGGAGGCGGATGGAATGGCTTTCGAGTACATAACGCATACCGATTATAATCCCGGTGCCTGTGCCGCTGTTATGCAGCGATTTATAGATTTGATGGGAACTCAAAAGCAAAGTACCGGAGAAATGTTGTTCAATCCTTCCGACCATCCTAATTCGGAGGCGCGCCGTGATAAGTATGTGAAGCAGCTCGGTGAGTATAGCGGCAATCACGTCACGGCAAAGAACGGCACGGTCTTTGTCAACGGCAATGCCTTTGTGACACCTGCGCCTGCAGCAGGGATGAGCGCAATGGAGCGTTCCTATTTCGTTTTCGGGAATCTGGCGGCGGCTTATCATAACCACCATAGCAGCAACAGCGCTTATGTGGAAAACGGGACGGTCATGCTCGGCCCGCAGGCGATTTTCACGCCGACGGGGCAGGACGAGTCTGCAGATGTTCTGGCGGAGCGCTTGAACAGCATCAAGGATCTGAAGGCGGATTCGGGCAACAAGAAGAACGACAAAAAGGACAAGAAAGCAAAATAATCAAAACGCAGGATGCCCTCCATGCAATATGCATGGAGGGCATCTTTTGCAATCAGGAACTATTCCGTTCAGTCCCTGTTCCGGTTTTTCTTGGATTTCTTGTCTTTCATGCGCTTATCCAAGAAGCGGAAGATTTTGTCCATATTTTCCTTCGTGGCGCAATCCTTGATATGATGGCCGGCGCCTTTCACGGTGACGAATTCCACGTATTTTGATCCGATGGTATGTTTCAAGGTATTGGCGAACCGCTCGGTCTGGGTGATGGGGCAGATATTGTCGTCCGTCCCGTGCAGGAGGAAGAAGGGGGAAGCGTCCGGGGCGATGTAGCGGGTAGGGTCGCGGAAGGCAGCGAGATTCGGGATGGAGGTCACGGGTGCGCCATAGACTTCCATGCCATAGCGCTCCTCATTGCGGGGAAGCGCCGGACGGATGCCAAGCTGTTTGAAATCGGAATCCGTATGGACGTCATCCAGGCTTGGGAACCATGCTACAACGGCATTGACGCGGCTGCTTTGCCCGCGGTGTCCGATGGAGAAGTCTTCGAATTCCGCATGGCCGGAGGTTGTTCCGAGGAAGGCGGCCAAATTGCCGCCAAAGGAATCGCCCCATGCTGCAATGTGGGAGGCATCCAATTGGTATTTGGGGGCAATGGCCTTGAGGTAGCGGATGGCTGCTTTGGCATCCATGACATCGGCGGGGAAATGAGCCTCGGGGGATGTGCGGTAATTGACGCAGACAACAGCATAGCCATGGGCGAGGCCGGCAAGGGGCGGATTCATTTCTGCCGTGGATTTATCTCCTCCGCGTCCATGGAAGGCGACGATGACCGGAAAAGGCCGCTTTCCCTCAGCAGGCAGGTAGATATCCATCGTTTGGGAGCTTGATTTCTGTCCGTAGGCGACGTTTTTCCACTGCTTTCCGGCACGGCTGGTATCGGCCGGGGGAAGAATGTTGGTGGCTTGCGCCGGGATAGGTTGACGGAGAGGAACCTCGCGTTCCGGTTGCGGGGCAGGGATAGGTACAGGTGCAGGCGTAGGAATAGGAGTAGGAGTAGGAGTAGGAGTAGGAGTAGGTGTAGGAGTAGGAGTAGGAGTAGGTGTAGGAGTAGGTGTAGGTGTAGGAGCAGGGGCAGGTTCAGGAACGGGCTCCGGCTCCGGGTTCTGTGGGGAAGGAGTCGGTTGGGGCACGATATCTGCGGGATACCCTCCGTTTGCCATGCTCTCTTCTTCGGCGGCCAGTTCCCTCTCATATTGCGAGGGGGGAGCAGGCGGAGGCGTTTCTGCAGAGGTGGTTTCTGCAGGGATTGCAGCGTGGGCGACAGGTGCGAGGCATAAGGCACCGGTGACGGCCCAGAGGGAAAGCAAGCGAGAGAGTCTGTTTTTTCTTTTCATTGGTGGATAAAACCTCCTGCAATAGAATGATGGATAGGAAAAACTCCAAAAAACAGATGGATATCTGAAATGTATCAGATATCCATGCCGGGTGATTATCATCAACGATCATAGGAACTGTTCATCCTGCGTCCTATCTTATACTAGAGAGTCAAGCGAGCACCTTGGCGAGATGCATGTATTCGGGGTCGAGCTTTTTCTTGTTTGTCACGGCATCGTGGAGATTGATGGAAACGACGTTGCCGCGGTCAAAGCCGAATACGATGTCCGAGAGACCGGATATGATGGCCAGGGCTGCTCTCTCGCCGAGTTGGGAGGCTTTGACGCGATCAATGACCGTCGGGGAACCTCCGCGCTGGATATAACCAAGGACAGATACGCGGGTATCCAGTCCTGTTTTCTCTGAAATATACTTGCCGATTTCCTTGCCGCTTCCGACACCTTCGGCAACGACAACCAGGATATAGCGTTTCCCAGCTTCATAGGAACGCTTCATGTCATCACAGATTTCATCGAGATTGTATTCCACTTCCGGAACGAGGATGTATTCCGCGCCGCCGGATATGCCGGATACCATGGCGAGCCATCCACTGCGGCGTCCCATGACTTCGAGGACGATGACACGGCGATGGGCGGATGCTGTGTCGCGGAGCTTGTTGATGGCATCGATGATGGTATTGGCCGCGGTATCGCATCCAATGGTATAGTCGGAGCCCCAAACATCGTTGTCAATGGTTCCGGGAAGGCCGACAATGGGAATGCCCGTTTCCTGGGAGAGGAGCTGCGCGCCTCGCAGGCTGCCATCGCCGCCAATGACCACAAGTCCTTGGATGCCGCGATCCACGAGATTCTTGAAGCCCTGCATGCGCCCTTCCGGGGTCTGCCAGCGCCTGCAACGCGCGGTACCAAGAAATGTGCCGCCACGTTGGATGATATCACCCACATTTTTCGACTGCATCTCGAACATGTCTTCTTCCAAGAGGCCGTGGTAGCCGTTATTGATTCCCCAGACCTTTACCCCTTCGTACAGGGCTGTTCGCACGACAGCACGCGCCGCTGCATTCATTCCGGGGCTGTCGCCACCACTGGTCATTACTGCAATACTCTTCAACATATCTTGTCCCCCCTATATCACATCGGCGGAAACCCGCCAAAGAATGGTATCGCAAAAATCCAACCAATTTAATCATATCATAAAATTGCCGAATAGGACAGTAGTTCCTTGAAAAATTCTGACGAAGTAAGAGAATATGGTTGGAAGTGACGTATATATAATATTGTCTCATGAATACCGTATTAAATTAATGGAATGATAGAAAAAGACAAAAACAACCCTTAGAGAACGATATAACTTAAAATAAAATATGTAATAATAAAAAAGAGACAGAGAATGATAAGAGAAATATAACATTAATAAAATAAAGAATGATATATATGGAAAAATAAAAGTGGTTTATTTTTTAATGTAATAAAAAACAGAGGAGAAGAGCGATGTATGAAGAAGAAACACTCCCGAGGAGAGTTTATGGAGACTCAAGAAAAGCAGTTGACAAAGGCGCATGGAAATGATATTCTGAAAAAGAGCTTGCACGACTGACGGAAGTGGAGAGTACCACATGGGAGTGCAACGGAAAAAGCCGACCGTCTGGGCACTTGCTTGAGATGCGTCGGTCTTTTTGCTTTACATTTTATATAAAGGAGAATGACTATGGATGAGATGGAACTGAAGTATGGATGCAATCCGAACCAGAAACCTGCCAGAGTTTTTGTAGAGGAAGGGAAACTGCCCTTTCGTGTATTGAATGGAAAACCGGGTTACATTAACTTATTGGATGCGATGAATGGATGGCAGCTCGTGAAGGAACTCAAGAAAGCAACAGGCCTTCCGGCGGCTGCATCCTTCAAGCATGTGAGTCCTGCAGGTGCGGGGGTTGCTGTTCCACTTTCTGATATATTGAAACAGGTCTATTTCGTGGAAGGAATCGAATTGAGCCCCATTGCAACTGCATATATCCGTGCCCGTGGTGCGGATCGCATGTCATCTTATGGGGACTTTGTGGCATTATCCGAGGAATGCGATGCACAAACTGCATCATTTCTGAAACGTGAAGTTTCTGATGGTGTCATTGCTCCTTCTTATTCGGAGGAAGCGCTTTCCATTCTCAAGTCCAAGCGCAAAGGTACCTATCTTGTCATTCAGATGGACCCATCCTTCCAGCCAAAAGTGTTGGAACAGAAACAGGTTTTTGGAATCACATTTGAGCAGCAGCGGAACGATATGGAAATCACGGAAGAATGCTTGAAGGATATTCCTACAAATAATAAGGAGATTCCTGAAGCCGCTCGTCGTGACTTGCTGATTGCTTTGATTACATTAAAATATACGCAGTCCAATTCGGTCTGTTATGCCAAGGACGGGCAGGCCATCGGCATTGGCGCCGGGCAGCAGTCCCGTGTCCACTGCACCCGATTAGCCGGGAATAAGGCAGATGTTTGGTATCTCCGCCAGAACCCGAAGGTTCTTTCGCTTCCCTTCCGTGAGGATGTGCGCCGCCCGGATCGCGACAATGCCATTGATGTTTATATTTCCGAGGAATGGATGGATTTGTTGGAGACGGACGATTGGAAGCGTGTCTTCACGGAGAAGCCTCCGGTCTTCACACGGGAGGAGAAGCAGGCCTGGCTGAAAACCGCCAAGGGAGTGTCCCTCGGCTCCGATGCCTTTTTCCCCTTCGGGGATAACATTGAGCGCGCCCATAAGAGCGGGGTGGAATATGTTGCTCAGTCCGGTGGCTCCATTCGGGATGACAATGTGATTGAAACTTGCAATAAGTATGGCATGGCCATGGCTATGACCCATATACGTTTATTCCATCATTGAAATACTGGAGTATATGCTCTGCATATATCCCCAAGGGCATGTGTTTTCTTCGCGGGTAGAAACGCCGGCACGAAAAAGCAGGGCACTGCGTATTGGCAGATGCCCTGCTCTTTTTATGCTTGCGAATGCGAATATCCACAACGATTCACAAGAAGCCTGTGGATATGTGGATAAAACTGTGGATAATATGTTGATTAGAAAACCCCGCCAATGCGCAAGGTATCATCCCAGAAATCGTATGTGCGCTTCCGTTTCTTCACGATGCCGGCTTTTTCGAGGTCCTTGAGGATTGTTGTGACTGCCCAGTAGACTTTCTCCTCCACGCTGCCGGGCACGAGGTTTTCCCAGTTCTTGGGGTCATACTGACGCTCCCGGATGGCGTTCTGCGGGCGCCCCGTGACTTCCAGCTCGCTGAGGAATTGGACTTGCTTTTTCTCAGGGCGCAGGTAGTAATGCTCCATGTAGTATTTCTTTGGGTAGCTGTAATCTGCCGTGCCGGGGACAGTCTCCATTTTTATCCACACATCAAGGATGTATTCGCTAGTGGAATAGGGGAGGAAGATCCAGCGGATGCTCTCTGCGTCAATCCAATAGGTGAGGGAATCGTCCCAGTAGAATCTGATGTAGCGATCCCCGGTCAATTCAAGATCCTTGGCCATCGGGGGCGTTTGTGAGGTGAACCAGTCATCTGCCCGCGTGGTATCGCTGGTCCCTACCCCTATTTCCTCTACCTCTTCGACTACTTCCTCTGCCGCCCAGGCAGCAGGGGGCATGGAGATGGCGATTCCTGCCATCAGGGCAAGGAAGAAAAATATTCTGCTCATTCGGATGCCCTCTTAATAGTCAATTGCAATGTCATCCATTGCTTCTTGCACGGCCTTTTTTACAGACCGCTCAATAACACGGCCGTTGATATGGCCATTGTGAGTCTTTCCTTCTGTCACAATATCGTTTCGATACATATACTCCCTATTTGCGACATCTACAAAACGGACACACATCCATACGTTTTTATGAATACTGCTTGTATTGAACAATACAAAATCATGATTGTAAACTCTTCCCTTGCCATTGTAGAAGGTCATGGCAAAGACATAATCATAGTCGCATTCCTGCCCAGCACGCACATAGTCGGCACATCTCATATCAGACAAGCCTCTGGGTTGCATTCCAACTGGCATTCCGTTTACGTCGACACGGGAAGGCTTGGTTACTTTGTCTCGATCCAGGGAATATGTTTGATCACCAAAATTAATCCCGCCTGAAACGGAGAAAAAGTCTGTATTGCCGCGTCCTGTCCCGGAGGCACTATCCGAACCCATTCCTGCCGAAGCAGAGGCAGCAGTATCATATTTTGTTGCGGATGATGAAAAATTGATGCCGGTACTACTCTTGGTGCCTTCATAGTGCGTTTCGCTTGTTACTGCTGTTTCGCGTTGATCGTAATACACATCCTCTGCATATTGTAGCAGCTTTGTGTTGACATCCGTTCCCTTCATGACAGCGAAGTTTTCCCTAGGGAACTTGTTGCGGAGCTGGCTGTATACCTGGTTCTTGACCCTGTCCTCCACAATGATGTTCTCATCCCCGTTGATGACAACGGCGATGCGCACCCGGTCGTCATAGGATTTCCCGCCGCTCCAGATAATGCGGTGTGCCCGTTCATAGATGTCTGTTTGCGTAGGAGGACGTTTGTTCCTCTTCAGTTCGCGGTTAGCCACTCGAATCGTGGCTGAAGCCTCTGCCGTCCGGATTCCGTCCTCTTGCCCTTCTCCCGGCAAAAGCAGAAAGGATGACAGGGCAAAGAGCATTGCCGTTCCACCAACCAAAATTCTTCTCATGGCATGTACCTCCGACGATAAAATTATGGAAATTTCATAATTCCCTACCTTAACATTATAACGCCAAAGGGAGTATTTTTCCAGAGGAAAATCTGTTTCACTGGTTGTCTGTCCCGCGTTTTCTTCCTTTCCGCAGGATTCTCCGCAGAATCGCGTCATAGATTGGGCGGGTGCCTGTCATGTCCAGGACGAGGCAGGCGGAGAAGGAGATGCAGAGGAGGATCAGCATGTGCTCGAAGGAGCCTGTGAGTTCCATGATAAGGATGCTGCTGGATACGGGGGACTTCACAGCCCCTGTGAAATACCCTGCCATGCCGAAGACGATGCAGCAGGGCACCAGTTCCGGGCCGATCCAGCCCAGGAAGAGGGCGCTCTTGGAAAAAATCGCTCCGGCTGTCGCGCCCAATGCCATCATAGGGAGGAAGATGCCGCCGGGGGCACCGGAACCGAAACAGAGGAGCGTGAAGAAATATTTCCCTAAGAGCAGAAGCAGAAGGAAACTCAGGTCGTAGTCCGTGATGAGCAGCTTGTCTACCAGGACATTTCCTCCCCCGAGGATTTCCGGCAGGACGAACCCGAGGATTCCTGCCATCAGTAGGGCCGGAAGGAATTTCCTCATTCCTTGCAGAGTGAGCCGGTCATAGGTGCTGAGGGAAAAGAGCAGTCCCCGGTTGAACAGCATACCGCAAAAACCGCAAAAGATTCCCAGAAGAAGAAACACAGGATAAAGGCTTCCCAAGGGGATGGTGGGGAGCGTTGCCAGATGAAAGACGGGCTGCGCTCCGAAAACGCTCCGGGATATCGCTGTGGACACTGCGGCGGCCATGATTCCCGAAAGAATCTGTATGCCTGAGAAGCCGGGCGCCAGTTCCTCCATGCAGAAGACCACGCCTGCAAGGGGGGCGTTGAACGCCGCAGCCAGTCCGGCACCTGCCCCGGCGATCAAGAGGTGGCGTTCTTCGCGCAGTCCTGCCCTCCGCAGGAAATGGCTGAAGCCTTGCCCGACAGCGGCACCGAATTGGACGCTTGGCCCTTGGCGTCCAAGGGAAAGTCCTGCGCCCATGCCCAGAACGGCACCGAGGAATTTCAGGCAAAGGGTGCGGAGCCAGTTCATTCTCATTTTTCCCAGAAGGATCCCCTTGACCTGAGGGATGCCGCTGCCCCCTGCCATGGGTTCCTTCTGCAGGATTTTGCCCAGGAGCCATGCAAGGAAAATGAGCAGAACGAACCATAGGGAAGGGATTGCCAAGGAATCCCTTCCCCATGAGTAAATCCAGCAGCGCAGTTCTTCCGAAAGGTCCAGGAGGAAGCGGAAGGCAGAGACGACTGCCCCTGTCACTGCTCCTGCCATGGCTCCTTCCAGAAGGATTTGCGCTTCATATCTGCGTTTTTGGTACATTTAGAGAATCTCACTGCCCGTCGGAAAACAGTTCCGTGGAGAGGTAGCGGTCACCCGTGTCCGGGAGCAGGGCAACAATGGTCTTTCCCTTGAATTCCGGGCGTTTGGCAAGCTGCACGGCTGCGGCAAGGGCTGCCCCGGAGGAGATGCCGATGAGGATGCCCTCTGAACGGGAGAACTGGCGGCCATACCGGAAAGCGTCCTCGTTGGCGATGGGGAGAACCTCGTCATAGACTTTCGTATCCAAGGTTTCCGGCACGAAACCTGCACCGATGCCTTGGATTTTGTGGGGGCCTGCCTTTCCCTGGCTGAGGACGGGGGAGCTGGCAGGTTCCACGGCGAAGATCTTGACGGCGGGGTTCTGCTTCTTGAGATAGCGTCCCACGCCCGTCAGGGTTCCCCCGGTGCCCACACCGGCCACGAAGGCATCCACTTTTCCGTTGGAGTCCTCCCAGATTTCCGGTCCCGTGGTGGCTTCGTGGGCGGCAGGGTTCGCCGGGTTGGTGAACTGGGAGGGGATGAAGGCATGGGGGATTTCCTTGGCAAGTTCTTCTGCCTTGGCAATAGCGCCCTTCATGCCCTTGGAGCCTTCCGTCAGCACGATCTCCGCACCGTATGCCTTCAGAAGGTTGCGCCGCTCCACGCTCATGGTTTCTGGCATGGTGAGGATGGCTCGGTAGCCCCGTGCCGCAGCCGCGCTGGCAAGGCCGATTCCGGTGTTGCCGCTGGTGGGCTCGATGATGACAGAGTCCTTCGTGAGCTTGCCGGAGGTCTCCGCTTCCTTGATCATGGCAATGGCGATGCGATCCTTGACGCTTCCCGCCGGATTGAAGTATTCCAGCTTTACGAGGATGTCGGTCTCCAGATGGTTGGCAATCGTAAAATTCCTGGCCCGGAGAAGCGGCGTCCCGCCGATGAGTTCTGTAACGCTTTCATAGATTTTTCCCATGGCAATCCCTCCAAAGTTAAAACATATATGATTACTATGTTTAGATTATATGGCAATGAAATCCTCTTGTCAATAGGAATTTGACATTTTCCTTTTGTCTCGCTATGATATATGTGAGTATACATATATATCATCTATGACATAGAGGACGGAAAAGAGAGGATGCATCATGAAGATTTCTGCCAAGGGTCGCTATGGAGTGCCATGGATCAGGAGGCGGAAAGTCTTATGTACTTCAGACCGAAATATAAAAAATACTTCACAAGCCAGGGATTGTATAGTATAATGGGCTTCAACCGGGGGGAGCGGCTCCGTCTTCCCGGCGGTGCAAGAAGTAAACCTCTGCTTTCCATCCAATATGGAGGTGGTTCCCATGTTGATTGACAATGTAAGCGTGACCATTGAAAACGGTCCTTTCACGGCGGAAGACGCGCAGTTTTATATATCCCAGATCAAGAAGTCCAAGACGAAGTACACATTGAAGAAGATATCCTTTTCCCGGCAGGATGGCTATTTGGACATCCGGTATTCGTTCCAGGAGAATCCCTTTGAGAGAATTCGAAGGATTCCCCTGACGAAGGAACGAATACGTTGCGCAGTATCGAATTGACTCACGGAGAAGGCATCAGGAAAGAAGAAAGCCACCCCCAATTGCGGAGTATCCGCTGCGGGGGTGGCTTTTTGTGTGTGCTTAAAAGAAACGGAAGCTGTCCAGTTCCCAGACGCGTCCGGTGACGGATTCCATGGGCTTGTCGGAGATGAGGCGGAGTTCCGGCAGGATGTTCTTCTCAGGGAACACGAAGAGGGTTGCCGTCTCGTCCCCGTGCTGGAAGAATGCTTCTATTGCCGTGCGATCCACGAAGAGATGGAAGGAGAAATTTTCCTCCGCATAGAGCTTGAACTGGCGCTTGCCGCGCCCTCCGAGCTTCATGCCGTCCCGGTCGATGGTCATGAGCTGGGTGCGCCGGTCATAGTGGAAGACAAGCTTCTCCAAGCCGTAGATGAGCTCGAAGTCCAGCTCCTGCGCTGCGCCCAGGGTGATGTCCAGGAGCACCTCGGCTCCCTCGCCCAATTCCGCCGTGATCTGCTTGGTTTCGGAGGCATCGATGTCCATGGCGGTTTCCTGGATGCGGAGGGCGCGGAGCTCCTTGGCGGGATGGGAGTAGATATGTCCCTGGCGGAGGGTCAGCACCCTCGGCATGGTCAGGGAGTACATCCAGCCCTGTTCCCCGGTGGGATAGTCCGCATCCCTGTCCGGCATGCCCATCCAGCCGATGAGGATATGGCGGCCCTCATGGTTGAAGACCTGGGGTGCGTAGAAATCGAATCCCTTGTCCAGCTCCTGGAAGCGCCCATGGTACATCTCCATGCTGTCGAGGGAGACGTGGCCTGCGAAATAGCCGGACTGGTAGAGGTTCTGGTACTTGTATTCCCGCGCCTCAAGCCCCTGGGGACAGCAGAGGAGCACGTCATGGGTGCCGAATTTCAGGAGCCCGGGACATTCCCACATGTAGCCGAATTTCTCATCCACTTCGGTCATTTTCGTTTTGAGTTCCCCCAGGAAGCGCCATTTGCCTTCGGATTCCTCCTCGTAGACGAGGACGCAGCCGCGCTCGTCTTCCGTCTGGGCGCCAAGGACGAAGTATCTCTTTCCGCGGCGGTAGAACACATAGGGGTCTCGGAAGTGTCCCGTATAGCCTTTCTCGTTGGTGGGAACGGCGATTTCCTCTTTGCGGATGGTGCCGTCCGAGCGCAGGGTGCCGAGACGCTGGGCAGGCGTCCTCACGCCGTTTTCGTCCTTGGCGTTGCAGGTGTAGAACACCCGCAGGGTATCGTTGTCCACGAAGCCGCAGCCGGAATAGCAGCCGTCCTTGTCGTGTTCGTCCGTGGGCCACATGGCCAATTCCGGCATGCTGTAGTTCACGAAGTCCCGGGTATGGACATGTCCCCAGGATTTGTTCTTGTGGACGCAACCCAAAGGGTTCCACTGGTAGAAGATGTGGTACTCCCCATTGTGGAAGGCGAGACCGTTTGGGTCATTGATGAGCCCGAAAGGCATTTCCAGATGGAAGCGGTTGTGCCAGCGGTGCTGGAATGGGATTCCTTCCCTCACCTTGGCATCGATTTCTTTTTTGTTGATTTCGATCATCTTCATCCCTCCATGATGTGACTCAAAAGGAGCTGTTGCAAATGTTACTGCAACAGCTCCTTTCCTGAAACTATATGGTTCATTCCTCTGTTTTGAAGAGGCTGAAGGTCAGGCCGAAGGCAACGGCGAAGCCGATGACATTGACCAGAATGTACTGGGGCAGCTGGTTGATGTAGAGCAGGGTGCCCGGAATGACCGTGATGCCCATGCCTGTGCCTGCAAGCCCCATGAAGCTGGCGACAGCGCCTGCGCAGGCACCGCCCACGAGGCCGTAGATGAAGGGCTTCATGAAGCGGAGGTTGATACCGAAGATGGCAGGCTCCGTGATGCCGAGGAAGGCGGGAACTGCCGAGGAAATGTAGAGGGCGCGCTTCTTCTTGTCCTTCGTCTTCATGGCGACGGCAACAGCAGCACCGCCCTGGGCCACGATGGCGCCTGTGATGATGGCGTTGAAGGGATCGACGCCCGTGGTGGCGAGGAGCTGGACTTCCAATGCGTTGAATACATGGTGCACGCCGAAGACGACGATGACCTGCTGCAGGCCGCCGACCACGAGACCGCCGATGCCGTAAGGCATGGCCAGGAACGCCTGCACTGCTCCGAAGACTGCAAGCTCAATGGCATGCATGATGGGACCGACGACGAGAAGGCCAAGGAGCATGGAGATGAACAAGGTCAGGAACGGGGTTACGATGAGGTCGATGATGTCCGGCACGAAGGTCTTGAGCCAATGCTGGAGCTTGGCGGCGAAGATGCCAAGAACCAGGGCAGGAAGCACAGACCCCTGATAGCCCACCAGAGGAACGGTGAAGCCGAAGATGTCAACGGGAATGGGAACTTTTCCTGCATAGTCCGCGATCTTGGCGGCTTCCTGCCAGGTGAGTCCCAGGGATTCAAGCTCGTTGGCAAAGCCGCCCACCACATAGGCGTTCGGAAGTGCCGGGAATACCAGCATGAGGCCCAGGACGATGCCGATGACCGGCGTGCCGCCGAATTTCTTCATGGTAGACCAGCAGACGAGGGCCGGCAGGAAGGCGAAGGCCGTATCCGTGAGAACCTGGCTCAGAAGGAGCACGCTTGGGCTGAACTCTGCGCCCAGGCTCTGGGTCGCGCCGCGAAGTCCCATGAAAAGACCTGTGGCCACGAGGACGGGGATGATGGGCACGAAGACATCGCCCAGGGTGCGGGAAATCTTCTGCATGAGGCTCATCTGCTCATAGGCGGCTTCCTTGTTGCCGCCGCCGGAAAGGGCAGGATTGAGCCGCAGGAAGGCATCCGTCACCTTGTCAACGAAGCCCGTGCCGAGGATGATCTGGTACTGCTGTGCGGCGAAGAACTGCCCCTTGACGCCGTCGATGTTCTCGATGGCCTTTTCCTGGATTTTCGACTTGTCGTTGACAATGAGGCGGAGGCGCGTCGCGCAATGCTCGGCAGAGCGCACATTGCTCATGCCGCCCACGTACTTCGCGATGAGGTTCGCCACGCGCTCCTCGGCGGGCAGGTGGTCAAACTCCGTGTCGGCGGCTGCCGCGGCTGTGGAAGCGGGGCCGGAGGGCTCCTCCGCTTCTGCCTTGTCCGTGATTTTCTTGCCGTTCAGTTCCAGGGTGATGTCGCCGAAGTCCCCGGCGTTGGTGACCACTACGGATGTGGTCACATCGTACCCTGCTTTTTTGATGGCTTCCGGCTCGAACTCGATGAGGAGCTGGCCCCGCTTTACCTTGTCCCCTTGGGCAACCTTTGCCTTGAAATGGGCGCCGTTCAGATCCACCGTGTTGATGCCCACATGGATCAGCAGGTCGATGCCGTCATCCGAGTGAAGTCCCACGGCATGCCCCGTGGGAAACATCACCGTGATTTCCCCGTCAAAGGGCGAGTAGACCTTCCCTTCGGGATTCTCCACGCCTGCGCCGCGTCCCATGGCGGCAAAGGCGGGATCCTTCACGTCCTTCAAGGCAATGAGCTTGCCGTTGAGCGGACTGTCAAGACGAATGTCCTTCATATTTTCCCCTCCTGTTATCTTGTCATTTACTATACAATTTCAAAGGATGACCGGAACAATGTGAAACCGATTCCATATACATATCATAAGACGATTTTCCCTGTTTGTCAATTCCTTTTGTTCAAATATTTTCTTCCAGCATCTGCCCGACGGAACTGTAGACCTTCGCCGCGGCTTCCTTCATGAAGGGCTGTGCCGTGTCTACTGTGAAGCCGTGGAAATAGCGGATCATGGGAAGGTCGTTCCTGTCATCCCCGATGACGAGGATTTCTTCCTTTTCCCATCCCATGGTTTCCGTCAGGCGTTCCACGCCGTACCGTTTGTTCACCTGCCTCATGTTGATGTCCAGGTAGACGCGGTTGGGATTGCCGCCCAGCATGGGGAATTCCCGTTGCATGTTCTCCGTGGTCTGATGGTTTTCCTCAGGGGTGCGGAACATGAGACCCAGCTGGACGGCATCTTCCAGCTCGCCGGCTTCTTCCCAGGTGATGAGAGGCGTGCGCTCTATGGGGATGTCCGGATAGAGACGGAGGGCATAGACCTGTTTCTCGCAAAAGATGAGGAAGGGTCGTTCCTTCTCATGGGATAAGGGATGGTGCAGGAAGTCGCGCAGCACATCTCTGGGGATCACCGTGCTGTGGATGAGATTCCGGTTCTCGTCGAAGATGGAGGCTCCATTGGTGCAAATCAGGAAGTCCAAGGGAATCCGGTATTTTTCCACCTCTTTCTCCAAAAGGCTCAAGCCCCTGCCGGAGGCAAGGCCGAACTTGTTCCCGGCTGCCCGCCATTTCCGGATGGCGGCAAGGTTTTCCTCGGGGACGCTCCCGCCCAACGTGGTGCCGGGCAGAATCCGGCAAAGCGTCCCGTCGAAGTCGCTGATGGCTATTTTCATAAATACTCTCCTTTGTGAATTATCGATGTATATGTTCTATGCTTTTCAAATTCTTCGTGATTCCCTGTTTTCCTTCTGCCCGTTGCGGCAGGAAAGCAGGGAATCATGTTTTTTTCCTTCCCAAGTATACAAATGACAGGAAAGGGATTATACTATAGGGCTATAGGGCAATGAATGAAAGGACAGTGATGGCGCTGTGAATGGAATTGGAGTTGATGTCATGCCGCGGAATGGGTTTCTCGCTACCCACGGGCAGGTTCTCAGGGAAGGAGTGCGGGACGGCATGCCCATTGCACTGGGCTATTTTGTTGTTTCCTTTACTCTGGGAATTGCGGCGAAGAATGCCGGGCTTACGCCCTTCCAGGGCTTTCTGGCCAGCTTTTTCAACAATGCCTCTGCAGGGGAATATGCGGGCTTTACTACCATTGCCGCGGATGCCGCTTATCTGGAAATCGCCATCATCACCCTTGTGGCGAATGCCAGATATCTTCTGATGAGTTGTGTCCTGAGCCAGAAGTTTGCACCGGAAGCATCCATCTGGCATCGTATTTTTGTGGGCTTCGATGTGACGGACGAGATTTTCGGCATTACCGTGGCACGGAAAGGCAAGCTTGACCCGTATTATAACTACGGCGCCATGCTCGTGGCGTTGCCGGGTTGGTCCCTCGGGACGGCTATCGGCATTGCCGCAGGGAACATCCTTCCCCTTGAGGCGGTCAGCGCTTTGAGCGTTGCTCTCTATGGCATGTTCCTTGCCGTCATCATTCCCCCGGCCCGGCAGGATCGGATCGTGGGGGCGCTTGTCTTGTTCAGTTTCGCGGCGAGCTTTGCCGCTGTTCATCTGCCGGGGCTGATGGAGCTTTCCGGCGGTACCCGTACCATCATTCTCACGGTGGCGCTTTCTGCCCTTGCCGCTTATTTCTTTCCTATAAAGGGAGGGAACGGTCATGGAGCATGAGATTTATGTCTATCTTTTCATTATGTCCGCGGTGACCCTTGCTATCCGTATCCTTCCCTTGACGCTCATCCGGCGGCAGATCAGGAACAGGTTCCTGCGTTCCTTCCTTTATTATGTTCCCTACGTGACATTGGCGGTCATGACATTTCCCGCCATCCTTGATGCCACGCGCACGCCTGTCGCGGGAGGGCTTGCCCTCGTGAGCGGCATCGCCCTCTCTTGGTGGGGAGCCAGTCTCTTCAAGGTAGCGGCATCTTGCTGTCTTGTGGTGTTCCTGGTGGAACTGGCGCTTTGCTGATGGCTCAGAAAAAGAAAAGTGAAAAGCCGCAGGGGCAATCACTCCCTGCGGCCTGCACCATTACGGAAAAATTTAACTGAGTCTATGAGTCTCCCGCTTCCATAAGCGGGAGTGAGAAGCCTATATCGCGTGGGTGGGGGCGGAGCGAAGCGGTATCCCCCACCCG
>CACYDT010000162.1 GCA_902773295.1 uncultured Veillonellaceae bacterium | reverse complement strand
TGCTTTTCGCGGGCATCGAACCCGCTCAAAGCACCCGCCTTATATCCCCAGACCTAAAGGACGGGGTTTTACGGCGGTCTGGATAAACCTCTTTGATGCTTGCAATCGCTTCCAGGGATTTCGCGTCATCATAGGTATGAATCAATAGGTTCCGCATCTTCAGATATCGATGATACCATCTTCCACTTGCTTGCTGAGATTGTACATGCTCTATCCAAGATCCTTTCTGCTGTCCCGCTTTATTGCCTTGCGTTCGGCATAGGATTGGATGACTGCGAGAACATACTGCTGGCATGCCGTTCCCGCAGCCGGATCGAACTCCTCGCCATGAAGCTCCGCATTGGAAAGTATGCGGATGCCAAGGAAGGGGACTCCGTAATTCCGGCATATCTGAGCGGAAGCATGCGCCTCCATCTCTTCGCAGGAAGAACCAAATTTCTCATACAAAAAACGAATGCGGTCCCTTTGGCGGTTCCAGTTGTTGCTGGTAGCGATTTTTCCGGAGACCACCCGGCCCGCCTGATAAGAAGCGGCTTCTGCCACAGCTGCCTCCAAAAGCTCCGGATCTGCCTCCAACTCTATTTTCTCCCTGTTCTCCCTGCTATCGCTGTCATAATAGTAGGAAGGACGGAGCTCTATGTGCCGCCCATCTGCGCCTCGCCGCTCCGCACGGCTGATCCATGCGCTGGCATCGAAGGTCTTGGCGCCCAGAACAATATCAAAGGTATGGAGCGCCGGGTCGTGCCCTCCGGAGGTTCCTTGATTGATGACCGCTGCCGGATGGAAGCGGTCAATGCCCAAAACTGTGGCGGCAGCGGCGTTCGTCGTGCCAATGGATGTGACCGACACAACGACAGGTATGCCCCGGATTTCGCCACAAACAAACCGCCAGCCACCGATGCGCTGTTCCGAAGGATTCTCTAATTTCCCAATGAGCCAATCGGTCTCGCATGCCATAGCTCCCTCGACAAGAATAGGTTGAGCCGCCTCCGCCCAAAGTGGCAGGCACCATAAGGCCATTGCCAGCAAAAAGGAAATCATGTAGCTTCCTGATGTTTTTTTCATAGCGTCAGCCTCCCAAATCACCCTTTTCGTACTGTACCACGGACAGAGCTGCCACTGCCGCCGTCTCTGCCCGAAGGATGCGGGAGCCCATGGTAACGCTGATGCCTCCATGAGCCTCAACTGCCGCTGCCTCTTCCGGCGTGAAGCCGCCTTCCGGACCGATGAGCAATGTCACCCGGCTTGCATCCGACTGCCGAAGACACTCCTTGACGGATTTCACGGTTTCGTTCTCATAGCAAAACAGGAACAGGCGCTCCTCTCCTCCCATATCATGAGAAAGGAAAGGATGCAATTCCTCTATAGGGCTGACTTCCATGAGCGCCCTGCGCCCACACTGCTTTGCTGCCTCGTCGGCAATCCTCTGCCAGCGCTTTTGGCGTTCCTCCCTTTTTTTCGCATCATAGCGCACCACGCAATTGCGAGCCACAAGAGGAACCACATGCCTCGCCCCAAGTTCCACGGCCTTCTGCACCACGAACTCCATCTTGTCCGCCTTCAACAGGCATTGAGCCAGAGTGATATCCACCGGGGATTCCTGCGGAAGTTCCATGCACTCCTTCAGGCGCAGGCTCACGGCTTCCTCAGAGAACGCTGTCATTTCCATGAGAGCCGCCCGGTTCGCATCATCCACCACAACGATTTCATCCCCTGCCCTGGCCCGCATGACATGCATGAGATGATGGGCATCCGCTCCCGTGATTTCGATGGTTTCCTCCAGCTTTCCCCGATAAAAAAGCCTTCTCATGCCTTTTCCCCCAGATGGATGACCAGGATGGCCCAGCCGCTGTCCTCCACCACTTTCTCAATGGCAAAGCCGTGGGCCAGGGCGCCTTCCGTCACATCGGCCACGCGCTCGGAAATGATGCCGCCCGCTACCAGCTTTCCCTCGGGCTTCAGATGCTCCTCCAGTTCATCGAACAATTTCAAGATGATATCCGCAATGATATTGGCAACGATGATATCGGCCTTCCCCTCGAAGGATTTCAGGATATCGCTCCTCCCCGTGGCAACGATGTCCTCCACATGGTTCTGCCGGACATTCTCCCCGGCAATCCGCACTGCCGTAGGGTCATAATCCATGGCCGTTACCTTCGATGCCCCCAGCTTTGCCGCCGTGATTGCGAGAACGCCGGAGCCCGTCCCCACATCGAAGACTGTCATGCCGCCCCTTACCAAAGTCTCCAGTTCGCGGATGCAGAGAGCTGTCGTGGGATGCTGTCCCGTGCCAAAAGCCGCGCCCGGGTCAATCTCCACCACGATATCATCAGGGCTGGCCTCGTACTCCTCCCAGGAGGGCTTGATGACGATGAGCCCCCCCACCTTCTCCGTGTGGAAATACTTCTTCCAGCTCTCCGACCAGTCCTCGTCCTGCACCTCGTTCCAGGAAATGGCGCAGGGCCCGCCGGCGACGCCGGACTCCACGAGCGCCTTCACCCTCTGCTCAAAGGAGCGAAGCTTGTCATCCAGCTCCTCATCCACGGGAAGATATGCCTTCACCGTGACGACCTCCGTCTGCTCCGCCCTCGGGATATCCGTGTAGTCCCAAAGCCCGGAATCAATATAGTTGTTCAGAAGTTCCGGGTCCTCAATGACGACACCGGAAGCCCCCAGGTCATGAAAGATTTCCGCCACAAGCTCCGTCGCCTCATGGGACGTACGAATGCTGACCTCTGCCCAATTCAAGAAACATCTCCCCCATCCATCCGTTACCTATAGAATTCCACCCAGCCATGTCCGACTCTTCCTGCAAGCGGCCAGATTTATAGTCTAATACACATTCACCTGCAATGGGTCAGGGCCATACTGGTTGTCGCCGCGTGTGCCAGGGCAGAACAGGATGTACAGATCAAAGGCAACATTTATATACGGAACCATAGTAAGCAGGATCAGCCAGCCGGAATGTCCCAAGTCATGGCAGCGACGTGCTCCAACCAGGAGAGACGCCACCGAAAAAAGAAGCGTCAATAGCACGCTTGGCAGTACCAAAATCAGTCCTAAAAGAATTGCATCATCAGACCCGGACTGCATCATATCCAGGCTGATGCCCAACAGGATAGCAGGAATCAGGGCCATCAAAAAGCTCTTGATGGTCTTGACGAAATAAGCCCAGCGATTGAGCCTGCCCTGAGCAGTAAAATAGTTTGCCTTGAAGCTCTGGATAAAAGAATTTCCACCTGCTTGCTGCGGCCCTCCACCGTGTGCGGAATTATGGAACTGCCCTGCAACGTTATTGCTCATCGTGTCAAATTCCTGATTGCGATGCGCCATGTTGTCGCTCTGGCTGACTGCAGGCTGAACCTGTACGGTCTTTTCCAGACTTACCCCGCCGCTCAGCCTTGCCCCGCAGCTGCTGCAGAATTTTGCACCTTGCTCCAAAGGTGCGCCACATTTTGAACAAAAATTGCCTGCCATTGCAAACTCCCCTTCCGCTGTCTTCATTTCTACGGATATTATAGCACAAATCCACGAATAGAAGAACTCCAAAATCCCCCGGCGATACAGGACATGTCGCTGTATCGCCGGGGGATTTACCGAATATCACTTGAACAGATTCTTCAATGTGTCCATGAAACTCTTCTGCTCCGGGTTCACGCTGTCTCCGCTGAGCTCAGCAAACTCCCGGAGAAGCTCCGCCTGCCTCGGGGAAAGCTTCTGGGGAGTCAGCACCTTCACCACAACATGCTCATCACCGCGCCCGGAACCGCGCAGGAAAGGAACGCCCTTCTCCCGGATGCGCAGGATTTTGCCGGATTGGATTCCCGGCGGAATCTTGAGATCCACGGGGCCGTCCAGTGTCGGCACCTGCACCGTGGCGCCAAGCGCTGCTTGCACAAAAGTGATCGGAACTTCCACGATGACATCATTCCCCTGCCGCTTGAAGAGCTTGTGCTGCTTGACGAAAATGTAGACGTAGAGATCCCCATTCCCGCCGCCGCGAACGCCGGCCTCGCCGCCGCCGCTCACGCGGACTCTGGAGCCCTGATCCACGCCCTTGGGGATGTTCACCTTGATCTTGCGCTCCACGCGCTTCCTGCCGGAACCATGGCATTCCTTGCAGGGATTCTTGACAATCTTTCCCTTTCCGCCGCATCGGCTGCAGGTACGGCGATTGACAATCCGCCCGAAAGGCGTGCTCTGCGTCACCTGCTGCTGGCCTGTGCCATGGCAGTCCGGGCAGTCCTCCGGCGAGCTTCCCTCCGCCGCGCCGGATCCATGGCAGGAAGAGCATTCCTCCGTGCGCGGGACCGTAAGCTCCACTTCCTTGCCGAAAGCCGCATCCTCAAAGGAAATTTCCAAATCATAGCGGAGATCGCTTCCTCTCTCCGGCCCTGGACGCCGGGAACCGCGTCCGCCGCCGCCAAAGAACATATCGAAGATATCATCGAAACCTCCGCCGCCGCTGCTGAAACCTCCGCCGCCGAAACCTCCGAAGCCTCCGAAGCCGCCCCCGCCTGCACTTCCGTCAAAAGCCGCATGGCCGAATTGATCATACTGCGCCTTCTTCTGGGGATCCTTCAGCACATCATAGGCCTCATTGATTTCCTTGGATCTCTCCCTTGCTTCCTCCTTGTTGTCCGGATTCCGGTCGGGATGGTATTTCAGGATCATCTTCTTGTAGGCTCTCTTGATCTCTGCATCCGAGGCATCCTTGCTGACTCCCAGAACCTCATAATAATCGCGTTTCTCGCTCACATCGCACCACCCTTGCAACTTCTGTATACAGTGAAAAGTGGATAGCGGGCTGCCCCGCTAACCACTCCTCGCCGGTTACTTCATCTTTCTTTTATTTCTTGTCGTCCTTCACTTCACTGTACTCCGCATCGACAACATCGTCGTCCTGCTTCGTCTCCTGTTGCGCGCCGGTGGCCTGCTGTGCACCTGCGGCTCCGCCGGGAGCGCCCTGTCCTGCGGCCTGAGCCTGCTGATAGGCAGCTGCGCTCAGCTCGTAGAGAGGCTTCTGGAGCTCTTCCGTAGCCTTCTTGATGGCCTCGATGTCGTTCCCCTTCAGAGCTTCCTTGACCTTCTCGCAGGCGGCCTTGACCTTGTCCACCTGTGCCTGATCGGCCTTGTCGCCGAGATCCTTGATGGTCTTTTCTGCCTGATAGACCAGATGATCTGCCTCGTTCTTCGTGTCGATGGCATCCTTCTGTTTCTTGTCCTCTGCCGCATGAGCCTCAGCTTCCTTGACCATGCGGTCAATATCCTCCTTGCTCATGCCACTGCCGGACTGGATCGTGATCTTCTGCTCTTTGCCCGTGCCGAGATCCTTCGCCGAAACCTTCACAATGCCGTTCTCATCGATATCAAAGGTAACCTCGATACGAGGCACGCCACGCGGCGCAGGCGGGATATCGGAGAGCTCGAAGCGGCCGAGGGTCTTGTTGCCCGCCGCCATCTCGCGCTCGCCCTGGAGCACGTGGATATCCACTGCCGGCTGATTATCCGCCGCCGTGGAGAATACCTGGCTCTTGGATGTCGGAATTGCCGTGTTGCGCTCGATGAGCTTCGTGCAAACGCCGCCCAGGGTCTCAATGCCAAGGGAAAGCGGAGTGACATCGACAAGGGCAATGTTCTTCTTCACATCGCCGCCGATGATGCCACCCTGGATGGCCGCACCGACAGACACGCACTCATCCGGGTTCACGCCCTTGGAAGGCTCCTTGCCGAGCTGCTTCCTGATGGCTTCCTGCACTGCCGGGATACGGGAGGAACCGCCCACGAGAATGATCTTGTTGATATCGGCGCCCGTGAGACCCGCATCCTCCATGGCCTGGCGCGTCGGTCCCATCGTGCGCTCCACGAGATCTGCCGTGAGCTCATCGAACTTCGCACGGGAAAGGGTGAGGTCGAGGTGCTTCGGCCCCGTCGCATCTGCCGTGATGAAAGGCAGATTGATGTTCGTCTGTGTCATGCTGGAAAGCTCGATCTTCGCCTTCTCTGCCGCCTCAAGCACACGCTGTGCGCTCATCTTGTCCTGGGAAAGATCTATGCCGTTGTCCTTCTTGAACTCTGCCACAATCCAGTCGAAGACCTTCTTGTCGAAGTCATCGCCGCCCAGATGTGTATCACCGCTCGTCGCCTGCACGAGGAAGGCGCCGCCCTCCAAATCGAGGATGGACACATCGAACGTGCCGCCGCCCAGGTCAAAGACGAGAATCGTCTCATCGCTGTCCTTGTCGAGGCCATAGGCAATGGCTGCCGCCGTCGGCTCATTGATGATGCGCTCGACTTCAAGCCCTGCTATCTTGCCCGCATCCTTGGTAGCCTGACGCTGGCTGTCGTTGAAGTAGGCAGGCACTGTGATGACAGCTCTCGTGACTTCCTCACCGAGATAGGCTTCCGCATCCGCCTTGAGCTTCTGCAGAACCATGGCCGAAATCTCCGGCGGAGTATAGCTCTTGTCATCCACCGTCACCTTGTAGCCCGTCTCGCCCATGTGGCGCTTGATGGAAGCAATGGTGCGGTCAGGATTGGACACAGCCTGGCGCTTTGCGAGCTGCCCCACAAGACGCTGCCCATCCTTCGTGAATCCCACAACAGACGGCGTGATGCGGCTGCCTTCCGGATTCGTGATGACCGTAGGCTCTCCGCCTTCCACAACAGACACGACAGAGTTTGTCGTTCCCAAATCAATACCAATTACTTTCGACATGATAATTCCTCCTGTATCTCACTCAACTCGTGTTATCCCATTTCTATACTCGCGAAGGAAAAACTGTTCCTGTTTGTTCATGCCGTTCGCGGTATATGCAGAGAACGTAAGAGCTTTTCCTGCGGAAAATTCTAACGTTCTCTAGTATATATCATACATCCGCAATGCG
>CACYDT010000161.1 GCA_902773295.1 uncultured Veillonellaceae bacterium | reverse complement strand
GCGGTACCTTGCTTCGGTTCGGCCTTGGACTCGGTCTTTGGCGCGGTACCTTGCTTCAGTTCGGCCTTGGGCTCGGTTTTTGGCGCGGTACGTGGCTTTGATTCGGTCTTGGCTTCGGGTGTCTCTAGGGGCGTATTTGCTGTTTTGCCGCTCTCTTTTTCTGTTGGCGGGGCTTCCTGCAAGTGGGATGGAGGCAGATCCTGTGCCGGTTTTTGAGGCGCGGAGCCGGCATCTTCATCAACAATCGCGAGAGCAGGCACTGCAGCGTCCACTAATATTTGCTCGTCCTCTGCAGATGCAATGGACATCTTCTCGTGACAGACCAAGCGCTCGTTATAGATAGTGACTACCGCTGCGGATGCTATAACAAGGAAAGCCAGGCGGATGTAATGCGCCTGCGTCAGGTACGGTGACATGCTGATAGCGGCTACATTGACAAGGAAGGCCATGAAAGCGCATAGGATGAGGGACTTGTATTTCATGCGAAATCCGAAATGGTTGGTAAGCTTATATATGAGGAATATGCTGACACCCATAATGCTGAGTGTCACCAGGATAAACATCACAGATAAACCTCTCCTTTTTGCGTTCTTGCTTGACAGGAACGGAAACTTCCAATCAATCCCCTACTCTATTGTACACCGTAACTGTTTTTTTTTCCAGTGCATATCATATTTTTGATTGCGAAAGTGAATATTTTATTGTAGAAGCAGGAAAAGCGATATCCAGCGTCGAAAAGAAAAAGCAAGAATCGCCATGAAGGCGACAAATCTATCATCTTAATTACAGGAATGGAGAGAGTGCAATGACTGAAGAAACGCTTACCATTGAAAACAAGACCGGTATCCATGCCCGCCCAGCATCGATTTTTGTGCAGAAGGCCACGAAGTTCAAGTCCAAGGTGCAGATCAAGGCCAAGGGCAAGACGGTCGATGCAAAGAGCATTCTTATGATTATGAGCATGGGATTGGTGAAAGGGACGGAAATCACGATCTGCGCTGATGGCCCGGATGAGGCGGATGCTGTCAAGGCATTGAAGGAGCTTATCGAGAACAAGTTCGGCGAAGAGTAAACGGGATCCAAGGAAGCTGCCCCCGGGACGGTGGAACGTCTTCGGGGGCGGTGTGGCAGAAGGGGGAAATGGAAATGGCGGAAAAGTTGCGCGGAAAAGGCGTAATCTCAGGCATTGCAATGGGAAAGATCATGCTGGCAGGCCAGAATCTGGACGGCTATTTGATCAATTACAAACCATTGGACAAAGAAGGGGAAAAGAAGAAGGCCAAGGAGGCATTGGATGCTGTAGCGGAGACGCTTCGGAAGAGCATTGAGAAGCTGCAGGCTCAGGAGATGCTTGAGCAGGCTGCCATCATGGAAGCACATCGCATGATGGTGCAGGATCCTGCCTTGAGCGACAACATCTTCAGCAAGGTGGAAGTCTCCGGCAATGCTCCGGATGCCGTCCTGAAAGCTGCGGAGGAACAGGCACAGATTTTCGAGCAGATGGAAGACGAGTATTTCGCGGCTCGCGCGGTGGATCTTCGGGATGTCGGCAAGCGTATTGCCAAATACATTCTGGGAGTTCCGGAGCCTGAGCTCGGCGAGGGCGCCGTCATCCTTTGCGGCCAGGAAATCGAGCCATCGGTGATTGCCGGGCTGCCCACGGACAAGATTGCGGGTGTCATTCTGGGGGCGGGGAGCACGACGGCTCATGCGGTCATTATTGCCAAGGCGCGCGCTATCCCGACAATCGTCGGTGTTGGCGAGGGCATCGCGAAAATCGGTGACGGGGATGATGTCATCATCGATGGCGAGACAGGAGATATTCTCATTCGCCCGTCGGATGAGGATCGCGCCGGATACAATGAGAAGCTCAAGAAGCAGGAAGAGCTCAAGGCGCATTATGCGGCGCTCAAAGATCTTCCTGCGGTCACGACAGACGGCGTTCGCGTGGAGCTCATGGCGAATATCGGTTCCCATATGGATGTGGACAATGCCAAGACCTATGGCTGCGAGGGCGTTGGGCTGTTCCGTTCCGAGTTTGTGTTCATGGGACGACAGGATATACCGAACGAGGAAGACCAGTTCAAGGCATACAAAGAAGCTGTGGAGAAATGCGACGGCAATCTCTGCGTGATCCGCACGATGGACATCGGCGGCGACAAGCCGCTTCCGTATCTCAACATTCCTCCGGAAGACAATCCGTTCCTTGGATATCGCGCTGTCCGTATCAGCCTCAAGCGCAAGGATCTTTTCATGCCGCAGCTCAAGGCAATCCTGCGGGCGGGCGTCTTTGGCAAGGCGGCAATCATGGTGCCGATGGTCATCAATGTTTCCGAGTTCCTGCGGGTGAAGGATCTCGTTGCAGAAGCCAAGGTGGAGCTGGCTCATGAGGGCAAGAAGTATTCGGACAATGTCCAGGTGGGCATCATGGTGGAGACGCCCGCAGCGGCAGTTATGACACCCGTACTTGCCAAATACGTGGATTTCTTCAGCATTGGCACGAATGATCTCGTGCAATATACCCTGGCTGTGGATCGCGGCAATTCCAATATCGCTTATCTGTACAATCATTTCAATCCCGCTGTGCTGCGTCTGATCAAGCTCACCATCGAGTCTGCCCGCGAGAACAATATCTGGGCAGGCATGTGCGGAGAGATGGCGAGCGATCCCTATGCAGCGGTGCTCCTGATGGGCATGGGTATCTCTGAGCTTTCGATGAGTGCGCCTTCCATTCCGAGGGTCAAGGAAAAACTTCGCGCAGTAAGCTCCATCAAGGCCAAGGATATTCTGGCCGATGTCATGAAGATGGAGGACGGCGACGAAATCAAGGCATATCTCCATAAAGTCCTGGAACCTGTGAAGTGAGGGTTCTTCCAAAGAAAAAACGAAAGCAGCCGCCGGTATCTGTCCCGGCGGCTGCTTGGTATGTGGGGAGCCATTTTTTTAGTACCTGCTCCCAAGACAAAAAATCTGATATCTGATATAATCCTTAAGAACTGCAGAGTTTTTGCGATACGGATGGGGATGGTTCCCATCATCAGGATGTTTTGTTTATGATATATGTGGGGGAAGGAATTTGGTGAACCATTATGGCTCTTATGGCAGTATATCTGCCGGTGATAGGGATGGCGGCAGCGCTCCTGTGGGCTGTGCCCGTCATCCTTTTGGTGGTGCGGCAGGGGCTTCGCTGGGGTGTCATGGCGGTCCTTGTGGCAGCGATTCTCATGGCGCTTGTGATTGAACCGATGCTTTCCCTGCGCATGACCATATTTTTTGCTCCTACGGGGCTTATGCTGGGGTACGGGTTCCGGAAGGGTTGGTCGGCGGCACGGGTTTTTTCTGCTTCTCTTGGGGCATCGTTTCTGGCCAAGGTGGCAGCCTTGGCCCTGGTATTTGCTTTGACCTCGGTGAATCCTTTGGCCTTCCAGATGGAGGGGATGCAGACAGCCTTTGAGGAGACCTTTGCGCTGTATGAGTCCCTGGGGGTGGATCAGGCTGCCATTGACGAGGCAAAGGGGCATCTGTCGGAAGCAATCACCCTCGTGGGTCTTCTCATGCCATTGGTTCTCGCGATTACGGCCTTGGTGGATGCACTGGTGAATTTCGTTGTTGCAGGACGGGTACTCCGGCGGCTGGGGGGGACTGTGCCACAGTTCCCGCCTTTTCGTGAATGGCGGCTTTCCCAGGCATTTCTCTATCTCATGGGCTTTTCGCTTGTGGGATTGTACTGGGGCGGGACCCGTGAAATCGACCTCCTGTATCAGGCATCGCTCAATGCGGATATGCTTGCTCTCATGGCGGGGCTTGTGCAGGGCTTTTCGCTCTTGGCCTATGTTGGTCACAGATATCATGTTTCCTTGCTGTTGAGGGGGATTTTGGTCTTCCTTATTTTTTCCAGTGGATTCCTGATTCAGCTGGTTGCTTTTACCGGCCTGTTTGATATGGCTTTTGATTATCGTCGTCGCTTTGGCGGAGGGCGCTGACGGAGGAGGTGAAGCTCATGCCGCGGAATTTGTCCGCGTGGATTGATTTGACAATCCATCTGGTGGTCATGCTGGCCTTGATTGGTGTCTTGTCTTACTATAATTCCTATATTGCGGTCATTGCTTTTGTGCTCTGGCTTTGCCTGGTGTCTTTTGCGAGGGAGCGGTGCCGGGATCGTTCCAGGCGTTTCGAGCGGTATTGCAGGAATGTCATCAGCAATGTCAACGAAATGATGAATTATGCGATGGAGAACCTCCCCCAGGCAATCCTCATTGTCGATGAGAGCGGGCGCATCCAGTGGACCAATCGCCGTATTTCCGAGTACCTTGGCGTAGTGCCGAACCAGGATATGGATGTCAGGGAATTTTGGCCGGGAATTCTCATCGAGCCGATCTGGGACAAGGAAGGCGAATATATCTTTACGGATGCAGACAAATATTATTGCGTGCGCCATTGTCCTGTCCGTCTCGCGATTCACCAGCCGCAGCTCATGGCTCTCTATGTCCAGGATGTGTCGGAAGTGGAACACCTCAGGCATGATTTCCTCATGAGCCGGACGGTGCTCATCTATGTCCAGATTGATAATTTCGATGAGGTCATGCAAGGGCTCAGCGAAGCAGAGCGGACGAATTTGCAGTTGGCGGTGCGCCAGCAGCTGGATGATTGGCTGGAGAAGCTGGGCGGTTTCATGCGCCGGGTTTCGGAGGATCTCTATGTGGTCATTCTCGAACGAGAGTCCTTGGACAAGGCAATGGCAGAAAAATTCGATGTCCTCGACAAGGTGCGCCAGATCCAGAGCACGAATCGTCTTCCTGTGACACTTTCCATGGGAGTTGCCGTGGCGGATGAGCAAAGCATGGAACAGCTGGGAAGCCAGGCGCAGGCAGGGCTTGACCTTGCTTTGGGGCGAGGCGGCGACCAGGTGGCAGTCCAGATGGGAGGCAAGACGCAGTTTTATGGCGGGCGCGCCAAGGCCGTGGAGAAACATACGCGTGTCAAGGCCCGGGTGGTTGCCCATGCAATCCGTGAAATCATGGAAGGCGCCGATGCTGTCTACGTGATGGGACATCACAATGAGGATTTCGATTGTTTCGGCGCAGCCATGGGAGTTGCGAAAATGGCCCGTCATCTGGGGAAAGAGGCGCATATCATTCTCAGTGACATGAATGAGGGCATTGACAAGTTTACGGAGTTGCTGAAGGATAAGGAAGAATATGATGGGATTTTTATGAAAGAGGGGGATCTTCTGTCCTCAGCCGCTCTCAATCCCGTGCTTTTCGTTGTGGATACCCATATTCCCCGCTTGGTAGCGGCACCGGATTTCTTGGACCGGATAGCGGATGTTGTTGTCATAGATCATCATCGGCGGAGCGAGTACTTCATCAAGAATCCGCTGCTGGTCTATATTGAGCCTGCTTCGAGTTCTACGAGCGAGCTTGTGACAGAACTGCTCATGTATTTCAGCGACAATATCCTGCTTTCCCGTCTGGATGCAACGGCCCTTTATTCGGGGATCGTGGTGGATACGAAGAATTTTGCGGTCCAGACAGGCGTCCGTACCTTTGATGCGGCAGCATATCTCAGGCGGAGCGGCGCGGATCCCGTGATGGTGCGCCATCTCTTCCGCACGGATTATGAGACGACGGTAGCCCTTGCCCGCGCAAAGGCCCGGTCGGAGTATTATGAGGGCGGGCTGATCGTGACACAATGCCCGGAGCTCGCCCCCAATGGGCAGATTATTGCAGCCCAGGCTGCAGATTCCCTGCTCCGCATCGAGAATGTACGCATGAGCATCGTAGTGTTCCAGCTCAAAGAGGATGTCGTGGGCATCAGTGCCCGTTCCACAGGGGATCTCAATGTGCAGGTGATTATGGAGGCGTTCGGCGGCGGCGGCCATCAGAATGTGGCAGGAGCCCAGGTCAAGAACGGCGATATTGAGGAAGTCATGCAAAGGGCGATAGATCTCAGCATGAAGTACATAAAGGAGACGGATAAAGATGAAAGTGATATTGCAGCAGGATATTAAGAATCTGGGGAAAAAGGGCGATGTGGTGGAGGTTTCCGAGGGATATGGCAGGAACTTCCTCCTTCCCCGCAAGGCGGCAATCCCTGCCAATGCAGAGAATCTCAATGTGGCAAAGGCCCAGGCGGGTTCCAAGGCGCGCAAGCAGCAGCAGGCATCGGATGAGGCCAAGCTCATGGCAGCACAGCTGGAGAAGGTCCGGATCACCATCCCCGTGAAAATCGGCGAGGGCGGCAAGCTCTTTGGTTCTGTGACCGGGAAGGATATTTCCGAGGCATTGAAAAAGGAGAACATCGACATCGACAAGAAGAAGATTTCCATCAAGGGGGAAATCACCGGCGCCGGTGAGTATGAAGCGGTCATCAAGGTACATCCGGAAGTCACGAGCACCATCAAGGTGAATATCGTGGCAGGGTGAAAGAGGACGGATATCATGAAATTTACGATTGTTGGTACAGGCGGTACAGGCGGTACTATTGGGGCTTATCTTGCTCAGGCTGGAAACGATGTGACATTCATCGCAAGGGGAAAGCATCTGGAGGCAATCCGGGAGAAGGGGCTCACCGTGCATACAGAGCACCGAGGGGATATCCTCATCCGGCCGGCCCAAGCCGCTTCCATGGATGATTGTCACGGCATGCCGCCCGATGTCATGTTCGTTTGCGTGAAATATTACAGTCTGGAGGATGCCATTGCCTTTGCGAAACGCACTGCGGGGCCGGATACACTGATCATCCCGATCCTCAACGTGTTTGGCACGGGCGAGGTCATGCAGCAGCAACTTCCGGGGCTTACCTGCCTGGATGGATGTATGTATATCGTTGCCAAGATTCAGGAACCGGGAGTCATCGTGCAACCGAATGAGATGCTCCGCATCATCTACGGATTCCGTACCGGTCAGGATGAGCGCCTGCGCTCCAAGGCAGAAGAACTGGAAAAGGTGCTCCGGGCGGCAGATATCAGAGGTCATTTTTCGGAGCATATCCATAGGGATGCGATGCAGAAATTTGCGTTCATATCGCCCATGGGAGCTGCCGGTCTTTATTTTGATGCTGTCAGCGAAGATTTCCAGAAGGAAGGCCCCGTGAGGGACATGTTTGTCGGATTGGTTCGGGAGGTGGCCGCCGTTGGCGCAGCGATGGGGCTGTCCTTTGAAAAAGATTTGGTCATAACGGGACTGAAACTTGTGGATTCCTTCCAGCCGGGATTCCGCACGTCCATGCAAAGGGATGTATTGGCAAAGGGTCCTTCGGAATTCGATGGCTTAGTGACAAGGATGGTGGAGCTTGGAAAAAGGTATCAAGTCCCTGTACCTCTTTATACCAAGATCAGCGCCTGGGGGAAAGAACATCATCTGAGTCTGGCAGATGGATGCATGGATTGACGGAATGCTTTCCGTCGGTGGTGATGTTGTTGTTGTTTGCCGGAAAGCATAAGGAGCGCTATCGTCTATGAGGTTTCGGATATTTGATGGCATGGAAGCCATGAGCGAAGAACAGATGGAGACTGAGATTTCCATGCTTGCCGGCTGGCGCAAAGAAAAAGCCCTTCGCTATAAATTCCTTATTGACCGTTTTTTGTGCGCAAAGGCGTATCTTTTGCTTAAGCAGTTGCTGATGGAGGAGTATGGGATCGATTGCGATCCTTCGTTTGGCTATGTGGCAAACCATAAGCCCGTACTCCTGGAATATCCCGAAATCCAATTCAATTTCAGCCATTGCAGGAAAGGCATCCTGTGTGTTCTTGACAGCAGGGCGGTGGGATGTGACATTGAAGAGATTCCTTCGCGACTGGATCCGGAACTGTACAGGTATTGCTTTAACGACATGGAAACAGAACGGATACTATCGTCAGAAGAACCCGGGGTTGAGTTTGCCAAGCTATGGACGATGAAAGAGGCGCTGTTGAAGATGACAGGCGAAGGGTTACGCGATGATATAAAGAATCTGTTGCAGGAAACAGATCGGGAAGATATCGGATTCCAGACGGTTCCGGCAACAGAAAAAGGGTATGTATATACCATTTGCAGGAGATTATGAATTTGTCGTTCCCGGGATTCAGATATATTCCCATGGTTCGGCTACTGCTCCTTTGACTTTTGGCTGAAGTGTACAAAACAGGGACTGCTCACGCAGTCCCTGTTTTTTCTTATGGAGCGGGCAATGGGAATCGAACCCCGATGTGCAGCCGCCGGAATCCTTCTGCCATGCTTCCTGCTCCGGTGGGATTCTCTCTTTGCTTCACGGCACTATGTCTTCATCCACCGGTTCCAGCAACAGGAAAAAGGAACTCAAATCCACATGAAAGGCAATGTCATTGTCCTCTCCGGCCTCCGGATTTCCATTGAACCTCTCGCTGTAAATCATGGAAACTGCATGGCAGTAGTCGCTGACTTGTTCTTTGAAGGCATTGATTTTCTGGCTGCACACAGGATGGCCGAACTGGAATACAGTCCCGACGGGGAAATATCCCTCTACATACACCTTATTCGGCAAATAAGGTGTGGCCTCCACAAAAGGAATTGGCACCTTGGAACGAAACAGCTTTCCCTCAAACTCGAATCCATGAATACTCATCGATACATCTTCCTCTCTTATGCTTTCCTCTTTTTTCTTCCGCTTTCTTCCACTCCCCGATATCATCGGGGAAGGAATCAACGACCTTCACTTTGAGGTCTGGGAAAGAATCCACCACCTTCACCTTGATGTCGGCAAAATGCTCCATGACCTTTACCTTGCCTCATAGCTTGATGCCCTTGTAATAGCCGTCCTGGTTGATGGCAGATGCCGCCACTGCCGGCTCCTTCAATATCTGTCGTACAAACTCCATGCCGTCCTTCCGTGCCAAAGTTCCGTAAGAAAATCTCACATCCTCTGTCACCTCGCGCCCGAACCACGAGGGAGGCTCAAAGGAGATTGCCGCCGCCTCTGTAGGAAACTCGACTTCCACATAGCTGAAGCCCGCCAAATGCCCATCATGTACATGAAGTTCCGCACTGTAACCATCTGCAAGCGGAAGACGATAACGTCGTTTCTCAATCATCAGCGTATCAGGGCAGAGGCGCATGGCAAGGCTGTCAAACTCCTCCTGCGATATGTCCGTTTCCCATTCCTCTCGCACAAGCCCTGCTCCGCGCTTAACCGTCAGAGTGTAGCGGTCATCGCCATTCTGTCGGATGCGTATCTCCGGCAGAAGTGCCACATATCCCTGCCGTAATGATTCGTACTCCGACGGCAGGGCGGGGATTGTTTTCACCAAGAATTGCCGTTCAATCTCCATGCACACACTCCTCCCTCATTGGAACAATTCGCCAGACCTGTCTCTTTTCCTGCCACAAAAGGAGCCAAAATAACATCTTCTCTGATTTTTCCCACAGCAGCCAATTCTTCGCTGTAGCCATTAACACTGAATATGATATAGACAGTGTTTCTTTTACCCGTGTGCCAGTTTACAAAAGCAGCCTTCTGTTCAAGCTCAGTAAGTATATTCACCCCTACGGGTCCGCTCCAGAATTTGCATTCTCCAAGGACGAGTAGGTTATCTTCTTCAGACAATCCAGCCACATCTATTTCGTGAGAGCTGTCCCACCAACGGCCAACCTTCTCCAAAAGTCCAGGCAGCTTCCCTTCGGCAGAAAAAGTCCAAAGCTTTTCCCGGCATATTTGCTCATAGACAAAACTTACCTGGCTATCAATGAAATTACGCTCAAGGCGGTTCATCACGACATCTGGGTGCCCCATCTCGATGTAACTACGGTTTGGATAGACAAATTTGAACCAAAATCTGATGAAAGCATCCCTTATCTGGTATAGCCCCTTTTTGCTCTTGTCAGGGTTGGACTCCGTTATAGGAACTTCCCTCTCCAGCAGGTCAAGGTCAGTTAGCACCTTTAGATAACGGGGCAGATTGGTCTGTTTCTGCTGGAGCATGGCAGCTATCTTGGATAGCTTATGGTTTCCGGCAGCAACAATACGTAAAATAGAAAAATAACTTCCAATATCCTTAACTTCTTTTTGGAGTAAAAAATTTGGTTCCTCAAATAGGTAATTTGAGGAGTTCAAGATGCTGCATCGAACGGCATCCCGCCAATCGCTCGAATACTGGAACATATCAACATATTTGGGGACCCCTCCAGTCAAGCTATAACATTTGATGAGTTCCTCTTCAGTAAGCTTGTTATCGAAGAATTCATGATAATAAG
>CACYDT010000160.1 GCA_902773295.1 uncultured Veillonellaceae bacterium | reverse complement strand
CGAAGCGGTATCCCCCACCCGCAAGAGGTCAATCCACGCGATAAGGCGTGTCGTGCTCCTGAAAATGCCGACGTGGATTGAAACAATCAATGGATTACTTTCCAAACCCGCAGATGGGGTAATGGCAGCTCTTGCACCCCATGCACAGTCCGCCGATGCCCAGTCGGCGGATTTTTTTCTTCGTCAGCCGCTCGCCTGTGAGCAGGCGCGGCAGAACGATGTCGAAAATCGTGGCGGGGCTGTACATCACGCAGCCCGGAAGGCCCAGGATGGGGATGGTTTTCCCGTCTTTCTCGTAATAGGCCAGAAGGAACATGGCGCCGGGCAGGACGGGAGCGCCATAGGTCACGATTTGCGCCCCGGTTGCGCGGATGGCTGCGGGGGTGCGGTCGTCCGGGTCTACGCTCATGCCGCCGGTGCAGAGAATCATGTCCATGCCGAGCTCCAGGAGTTCCTGTATCTTTTCCAAGGTGTGCTCTGTCGCATCATCGGAGAGGCGGTGTTCGTTGATGCACAGGCCGAAGGAGCGGAGCTTCGCTTCAATGACGGGGGTGAAGGTGTCCTGGATGCGCCCGAGGAATACCTCCGTTCCCGTGGTGACAACGCCCACTTTCATATTCCGGTACGGGCGAAGGGAGAAGAGGGGAGTTTCCCCTGCCAGCCGTTCCGCTTCCTCCATTTTCGTCTTGTCGATGACCAGGGGGATCACCCGCATTCCCGCCAGCTTCGTCCCTTTTTTCACGGGGAAGTCCTGGGGAATGGTAGCAATGGCGATGTCATCCAGCTCGTTGATGGCGTCGAAGCGTTCCTCGTCCACGTGGAAGACTCCGTCATGAAGCGCCTTCAGCTCGATTTTCCCTTCCTTGGGTTCTGTGGCTTCCATGCCTTCGTTCTGGCAGAGCCTTTGCAGGATTTTGGCAGCCTCGTCCTCGTGGAGCTTCGTCTCGTCATTTTCCCAGATGTAGACATGATCCTTGCCGAGGGATAGCAATATGGGAATATCTTCCTTCGTAATCACATGCCCCTTGCGGAAACGGGCGTCTTTTGTCACCCCGCGGATAATCTGTGTCACGTCATGGCACAGAATCTGTCCTATGGCATCCTCGGTACGTATCTCTTTCATCGTCAGCACCCCTTTTGATGGATTCTTTATGAAGTATTTTTCTTTTCCCTGCGTAGAAGGGAATGTCTTCCGGCAAGCATCGGGAGAACGTGAGGTCCCATCGCGAGGAGGAAGACTCTTCCCGAAAAATCCCGCCCAATGTCCGCAACTCCGCGGAGATTTTTTCGCCGTTCCATGCAGCGCGGCAGTCAATCAAATCGCGTCGGCGGAAAAGAAGGCTGTCGAGTTCCTCCATTTCCCGGGAATTCCTGTCCATGCGCGATACCCGATCCAGTCGCCTCGTTACGCCCCCGCAGGGGCAAGGTTCCGGCAGGAATCTCGTTCGGTCTCCTGTGCGGTAGCGGATCAGCGGCATGGCTTCCATGTCCAACGTAGTGATGACAAGCTCGCCCTCCTGACCGTCGGGAAGAACATGCCCTTCCTCATCCACGATTTCCGCCAGGACATGGTTCTCCCGCAGGTGCATTCCCTCATGGGCAGGGCAGGAAATCGCTCCTCCAAGAGCCATTTCCCGTGAGCCGTAATGGGGAAAGAGGCTCATGGAGAACTCTTCCGCGAGGCATTCTGTCACCCCGGAAGGGCAGGCATCCCCGGAGATCAATGCGTGATGAATCGGGAAGCTGTGTCTCCCGCAGCAATGCTCGTAGAAGCGTGCCAGTCCCAGCAGGGGGACGGGGAAGGCGATGATGCAGTCCGGCTGCTCTTTCCGGACTTGTTCCATGCGTTCCTGCCAAGAGTGCCCGCACAGCCCACGTATCGGGGCGGCTCCCGTCCTTTGCACGGCTTCCTCGATGAGTTCCCCCAGGCCATGGGGGCCGGAAAAGGGCATGTCGATGAGCACCCGGTTTCCTGCGCCTGCCATTTCCCCAATGCCTGCAGTGAAGAGTTCCACCGTATGGAGCAGATCCCTGCGTGTGTAGAAAATGCGCTTTGGCTTGCCGGCGGTTCCGCTGGTCTCGCCGGATATGATGCGCAGGATTTCCGACTGGGAAAGCAGGAGCATGCGATTCCCGTGTTCCGAGAGCATGGCGGGCGTGGTGAAGGGCAGGGAGGACAGTTCCTTCAGGCGGGAGAGGCGTTCCGGCAAACTGCCGTAAAAGCCTCCCCGCTGCTTTTCCCGGAGCAGAAGTTCGTTCAGGCGGAGAAGCTGGATTTCTCTCAGTTTCTCCTTCGTCAGTTCTGTCAAATGCTCTTGTGAGCAAATCAGGCCGTCCAGGTTCGTGGGTTTTATTGTGGATCCCTTCCTTTCCGGTACAGGGATCTTCCGGAGGTGTCCGTCAGGTTGTAGGCGCAGAAGGGAACCATGCCCCGCTCTGAGTCCGTTTCGCAGATATAGCAGCGTTTCAGCCGTTCCAGTTCCAGGTTCCCGGCATCCTGGAACAGCATGCCGGACACGGTGAAGGTCTGCCGAACGGCTTCTTCCAGGAAGGTGTCCAAGGAGGAGGCCTCCGTTCCCGGCACGTCCTTGCAGCAGGCGGTGCGTGCGCCCCATTGTTGCGCGACGAAATCCCTGGCTTCGGAGCTCCTGACCGTCCTCGCTGTCTCCTGCCTCGTGCCACAGCAAGCCGCAGTGGTCTCCGTGCAACAGGCGGTTGTTTCGTTGCAGCATGGCTCCGTCGCGGCACAGCAGGAAGCTTCCGCCTCGTTGCGGCAAGTCCTCTCGTCAGGTATGGAAGGAGCGCCGCAGCAACCGCTGTTTTTCTTTGCCAGCGCCTTGATGGTGCCATCTGCTCCGAGCCGGTAGGCAGCATGGAAGGAGCAGTAGGGGCTTTCCGCGCCGCCTCCATGGAAATCGGAGGCTTTCATGCGCCCTTCGGTCTGCTTCGCGATATCCTCCAGGATTCTCGGGAGCGTGATGCGCTTCTGCTCCATGGTGGGCAGGTCGCAGCGCCCGAAATAGCTGATGGGCTGGAAATGCACACCGCGGACGTGGGGGGCATGGGAGAGGGCGAAGTCCAGGATGCTGCCCACGGAGTCCTCATTGATGCCCGGTGCAATAGTGGGGACAAGAACCACGGGAAGCCCTGCTTTTTCGCAAGCTTCCACCGTGCGGAGTTTTTGGGACAGGAGCGCTTTTCCACGAAGGGCTTCATAATCCGAGTCCCGCAAGCCGTCGAATTGCAGGAAGACGCAGGAGACTCCCGCCCGGGAAAGCCATCCGGCATAGCCTTCTTCCTCAGCAATCCGAAGGCCGTTGGTATTGAGCTGGAAGAAGGTGAATCCCTTTTCCCTGCCCAAGGCGATGATTTCATCCAGATTGTCCCGCAGGGTCGGTTCCCCGCCCGAGAGCTGGATGTTGAAGGGACCGCCGCGCTCCATGAGCATGTCGTAGAGCTTTCCGATTTCTTCCAAGGAGGGGTCTTCCTGCGCCGTACCTTCTCCTGCCGAGGCAAAGCAGACCGGGCAGCGGAGATTGCAGTGGCCCGTCACTTCCAAAAGGACGCAGCAGCCGTCCCGCCAATGAGCCTCGCAAAGCCCGCAGTCATAGGGGCAGCCCTTCTCTGTTGGGCGTGCCCCCACAGGAGTCACGGGAGAGGATGGCAAACCTCCCCATGCCTTGTAGCTCTCGAGATCCCCTTCCCAGATCAGGGCATCGAAACAGCCATGTTCCGGGCAGGATTTCTCCATGTGGAGGCAGCCGTCCATGCCCACGACTTTGTTCGCCGGAATGGTCTTCAGGCAAACGGGGCAGACGCTCATGGCCTTTGCAAAAATTTGGGGCATATTCCTGTCGCCTCTCATTCTTGAGGTTTCTTTTTCCCAAATAGTATTCGCCGTGGGCACGATTTTTCCTGCCTGCAGTTCCTTGTATGGCATCTGTGCTGTTTTCGGGACAGGGAGCTTGTTTTATGCTTTTCGAGGGAGTATAATGAATATGAATACTTACGTTAGGCGGAAGTAGAAATGATTACTACATGGAGCGACAAAGATGCGGAATTCATTTGGAATATGCAGACATCCAAAAGAATCCCTCCGCAATTGCAGAGAAATGTCAGAAAAAAGCTGGTCATGATAGATGCAGCCGTGTCTATTAACGATTTGCGAATGCCGCCGGCGAATCATCTGGAAAAACTCTCAGGGGATCGTGAGGGACAGTATAGCGTCCGCGTGAATAGTGCGTGGCGGGTATGTTTCAAGTGGAATGATGGAAATGTAGAGATTGTTGATGTAGTTGACTATCACTAGGAGGTGGGAAATATGCCGGAGCCTATTACGCCGGGAGAGATTTTGAAGGAGGAATTCCTTGATCCTCTTGGAATATCTGCATATCGGCTGGCAAAGACAGTGAATATTCCTCAGTCCAGAATCAGCGGTATCATAAATGGTACAAGGCGAATCACGGCAGATACTGCCATGCGTCTGGCCAGGGTCTTTGGCACCACGCCGCAGTTTTGGCTTAATTTGCAGATGCGATATGAGTTGGATTTGCTTGTGCATGAGGGCAGGAACTATGAGCAGATAGAGCCTTTGTGGGCAGAAGCATGAAGACGGCTCCCGGTGCCATGTGACCGGGAGCCGTTTTGCTGTTCTTCGGGAAATACCTTCTTTTGTTCTTCCGGAAAATGTGCTATACTAGAGCACGTTATATTAGAGTACGTTAGAATTTTCCGCAGGAAAAGCCCTTACGTTCTCTGCATATACCGCGAACGACATGAACAAACAGGAACATTTTTCCTTTGTGAGTATAAATCATGCTATGTTTATAATCTAACTCAACAAATAATGTTAAATTATTTTATAAACTTCGTTGCTCATTAACTGCTCTCGACAAGCCGAGTATCGGACGAATCCTCAACCAAGCAAGCGGTCTACACAGCAACTACCACAACGGGTCGTAGCACTACGCCCTCTACCTCATAGGCATTTAGCTATTTGAGGATACTTTCAAAGTATTTTAGCTGATTTCAAGTAGGCGGCTTTTGCCGCTGAGCGAGATATCCTGCGCCAACTTTGTACATTTTTACGAGCCGAAAGGCGATGTCTCCGTCATTTGCGTAGAAATGAGGCTCTTTTCTCGGCTCAACCTTTCTAAAATACAGTCCTCGTAGGTTCGCTAAGTTTATTATAGCATTATTTTTTACATTTTTGAATAGTTTGATTATATTTGTTTACTACACGATACCTATTTTTGCATGACTTTGTAGAAAAATTCAGAAAGAGATGGTGTTTTTTGGAACGAGGCAGTTTTTCTTCACGATTGGGTTTTATTCTCGTGTCTGCAGGCTGCGCCATTGGTCTCGGCAATGTCTGGCGGTTCCCGTATATCACGGGGCAGTACGGAGGAGCGTCCTTTGTGCTCATCTATTTGGTGTTCCTGGCGATTCTGGGGCTTCCCATCATGGTGGCGGAGTTCGCCGTGGGCCGGGCGAGCAAGCGCAGTCCGGCCATGGCCTTCGATACGCTGGAGCCGAAGGGGACCCTGTGGCATTTGCATAAGTACACGGCCATTGCGGGAAACATCCTTCTCATGATGTTTTATACCACGATTTCCGGATGGATGCTCTACTATCTCTACAAGATGGTCACGGGGGCTTTCGAGGGAAAGGATGTGGAGGCCATTGGCGGCATCTTTGGCACTCTCTTGTCCGATCCCGTGACTCTCGCAGGGAATATGATGGCGGTTGTCCTGGTCTGCGGATTTGTCTGCTACCTTGGGGCGGAGAAAGGCGTGGAGCGCATCACGAAGTGGATGATGACCTGCCTGCTGTTCCTCATGGTGGTGCTGGCGGTGAACTCCGTTCTCCTGCCGGGCAGCAGCGAGGGGCTTCGCTACTATCTCTCTCCCGACTTCGGGCGGCTCATGGAGCACGGCGTGGACGAGGTTGTCTTTGCCGCCATGGGGCAGGCGTTCTTCACCCTTTCCATCGGTATCGGCTCCCTTGCGATTTTCGGCAGTTACATCGGTAAGTCGAAGAGTCTCACGGGAGAGGCGGTCTTGGTCATCCTGCTGGATACTTTCGTTGCCCTCACGGCGGGGCTCATCATCTTCCCTGCTTGCTTCAGTTTTGGCGTGAGTCCCAGCAGCGGGCCGAACCTTCTCTTCGTGACGCTTCCCAATGTCTTCAACGACATGCCCCTGGGGCGCTTCTGGGGTTCCCTTTTCTTCCTCTTCATGACCTTTGCCGCCATGTCTACGGTCATTGCGGTGTTTGAGAACATCATCGCGTCCCTCATGGAGCTTCTGGGGAAGGAGCGCCGGAACGTCATTCGCTGGGGCATCCCTGCCATCATCCTGCTCTCCATGCCCTGCGTTCTGGGGTTCAACCTCTGGAGCGATATCCATCCTTTGGGAGAGGGGACCATCATCCTGGATCTTGAGGATTTCCTGGTGAGCAACAACCTCCTGCCCCTCGGGAGCTTGGTCTATCTTGGTTTCTGCACAAGCCGCTACGGCTGGGGCTGGAATAATTTCATAAAGGAAGTCGATACGGGCGAAGGCATGAAGTTCCCCAAGTGGCTCCGCTTCTATGTGACCTATATTCTGCCCATCATTGTTCTCTATATCTTTGTGAGAGGTTACTATGCGATGTTTTTCGCGAAATGAAGGGAGATTCTCATGAAAAAGACCATCGGCATCCTGCTGGGGCTTGTCGTGCTGATCGGCGCAGCGGCCAGCGGGTATTGCTACCATTCGGAACGGACGCCGGAATATGCCCTTGCCCAGGCGGCAAAGGCCGTGCGGGAGAAGGACGAGTCCCTCCTCGTGCAGTACGTGGATGTGGAGAACCTCTTCGAGGCTGCCTATGACGAAGGGGCGGAGGAATTGGCGAAGGAGGTGGAGAACCTTCATGCCATGTACCCGGAGGATTTCTTCTTCTGGCACGATACGGCATTCATGCGCCAGTATGCCAAAGATCATCGCGTCTATGCCTTGAGGCTTTTGCAGGGCATCCGCCAGGCATATTTCACGGAGACGCCTCCGGCAGGTTCCATTGAGGAGAACCCCGCCACATGGCTGGGCGGGGAGACAGAGAAGTTCCGGGAGAATGCCGAGGGGGAATGCACGGGCATCCGGGAAGAGGGAACCAAGGCTTACGCCAGCATCCTCGTCCATGGCAAGGATACGGACTACGGCAGGCTCGCGGACAATCTGCTCTTCGAGCTGGAGATGGAGAAAGGCGCAGATGGAAGATGGAAGATCCTGCGGGTATCCAATGTGAAGGATCTCGTCTATCCCATTACGGAAAGCGCAGAAAAATATTGGCCGATGCAGGGGTGGCAATGAAATGAATTCCATAATTAAAAAGTTTCTTTGTAAAGTATCTTTCATATTTCTCTTATGTGCTGTTTTCTGGCATCCGGCAGAGGCGGCTTCCCTCCGGCTGGAGGCAAGCATTCCTATTCCCAGGGGATATGTTGTGCAGGGGTTCTGTTACAATTCCGCGAGCCACAGGTTTTTGCTGGCGGCGAAAACCCCATGGGACACGGGGGACCGTGCCACGCAGATCATCATGGTGCTTCGTCCGGGTTCCTTCGCAAGGGAGCGCACCTACCAGTTCCATGATTTGGGGCATATCAATACCTTGACGTACCAGCCGGAGGAGGATGCCATCTATGTGGCCACGGGAGGTGCCAAGTGGCATGAATATGCCAAGGTGGATGCCGATAGCATGAAGGTTCTTGAAAAGAAGGTGTGCCCGAACAGCTTCTATGCCATGGCCTATGATGTTGCTCGCAAGGAATATGTGCAATGTACGTTGCACAAGAATACCTATGTGTTCACCCGCTATGACCAAAATATGGAGCTGAAAAAGAAATTCCGCGTAAAAACAGCCTACAGCATCGGAAACGGCCTGGCCGCCCACGACGGGGAGCTTCTGATGTTCGCGCTCCCGCCGGAAGGCTCGGAATATGGCGGGCTGGAAATCGTCGGCAAGGATGGGGCGCTGGCAATTTCGCAGAAGGTTCCCCAGGAAATCGAGCTGGAGGATGCCGATTATGTGGACGGGAAAATCTATATCGCCGCAAACAATTGGAAAGAAAGGAATGCGGCAATCTATTCTTATCAGAAAGAATAATAAAGAAACGCCGGAGCCATAGTGTTCCGGCGTTTCTTTGTTGTCAGCTCAATGTGCGTCCCAGAAGGCGAGGTATTCTTTCTCCGGCATGGGCTTTGCGTTGAGGTAGCCCTGGCCGTATTCGCATCCGAGCTCCAGCAGGAGCTGTTCCTGTTCCCGATTCTCGATGCCTTCGCAGAGCACCTTCATGTTCAGGAGCCGCCCCAGTTGGATGATATTTCCGAGGATGCTGCGCATGCGGTCGGAATCATCCGATGCTACGAGGAGGGTGCGGTCAATCTTCATGACATCCATGGGAAGGTAATTCAGAAGGGTGTAGGAAGAATAGCCGGAGCCGAAGTCATCCACGGAAATGATGAATCCCATTTCCTTTAATGCGTGGATGGTGCGGATGGCCTGTTCCCTTTGTGCCTGCTGGTCGAAATCCCCGAAGACGGTCTCCGTGAGTTCCAGTTCGATGACGCCTTTGGGAAGCTTGTACTTGGAGACAAGGCTCTTCATTTTCTCCAGATAATTCTCCTCGGTCATGTGGAGGCGGGACTGGTTGACGGAAATCGGAACGAGTGTCCTGCCCTCATCCAGGCATTTCCTCTGGAAGCGGAAGACCGACTCCAGAATGTAATGATCCAGCGGGATGACGAAGCCGTTGTTTTCGAAGAGAGGGATGAACTTTCCGGGCGGCAGGAAGCCGAGTTCCTTGCTCGTCCAGCGGACGAGCGCTTCGGCTCCCACGAGTTTGTGGTTCTCGAGCTTGTATTTTGGCTGGTACCATGTCTGGAACTCTCCTTCTTTGAGCGCTTTTTCCATGCAGCTCTCGATTTTCTGTGCGAAGGTGAGTTTTTCCTGCAGTTCGGCATCGAACATCTGGACGTGGTTGTTGGAGCGTTCCGCTTCGTGGCTTGCGGCATGGGCACATTCGATGGCATGGTGAAGATCGGCCGGATCCTGCAGAGCGCAGAGCCCTGCCTGCATGTGGAGCCATATGCGGGCTTCCGGTGTTTCGATATAGCCGTATTTCGTTACGGCTGCGGCGGCAAGGCGGAGAATCTCGGCATCGTTTTTCCCTTTGCAGAGGCAGACGAGATGACCATTGTCGCTGCCTGCCGCTGTAAGGAGTACCCAGTCCATCTGCTGCATCTGCTCTGCCATGTCTTTGAGCTGCTTTTCCAGCAGTTCTTTTCCATAAGGCAGGGCGATGGCAGTCTTGCTGTCCATGGCAAAAATAGCTGCGTAAATGATAGCATCCGGCTCTGTCTGGCGGATATGGGCAAAATGCTTCGGCGCTTCTTCTTCCAGCCATAGGAGATTCGGAAGGTCATAACGCATATCTGTATAGGCGATATTCTGGACGGCAGCAAAATGCTTGCGGCGCATTTTTGAGCGATAGATGAGTATTGCGGCGATGATCCCCATGATGATCAGCATCAGTCCGAGGAGATGGGCAGGATAGTGATAGAGGATCCAGTAAAAGCTGAGACGCTGAACGGAGCCCGAGGGATTGTTCAGGAGGCTATGAGCCTTGGAAGCATCGAGATGGTTGACTTCTTTGTTGAGGATTCGCCAGAGACGGGGATCTGCATTCATGTGAACCCCGAGACTGATGGATTCCGTGAAGGCGCTCTCCATGCTGGCCTCCAGATTATAGGCATTTTCTGCCTCCGTCAGGAAGGGGATTTCACTGCGGGGGGCAAAGAGGCGCTCTGCTTTGCCTTCGCTTACGGCGCGGAAGCACTCATGGATGTCCTTGAACAGGCGGAGACGGTCTTCCGGGTAGCGTGGCTCGATGTAGTTTGCGGTATAGTGGTGGTCGGCAATGCAGGCAACGATGGAGGTGTCGCCCGGCATCGTGCCGCGGCGCCAGAGTGAGACGAATTCCACTTGCAGGTAGGACTGGGTGGGAATGACATTCCTGTCTGCTGCCCAGCTGAAGTCGCAAATCATGTCGGTGATGAAGTCTACTTTCCCCATCTGCACCAAGCGAAGCGCCTCTGCTGTATCCTCCGTGGGAAGGATATCGATGCTTATGCCAAGATCCCGTTCTATCTGGTGGATGATTTCCGGCAGGATGCCTTTGGGTTCGTTGTCCTCCCATCGGATGTAGGGCTGTCCGCGCATGAGGATTACCGTGGTGAGCTTCTTTTTTTGCTCGAGGTATTCCTGTTCGTTGCGGCTCAGGATCAGCGGCACGCCGCCCGATCTCAGGTATTTGTTCTGCAGGCGTTCCCGGATGTCGAACTGGTCGGTCAGCATGGTGTCCATGGCGGCATTCATTTCTGCAAGGAGATCCTGCCGGTCGGAGCGTATGAGCATGCGGTAGGATTGGCGATCGAAATCGGCCAGCACGTTTTTGGCTTTGTTCGGTTCGAGGATGGGGGCGACATAGCCGTCGAGCTCGTTCCGTTCAAATGCTTCAATCATATCATAATAGAGCGGGTAGGGGACGAGATTGTAGCTGAATCCCTCGGCAGCCGCAACTTTTGGAAGTCCCGGAACTTGGACTGTATAGGGGAGGATGCCGATTCTCATGTTGGGCAATGATTTTCCGTCCTTCGTGATCAGCCCCATGGAGTAGCGTCCGATTACATGGTCTGTCCGGGTCGTGTTGGGAAGGCTTCGGTAGTCGCCGGGCATGGCGGGAAGCAGGTCGATCTCGCCGGACTGGAGCTTTTCCCCGCATTCCATCCAGGACCGGCAGGGGACATATTCGAAGTTCCAGTTTCCGTAACGGGAGAGGAACTGCATGTATTCATAGCCGTAGCCTTGGTAGTGCTGCGGTCTGTCCTCTTCCAGAAAGCCGGTTCCCGGAACATATCCTACCTTGAGATCCCTGTTGCCTTCCGCTGCCGCTTCGGGGACGAAGCATGCGGAAAGAAGGAACAGCAGGGCGAGTACGTGCCATAAACCTTTCATAGGTATCACTCCGTCGTTGAGGTGTCGCAAAAATTCCACATATCATATATAATAATTCGTTCTTCCTCGCCAAAATCCTTTTCTTTCGCGAGAAAAAGGAAATACAGAAGAAGCAGAGAATAAGAATATAGGATTCTGATGGACAAAACGGGAGGATGAACGGAAATGGAAAATCAGGAAAAAACTACTATTATGGTAGTAGATGATGATGATATGAATCTTCAGATGGCGAAGGTCATTCTGGAGTCGGGCATGGATGTGGAAGTCGTGCTCGCGGACAGCGGCTACAAGTGCATTGACCTGTTGCAGAAGAAATTGCGGGTGGATCTCATCCTTCTGGATATTCAGATGCCTCGTATGGACGGTATCAAGACATTGGAAATGATACGTTCCCACGAGGAATGGAAGAAGCTTCCGGTGATTTTCCTCACGGCAGCGGCAGACCGGAATACCGTCATACGAGCCGGCATGCTCGGGGTGGACGACTATATCAAGAAGCCCTTCATCCCGGCGGATCTTGTGGAGCGCGCCAGGAAGGCCATAGCGATGAAGGCATTGGATAACCCGGATCTGGCAGAGCTCTTTGCCGATCTGGACGGTTTGGGGAAATAAGCGATGAAGAATGAGGATGTTTTTGGAGGAAGCCGTCTTCTGGCTTTTGCGGTCCGATGCCATGGGAACAAATATCTCTGGGCAATCCGCCAGGCCTTTTTCAGGGTGATGCCTTTGCTGCTTGCGGTCTCCTTCCTGGACGTCCTGGAAAGCCTTGTGCTGGATCCATGGAGTCCGATCATGGGGGACGGAGGGGCGAATCTGGGGTTTTGGCTGACGGGTGGGCTCTCCGGCGACGAGTACCGGCAGAGCGCATGGGTGCAATCCATGATTCTCGCCCGCCGCATCATCAGCATCGGGTATGGAATGCTTTCCATGGCGCTGGCCATGTCCCTTGCGGGAAATCTTGCGGGAATCTGGGGCGCGGATCGCGTCATGGCGGCTTTTTGCACTTTGGCGGCCTTCCTCTTTTTTTTGCCCCAGACCGTGGAAGTCCAGGGGGAATTCGTGGACTATTTCGCTGCCCGCAGGTTTTTTTCTGCATTCCTGACCGCATTTCTGGCCACCTGGATTTTTTCCCGGCTCTCCCATATGGAACGTTTCCGCATTCCCGTACCGGATTGCCTACCGAAAGACCATGCGCGGTATTTCATGCCGGTTCTGTCTGTAGCTCTGACCCTCCTTTTTCTCATGATTCTCTCTGTGGGGTTTGAGGAGCTGCGGGCAGCCATACAGGCGTGGGTCATGCAGATTCCTGCGGGGTTCTTCCAGCACCCTGTGACGGTCGCTTTGTACCAGGCAGCGGTATGGGGGCTTTGGTGGTTTGGGATTCCGGGGTACGGTGTGGCATCCTTGGTCCAGCAGGCCATTTATGTCCCCCTCGACTTCAGCAACCAGTTGGGGGATACGGCCTGCGTCTTTACCGGCGGCTTTTTCGAGGCCATGTCCATGCATGTCCAAGGGCTTGCCATTGCCATCTTGGTATTTTCCAGACATGAGTCCTGGCGCGGCGTATCGAGATTCTCTCTGCCGACGCTTCTGTTCAATATCTATGAGCCTGTCATGTTCTGCCTGCCGGTGGTACTGAACCCCCTTTTTCTCATACCGTTCCTCATGGCGCCCCTGGCAAATGTCCTGCTGGGATGGGTCGCTGTTTCTTGGGGCATTGTGCCGATTTTCAAGGCGGGCTTTTCCTGGAACATGCCCCTGCTTCTGAGCGGGGCATTGGGAACCGCATCCTTTATGGGGGGGATCCTGCAGGTCGTGTGCCTTGTGATGGATATTTTCATCTATGCTCCCTTTGTCATTACTGCCAATATGTTGGAGTTCAGAGGTGAAGAGGAAGGTGAAGAGGGATGAGCGTATCGAGAGATGAGTTGCTTGCCCGCCGTTTTTTTCATCTGAATGTCTGCGCGGCATTGGTACTTCTTGTTGCTATTGTTGTTTCCATTTTCCAGTTCGGCGTGGAGGCATGGAAGGGACAGAGACAGGTGGGGCTCATCCTTCCCGGAGGGAAGGCGGACATGGGGTGGAACAGCGCTCATTATCGGGGGATGAAAGCTGCTTGCGATTCTCTGGGATACGATCTGGTGCTTTGTGAGAATGTTCCCGAGGATGTGGCGGCCTGCCGTGAGGCGATCCGGTCTCTGGTGGAAAAGCGTGCCAAGGTCATTTTCCTGACGAATATTTCTTCCCTGGATACGGTGAACGATGTTATCAGGGAATATCCTAACGTCAGGTTCTTTGGGATAGGGATGGATTCTTCGGAGACAGAGATCCACAGATATGCGGTTCGCTATATCGAGCCGTTCTACTTGGCGGGGGTGCTTGCAGGTCTTCGCACGAAGACGGGGCGCGTCGGTTATGTGGCTCCATACACTGCCCCGGCGTTCAACCAATGCGTCAATGCCTTTGCGCTCGGGGTCCAAAAGGTGCGTCCCGATGCCCAGGTGTTCCTCGCCTGGACGGGCGGGTGGGAAAATCCTGCCAATGGGGAGCGTGCTGTCTGGGATTTCAAGGCCGCCTCGGTGGATGTCCTTGGTTATATGCAGGATGGTGATACTCTGCCGCTGGCTGCGGATCGGGCGGGAATCTATTTCATTTCCCTTTATGGCACTTATCCTTCCAGCCGGTACGGCATGGCGGCAATTGCCGTGGACTGGAAAAAGGCATATTCCAACATGCTGCGGCAGTATTCCCGTCATTTCGACCATGCTGCTTATTGGGCGACATGCCTGGACAGAACTGTGGATATCACTGCGAGAACGGAGGATCTTACGTCGAGGGAACGGGCGTTTTTTGAGGCGGAACATTGGGAGATTCTGCAGGGAAAGCTCGTATTTGCAGGGGAGATCTATGACAGGGATGGGGGGCTTCGCTGTGGGGCAGGGGAGTCCTTCAGCAACCAGTCTCTTTCCCGGATGAACTGGCTGGTCAAGGGGGTGAGGTTCATTGGCAACTGAGCGGCTGTATGAAGATTTGGATGGTGCCTTGCAGGTGGAGCAGGCGGGAAAGGAACGGAAGAACACGTTCCGCTTTGCGATGAAGTTGGTGAGCCAGTTCCTCGGTTTCCTAGCGCTTTTGATTCTGATCGGCCTTCTGGTAATGAACCGGATGGAGGCATTGCTGGATTCCGAAATGGAAACCCTGGTAGCCCGCCAAGCGGCAACGACGGCACAGATGGTACGGGAACGTTTTCTCGGGGAACTCAGCCATATGAGCCGCGCTGCCCGTTTGCTGACCGATGGCGCAACATCTGCGGAAGCATTGGCTGCGGCGATTCCGGGAGCCGAGCCGGGCGTACAGGCAGGGATTTTGGATGTGTCCGGAAGGACGGTGGCAGGAATCCCGTTACCGGACACTGTTCGAAAGCAAATGGCTCTCTCCTCTGCCGGAGCTTCCATCATCCGGCATTATGAAGGTCTTGGCTTGGTGATGAGCGTACCGGTCATCTATGGGGAGAATGTAAGACAGATACTTTATAAAGTTTATGATGAAAGCGCTCTGCGAGAGGATAGCGGTCGTTTTGAGGGGGATGTGGGTGAGCATATCCTCATTTGCGATCAGGAGACGGGCAGGCTCATTGTCCCCTATGAAGGCTTTGGGCCGGGAGACAGATTTTACGATGAGGCACAGGCGGCTCCCAGGGGAATCGATGAGATCTTGGAGAGGCTTTCCTCGGAGCATGCGGCAGCCATTTATTCCAAGGATATTGATGAAGACTACGCCGTTTTCGGGGCGGAGATTGCCTATGGCATGATTCTCGTGGGCTATGCGGAATGGGATCCCATCGTTTCCAATGTGAGCCATATCCACAGACTGGTTCTTTGGGTGTTCTGGTTGATTCTCTTGCTGTTCGGCGTATTTACCTTGTACTCCTTTACGGCGGAGCTCAAGGCGTCGGAGAGCGATGAACTCAGGGAGGCGAAAAAGGAGGCGGATCGCGCCAATCAGGCCAAGAGCGAGTTCCTCGCCAACATGAGCCATGAGATACGGACACCCCTCAATGCGGTTCTCGGCATGAACGAGATGATCCTTCGGGAGTCAGCGGAGAATTCGCCCATCCGGGGGTATGCTTGGAATGTGAAGAGCGCCAGCGAGACGCTTCTCTCCCTGATCAATGACATTCTGGATTTTTCCAAGATCGAGTCCGGCAAGATGGAGATTGTGGAGGCTCCCTACTCCCTGAGCTCTGTTCTCAATGACATCTTCAATATGGTGCGGTTCAAGGCGGAGAAAAAGGGTCTTGATTTCCATATCGAGGTGGACGAGACCGTGCCGGATGCCCTCTATGGCGATGAAGTGCGTGTCCGCCAGGTCATTGTGAACATATTGAATAATGCAGTGAAATACACGGAAACGGGCAGCGTCACCTTCCGTGTGACTTGGAAGCAGATGCCTGACGGCAGTGCCCTTATGCAGTTCGGCTCCATAGATACGGGAATCGGCATCAGGGAGGAGGACATGGGGAAGCTCTTTTCCCAGTTTGAGCGCCTGGACATCAAGAGGAACCGCAATGTGGAGGGGACGGGCCTGGGGCTTTCCATCACGCTGAAGCTCGTGCGCATAATGAACGGGGAACTCAAGGTCAAGAGCGAGTACGGGAAGGGAAGCGATTTCACCATCGTCCTGCCGCAGAAGCTGGAGCATTATGAGGCTGTCGGTGATTTTCGCGCCAGAGCGGAGGCGTTCGTCCATCAGCAGAAGAGCTATCATGAGAGCTTCGTGGCGCCGGAGGCCAAAGTCCTTGTGGTGGATGACAATGAGATGAATCTCTTTGTGGTGGAAAATCTGCTGAAGAATACGGAAATCCAAGTGACGCGAAGCATGAGTGGGCAGGACTGCCTGGAGAAGATTGCGGAGCAGCGTTACGATGTGATTTTCCTCGATCATATGATGCCGGGCATGGATGGCATCGAAACATTGGAACGGGCCAAGGCCATGAAGGACAGCAAGTGTCAGGATGTGCCTATCATCGCTCTTACGGCCAATGCGATTTCCGGCGTACGGGAGATGTTCCTCAAGAAGGGATTTACGGACTATCTTTCCAAGCCGGTGGACAGCAAGGCGCTGGAACGCATGCTCCAGCAGTATCTCCCGCCGGAGAAGGTCTTGCCGGCAACGGCCGGGAGCGGGAAAACACCGGAGCCGGAGCCAATCCCGGATGTGGGTCCGGAGCCGGCTGCGGGTTCCGAGGCGGCGGAACCGCCGGAGATCATGCATATCGACATGGAAACGGGTATGCAGTACAGTGGCGGCTCGGAGGAAATGTACCGGAAGTTCTTGGAGATGTTCTGCCAGAGAAAGGAAGCCGTTCAGAAACAGCTGGCAGAGGAGTTCGAGGCAGGGAACTGGGAGGACTACACCACCCATGTACATGCGCTGAAATCCACGTCCCTCTCCATGGGAGGGAATCTTCTTTCCGCAGAAGCCAAGGCATTGGAGATGGCAGGCCATGCCTATCTGGACGGGCCGGAAGAGGAGCGCGAGGCGCAGCTGGCCTATATCCGGGAGAACCATGCACGGGCAATGGAACTCTATGATGCCTTTGTGGAAGAAGCCGAAAGGCGCAAGCTCATATAGTTGATGGATGTGGTTGACTTATAGAAGAATTCTGGATGGGATGCGGCATAGATACACATTCCGAATTCTGATGATAGTGACAAATGTCATGTATCTTATCAGAAAGTAATGACAGATTTCAGTTGGATTTCTGCGGGATTTTGATAAAATCATCATGTAAAGATTATTTGAGTCGTTGGAAAGGGGATCTTACTCATGGAAATTGCATTTTGCCGTATTGATGACCGTTTGATTCATGGCCAGGTGGCAACTGTCTGGACGAAGATGACCGGCTGCAACCGCATTATGTGCTGCTCGGATGAGGTAGCGCAGGACACGATGCGCAAGAAGCTCCTGCTTCAGGTCGCTCCTCCGGGAATCAAGGCATATGTTGTGCCCGTTGATAAGGCCGTAGCGGCATACAAGGATCCGAAGTACGATTCTTTCAAGACACTGTTTCTCTTTACGAACCCCACGGATGTGCTCCGTGCCGTGAAGGGCGGCATTCCCTTCAAGTCCGTCAATCTCGGCGGCAAATGCTTCAAGGACGGCGACACGATGATTTCCCAGGCGGTTGCCGTGAACAAGAAGGATGTTGAGTCCCTTTTGGAACTTCATAACATGGGCATAGAGGTCGAAATTCGCAAGCTTTGGAATGAGCCGAAGGGCGACCTTATGGAAGCCCTGAAGGCGAAGGGCTTGGCATAAGGAACTGGTAACAAATAAATTTTAAGATAGGACGAAGGATACATCTTCATAGGCCTGGCGGAGGAAGGAGGCATAGCGGTGCTATGTCGACTAACGACAACGACGCATATGGAGATGTAGACAAGTCAAATCTAGAATTTATTTATGGACAGTTCCGAAATATCTCGGTGCGCTGGTTCGATGCTCAAGAGGCGAGCCGGCGCGCTGATACCCTTAGGAAAAGGAGTGTAATACACAATGACATCCATGCAATTCATTCTGCTGATTGTCGTGGCGATGGTTGCCGGCATGGCATCCGTCCTCGACGAAGCACAGTTCCATCGTCCCTTGGTGGCATGTACGCTTGTCGGACTTGTCCTTGGCGATGTGACAACCGGTATTATCCTTGGCGGTACGCTTGAGATGCTGGCCTTGGGCTGGATGAACGTCGGCGCGGCGATGGCGCCTGACGCGGCTCTTGCCTCTGTCGTTTCCGCAATCCTCGTTATCGTTGGCCACCAAAGCATCGGCGCAGGTATCGCGTTGGCCGTGCCCCTTGCCGCTGCCGGCCAGGTTCTCACGATTTTCGTTCGTACCATCACCGTTTTCTTCCAGCATCTGGCGGACAAGTTCGCTGACAATGGCAATGCGTTCGGCATCGAGATGTGCCATCTTGGCGGTTTGCTCCTGCAGGGCATCCGCGTTGCCGTTCCAGCAGCGCTCGTTGCTATTGTTGCGGGCACAGACACGGTCAATGCCATGCTGAACTCCATCCCCGAGGTCATCACTCGCGGTCTTCAGGTTTCCGGAGGTTTCATTGTCGTTGTAGGTTATGCGATGGTCATCAACATGATGAACGCGAAATCCCTCATGCCATATTTCTTCTTGGGCTTCCTCCTCGCCGTGTTCACGGATATCAACCTCATCGGTTTCGGTGCTATCGGCCTGATCTGCGCGTATTTCCACATCAAGGGCCTTGAGCGCGAGCTCAACACTGCAGCCGCCGGCGGTTCTTCCGGCAGTGCTCTGGATGATATCGATGACTCGGATCTCATGTAAGAAGGAGGCAGGAAAATGTCAACAAAGCAGTTAACGAAAAGCGATCTCGTTTCCATATTCATCCGCTCCAACTTCCTGTTGGGTTCCTTCAACTTCGAGCGTATGCAGGCCATCGGCTTCTGCGTTTCCCTGATTCCGGCTCTCAAAAAGCTCTACAAGGATGATCCGGCGGAGTACAAGCGTTCGTTGAAGCGCCATCTGGAATTCTTCAACACGCAGCCGTTCCTCGCGACTCCCATCATGGGCATCATCGCCGCTATGGAGGAGAAGAAGGCCAACGGCGCTGACATCAGCGAAGGTACTCTCTCCGGCGTGAAAGTAGGTCTGATCGGTCCTCTGGCCGGTGTCGGCGACCCGATTTTCTGGGGCACGCTTCGTCCGGTTCTCGCGGCTCTCGGCGCCGGCATCGCCCTCACGGGCAGCATCATCGGCCCGCTGATTTTCTTCGTTGCGTTCAATGTGATCCGTCTCCTGACCAACTGGTACGGTGTCATGTATGGCTATGACAAGGGCACGGAGCTCGTCGATGAGATGGGCGGCAACAAGATGCGCTATCTCACGGAAGGATCCTCGGTTCTGGGTCTTCTGGTCATGGGCGCCCTCGTGGCGAAATGGACCTCGGTCAATATGCCGCTGGTTCTCTCCGAGTATGACAACAGCGCCGGCGAGCATGTGGTGACGACGCTCCAGAGCATTCTCGACAGCCTCATGCCGAGCATTGTTCCCCTCCTCATGACCTTCGCCTGCATGTACCTTCTGAAGAAAGGAATGAACCCGCTGCTTATCATCGTCGGCCTCTTTGCCATCGGCATCGTGGGCTATGCTGTCGGGCTCTTTGCGTAAGTTTTATGATAGAAGAAACCTTCCCGGGTTTTGGCCCGGGAGGGTTTCTTTTTTGGTGCGCCCGGCGGCGCACGTTTCTAACCGGTGAAAGTCCGGAGTCTGCCCGGTAGCGGGAAAGACATAGCCAAAGGCAAGG
>CACYDT010000159.1 GCA_902773295.1 uncultured Veillonellaceae bacterium | reverse complement strand
GGCCTCAGTCCTTTCCTGACAAGGATTTTCGCCCTGCAACGTGCCCAAAGATCTGTCAACCGAAAATGACACCTTTTGAAACACGCCCCAACGTTACCATACGGTTCCCCAACAATAGGAAAAGTGCTGCCCGTGAACTCTGCATGGAGTGTTTCGCACTACGCCCTTACACGAAAACTAAGCTCATCTGCGCCCTTTGCGGGATTGATTCGCTAATTTTTCATAGTAAAATTGGACACGGAGGGGGGAGTTTTTAGACGAACGGTGGGGAGTGTCAACGGCCTGGGCTTTCTGTCGCAGGAGGAATCTTGCCAACGGAAAGCGCCGTGCAAGGGAAATGCCATGCACGGCGCTTTTTTCAAGGCCGCATATCCACATACGGCAATGAAACAAATGTCAGGACTTTTCCGGCGGGAAGCCGTCGTAGGACAGGCAGGAGATCTGCCAGTTCAGCCCTCCGGCCTCGATCTGGCGGCAGATGGGCTCTGCCAGGCGCTCTGTCTCGTAGCGTCCTGCCCCATGGGCCAGCCGGAGAACCTTGACCGTGTGCGTTCCCCGGTCGTAGCGCAGGCGCCCGTCGCATTCCATGCTTCCCCGCAGGCTGTAGCCGATGAAGATACGGGTATCTTGCTCCGTGATGATTCTGTTCCATGCAATCAAAATTACAGCACCTCCTCATGCAGTTCTTTTTCTCCACGCATATCCTGCGTGGGTTTTTCTTTAGTTTCTATATTCTCTATGAGTGGACAAAAATCCTTCTCACACATGAAAAATAATTCTAATTTTTTTCTAAATTAGAAGAACTCTCTTTGCTGCAGAAAATCGGAACGATTTCGCCTATGGCGAAATCCGGTGAGTGGCAGTATAATGGACGGGAAGGGAGTTGAGGCTATGTATCGTTTGACATCGAAGCTCATCATTTACAGGAATATCGGCGGAGACAGTATTCTGCTCCGCTTGGCGGATATTTGCCGGTCCTTCCGTCTGGGAGGGCAGGGGAGGGAGGAATTGGCGGAAAGGGTTCTCGAGGAGATCCATCGTCTGCTGGATGTGGCGACGAAGTATGGCTTCAACGGGAATCTCTGGCACAATTACCTGGCGTTCCTGCTGGCCATGACGGAGGCGCCCTTCACGCTGGTCTGCGAGAAGACAGGCGGCAGCGAGGGAAGTGTGAATGAGTTCGCAAGGCATGACCTGGAGATTTTCCGCCAGCTCTTTTCCTTTGATTTCTCGGAGCTGGAAGAGGCTCTGGGGCTCAACTGCTTTTCCGTCATCAGCAATTACCGGGCGGTGGAGAAGCGGGAGCAGATCTACAACAAGAGCGTGAGCGACAAGGTGCAGGAATTCAGCGCAGCTATCGAGGGAGCGTCGGATGCGGAGGCGATGTATCGCGTCGTGACGGATTTCTATGCCCGCTACGGCGTGGGGATGTTCGGCCTCAACAAGGCATTCCGCATTTCTCCTTGGGCGGCGGAGGGCAGCGGTTTGCTGGAGCCCATCACGACGACCGGGGACATGCGCCTCTCGGACATCATCGGCTACGAGAGCCAGAAAGCGCGCCTGCGGGAGAACACAGAGGCGTTCGTCTCCGGCCGGAGGGCGAACAATGTCCTTCTCTACGGAGATGCGGGCACGGGCAAGTCCACGAGCATCAAGGCCATTCTGAACGAGTTCTATGATCGGGGGCTTCGCATGATTGAAATCTACAAGCATGAGTTCCAGCATCTTTCCCGCATCATTGCGGAAATCAAGAACCGCAATTATCGCTTCATCATTTACATGGACGATCTTTCCTTCGAGGAGTTCGAGATCGAGTACAAGTATCTCAAGGCGGTCATCGAGGGTGGTCTTGAGGTGAAGCCGGACAATGTGCTCATCTATGCTACGAGCAACCGTCGCCATCTCATCCGGGAGACATGGAAGGACCGTCCCGATGCCTTCGAGGAGGATATGCACCAGAACGACACGGTGCAGGAAAAGCTCTCCTTAGCGGAGCGCTTCGGACTTTCCATCGGCTATTTCCGCCCCGACCAGGCGGGGTATTTCGATATCGTGAAGAGTCTTGCCCGCCGCCATCCGGAAATCCGCCTGACGGATGAGGAACTGGAAGCGGGAGCCAGGCGCTGGGAGATGGGCCATTCGGGCATTTCCGGGCGCACGGCACAGCAGTACATCAATTCCCTGCTGGGAAAGCAGGAATAGAAACTATAATTCATAGATTTCTTTGATGCCGCCTATAGACAAGGGGAATCGTTTTATGATATGATTTTTGTAAGTGAATAGATGGGATTTTGGCGGAGTCTGGTCAAACTAGGCTTCGTCTGTCTTTTTTTTCACCACTTTTTCTTTTTGGGAGGCGATGTTTTTTATGGAAGTTTTGGCTGCTACGGTGTTTGTTCTGATGTATGCCGTGATCGTGTCGGAGAAGATCCACCGCACGGTGGCGGCAATGCTGGGCGCGGTGATCATGATGCTTGCGGGTATCATGTCTATCGATACGGCATTGCACCATGTGGACTTCAACACCTTGGGGCTCCTGGTGGGCATGATGCTCTTGGTGGGTGTTACGAGCCATACGGGGCTTTTCGACTTCGTTGCCATTTGGGCGGCGAAGAAGGCCAACGCGGAGCCGAAGAAGCTTTTGACCTATCTTGCTGTCATCACGGCGGTCTTCTCGGCATTTCTTGATAATGTGACGACGGTGCTGCTCATGGTGCCGGTGACCTTCAGCATCACGCAGAAGCTTCATCTGAAGCCCATGCCCTTCCTGCTCACGCAGATCCTTGCGTCGAACATCGGCGGCACGGCGACCCTCATCGGCGACCCGCCGAATATCATGATCGGCAGTGCCGTCAAGGAGCTCACCTTCATGGCTTTCATCGAGAACCTTGCACCCATTGCCATCATCAACATGATTATCGTGATCTTCATCATGGAATTCGTCTACAAGAACAGCCTCAAGACCAAGCCGGAACTTCAGGCGGAAGTCATGAAAATGGATGCCGGCAAGGCGCTCAAGGACAAGAAGCTCCTGCGCCGTGCGCTCTTCGTCCTGGGACTTACGATTCTCGGGTTCTTCACCCATTCCATCACCCATATCGAGTCTTCTCTCATGGCTCTTACGGGCGCGTTCCTGCTGCTCCTTCTTGCGGGAGGCAGCCATCATCTGGTGGAGTCCGCTATGAAGTCCGTGGAGTGGGCGACCATTTTCTTCTTCATCGGTCTCTTCATCGCGGTAGGCGGCCTCATTGAGACGGGCATCATCGGCTCCCTTGCCCAGAAGGCTGTGGAGCTCACGGGCGGCGATGTCACGATGACATCTCTCTTGGTGCTCTGGCTCAGCGCTATCGTGTCCTCGGTTCTGGACAATATTCCCTTCGTGGCAACGATGATTCCTCTGATCCAGAACATGGGAGCCATGGGCGTGTCGAATCTCGACCCTGTTTGGTGGAGTCTTGCTCTTGGTGCCTGCCTCGGCGGCAACGGCACCCTCGTGGGCGCTTCCGCGAATCTCATTGTGGCCGGGTTGGCGGCCGAGCGCGGCGTGCACATCACCTTCATGAAATACTTCAAGGTGGGTTTCCCCGTCATGCTGCTGACCATTGTCCTTTCTACGGTTTATGTATATCTGCGGTATCTGCTCTGACAACGATATCCCGGAGATCCGGCCGGTGTTCCATGTGTATGGGACACCGGCTTTTTGGTGCGCCCGGCGGCGCACGTTTCTAACCGGTGAAAGTCCGGAGTCTGCCCGGTAGCGGGAAAGACATAGCCAAAGGCAAGG
>CACYDT010000158.1 GCA_902773295.1 uncultured Veillonellaceae bacterium | reverse complement strand
CTCCTGCGGTGTTTTTCCTTACTGCTATTATACCGCATTTTTTCTCAGATGTCGCTAGGAATATGGGCTTTTGACCCCGACATCATTGTATCTTGCCTCAAAAGAAAAATCAATATCATTGGAGCGAACAGCAGTTTTTTGGGTGTGAACGACTGCCTCACTCTTTCCCGATCCCATAGGCCACCGCATACATCGCAGGCAGGACCAGAAGGGTCAGCACCGTTGCCACCAGAAGGCCGCTGGCAATGGCAACGGCCATGGGGCCCCAGAAGGTGCTTGCCATGAGGGGCAGCATGCCGAGAATGGCGGCAGCCGCCGTGAGCATGATGGGGCGGAAGCGCAGAACAGCAGAATCCACAATGGCATCCCAGGGGCTTTCCCCGGCAGCGATATGTTTCTGTATCTGATCAATGAGGATGACAGAATTGCGGATGATCATGCCGAACAGCGCAAGAATGCCAAGCTCTGCCACGAATCCCATGGATTCGCCCAGCAGCAGCATACCGCAGGCAACCCCGATCAATCCCAGCGGCGCTGTCAGAAGGGTCAGGAGCATGTCCTTGGCACTCCGAAGCTGGAACATGAGAAGCGTCATGATGAGGAAGACCATAGCAGGGATGGGAACCGCCAGATGCCCTGCCGCTTTCTTGCTGCTCTCCAAGGCACCGTCCACTTCGATGCTGTATCCCAAAGGAAGGTTCCTGCGAAGATCCTCGACCGCCCGGTATGCTTTTGCCGTCGCATCGTTCGCGGTACCGCTCCGGATGTCTGCCTGAACCGTGATGGTCGGTCTGAGATCCCTGCGCTTGATCAAACCGTCTTCCGCCTCCAGGGAAATCTTCGCAATTTGCTCCAACGGCACATAACCGGCAGACCCAAGATAAACGGGGAGATGCCTGAGCTTCGCAAGATCCCGGCGGTCTTCTGCCGCCATGCGGAGGTCGATGTCGATGGTGCGATCTCCCGCATAGAACTGTGCCGCCGAAGCCCCCGTAATCTCCGTATAGAGCATCTGCGCCACGGACTGGCTTGTCACGCCCATGGCGCGAAGCTTGTCCTGGTCCAGTTCCAAATGGAGAATCTTGCTTTTCTCGTTCCAGTCGAGGAAGATATTGCAGGCATTGCTGTCCTCTGCTATGCGTTCTGCCACTTCCTTTGCCAAGGTGCGGACCCGGTCCTCGTCATAGCCGGAGACCCGAAGCATGATGGGCGCATCGGAAGGCGGCCCCGTCTGGATGAACTTGAGGCTGCCGCGCACATTGGGAAAGTCCCGGTCCAGCGCACGCTGCAATTCTGCCGCAAGGCGCTCCCTCGCCGCCGTATCCCTGGCAACGATGACAAATTGCGCGAAATTGTCCTGACGCAACACGGGTTCCAATGTCAGGACAAAGCGTGGGGCGCCTACCCCGACATAATAGCTGTAATTGGCCAGATCCTCCCGATGGGCATCCAGGAACTCTGCCATACGATCTGCCTCCGCTTGGGAGGCCGCTACGGACGATCCCTGGGGAAGCCGCATTTCCACGAGGATTTCCGGTCGCAGGGAAGGCGGGAAGAATTCCTGCCGGACGAACTTCATGCCCCAGAGAGACAGGAGGAAGAGCGCTGCCGTTCCCGAAAGGACCAGCCTCCTGTGATGGAGAAACCATCCCAGAAGTTTCCGGAACCATCGGTAGAACCAGTTTTCCCCGGATGTTTCTGCCTTCTTCCCCTCCACTCGAATCAGTGAATAGCCGTAGAGCGGGGCCACCATGACGGACACCACCCAGGAAAGGAGCAAGGCACAGGCAATGACCGGGAACAGCGCACTGCAGAACTCGCTGGCCATCCCCTTGGAAAAAGCTACGGGAATGAACCCCGCACAAGTGATGAGGGTTCCCGTGAGCATGGGCTTTGCTGTGGCACGGAAGGCAAAACAGGCCGCCTCGAAACGTCCAAGCCCCCGTTCCAGCTGCACGCTCATCATCTCCACCGCAATGATGGCATCATCCACGAGCAAGCCCAGAGAAATGATCAAGGCCCCCAGGGATACCTTATGGAGGTCAATGCCTGCCATGTACATGAACACAAAAACACCGGCCAGCACAAGAGGGATACATCCCGCGACCACGAGGCCGGTCCGAAGCCCCAAGGAAAAGAAACTCACAGCCAGGACAATGACAATCGCTTCTGTCAGTGTCTTTATAAAGTCACGTATGGAATTGTCTACCACCTGCGGCTGATCGGAAACCTGATGGATTTCCAAGCCAAGAGGCAAGTCTTCCTGGATTTCCCCCATCATGGAGCGGAGCGCTTTTCCGAGCGTCAGGATGTTGCCGCCGTCTTCCATGGAAACGGCAATGCCAATGGCCGGTTCGCCATTGAAGAACATCTTGGGTTCTGCCGGCTCCACGAAACGGCGTTCCACTTCGGCAATATCCCCCAACCGGAAAACGCGTCCATTCGCCGCAATGGGCATGTCCCGGATGGAATCCACATCGTCGAAGATGCCCGTCACGCGCAAGCGGACATTGTCGGACGCTGTCTCCACGCTTCCCGCCGGGGTCATCCGGTTCTGGGAATGCAGGGCATCGCTGATGGCCTGCGGCGGAATGCCGAGCTCCGCCAGCCGCGCATTCTCCACTTCCACATAGACCTTTTCTTCCTGTTCCCCGATGAGCTCGGCTTTTTGCACATCCGGCACACTGAGCAGGAGCCGGCGCGCCTTTTCCGCCGCAGCCCGCATTTCCTCATAGGAAAAGCCGTCCCCCGTGATGGCATAAACGGAACCGAAGACATCATCGAACCGGTCATTGTAATAGGGGCCATAGACTCCCTCCGGCAGGTCCTTTTTGATGTCCTCGCAGAAATTGCGCACATCGCGCCATGTGGGCCGGATCTCCTCCTTGTCTATGGTATCCGAAAGATTCACAAAGATCACGGTCGTCCCTGCGCGGGACTCGCTTTTGATATAGTCCAGCCCCGGCGTATCCTGAAGTTTCTTTTCCAGCTTGTCCGTGACCTGTTCTTCCATCTGCCGTGCGGATGCCCCCGGCCATGATGCCGTCACGACCATCTGCCGTATGGTGAACCCGGGATCCTCCATACGGCCGAGCTTCCCATAGGAAAAGATGCCGCCGATCGCTGTCATGATGATGAAATACCAGACAAGCGCCCGGTTCTTCAGGGATATTTCCGTAAGATTCCTCATGGCTCATCTTCCTCCGTGCGGACCTGCTGGCCTTCCCGAAGCTTGTGTGTCCCGGCAACGACCACGAGGGCTCCCCGCTCCACCCCCTGCACAGCTGCCTCGTCCTTGTTCAGGACAGACACCCGCACCGGCTGGAGATGGACGGCATGTTCCTGCACCACCCAGACCTGCGGCGTGTCGCCGGATTGATAAATGGCGGACAGCGGAAGCACGACACTGTCCCCTGCATTTTCCATCCCCGCCTCCGGAACTTCCACCGATGCCGTCATGCCGAGCTCCATGCCCTCCGGGGGACTCGGAAGGGAAATGCGTACCCGGTAGGTGCGTGAGACAGCATCTGCCATGGGCGATACCTCGCGCACGATGCCTTCCGCACTTCCGGAAAGCGCCCAGAAGCTTGCCGTTACATGACGTCCCACAGGAACCGCAGCCAAACGGTTCTCCGGCACGTCCATCTCCACTTCCAGCTCATCCGTGCGCGAAAGCACGAGCACGGCCTGCCCTGCAGGAACTACCTGCCCTTCCTCTGCATTGACCGCAGAAATGACGCCTTCCGCCGGTGCGCGAAGCTCCGTGTACCCCAAGGAATTATGCGCCTGTGCTGCCTGCGCCAGAGCGCTCTGATAGGCAGCGAAGGCCGCATCATAGTTCGTCTGGTACTGATCAAGAACTGCCGCAGGAACCGCTTCCTCTTGGTAAAGCTGTGTATATCGCAGAAGATTTGCCTGGGCGAGATCCATCTGGGCACGGGCAGACGCTACCTGTGCATCTCCTTGGTTCGCCTGCTGCAAGACATCCCTGGGGTTGATGATCATGAGCACATCCCCTGCCTGGACACGGCTTCCCATCTGGACATTGCGGGAAAGGATCTGACCGCCCGCCTGGAAGGAGAGCTTCGCCTCGTGGCGTGCCTTGACGCTGCCCGCATAGACACCGACACTTTGCTGCTCTACCCCTCCTGCCCGCTGCGTCTTCACAAAGGGCGGTTTCAAAGGAGCTTCCTCCTCCCTGCCGCAGCCGCTTGCAACGAGAAGAAGGCAGGTGCACGAAAGAGCCAAGCCCTTCCTCCAGCAGTGCCCGCAGGATTTCCTAATGGCTTTCAGGATATGCTCCATGAGAATCGTCTCCTTTCACGGGGAGTTTCCGCACAAGCTCCGCGATATTCGCCCTGCCCGCCCGTTCCGTTGCCAGAAGGAAGCCCTTGGTCATGGCGTCGATTTCCTTCGCTGTCATGTCCTGCTGCAAATAATCCACCCATGTATAGATGATGCTTTCCAGATACTCCTTCTCCGCTTTTGCCCGCTCCGTAGGGTAGATATGCCTGACCCGGCGATCCGTGCTGTCCGTTGCCCGCTGGATCATCCCTTTCTTTTCCAGCAGGGCGACAGAGCGGGTAACAATGGCCTTGTCCATGAAAAGGCAGGCGGCAAGCTCGTCCTGGCTGAGGCCTTCCACGGCAAACACCCGCATGAGAAGCACGTATTCCGAATAGGTGAGCTGCAGGCGCTCGCAAGCAGCCGTCACGAAAAGCTGGGAACGCCGATGCAACACGGAAAAGCATCGACTGATATTCATGTCATCCATAAATCATCACCTCGAAGGATGTAGTTGATATAAGCAACTATTATTTTAGCAAATCCTGCCAAAATGTCAACCTGTTCCCATGAAACAAAAGGCGTCCCCCAACGCTGAAGATTGTGGGGGACGCCACTTTCCTGCTATTCCGCTTCTTCTGCCATCTCGAGTGCATGGACGACAGCTTTCGCCTTGTTGATGCACTCCTCGTATTCCTTCTCGGGAACGGAATCCGCCACGATGCCGGCCCCGCTCCTCACGAATACTTTGCCGTTCTTCTTGTACGCAATGCGGATGGCAATGCAGGTATCCATATTTCCGGTGAAATCAATATAGCCGATTGCACCGCCGTAGATACCTCGCTTGTTCTTCTCCAGTTCCCCGATGAGCTGGCAGGCGCGGATCTTGGGAGCGCCGGAAAGCGTCCCGGCCGGCAGCACCGCCCCAATGGCATCCAGGGCATCATATTCTTCTGCGATTTCCCCGCGCACAGTGGAGCCGATATGCATGACATGGGAAAAGCGCTCAATGGAATGCAGTTTTTCCACCTCGACCGTACCGAAGGCGCTGATCTTCCCAAGATCGTTCCGCCCCAGGTCTACCAGCATATTATGCTCTGCCAGTTCCTTCTCGTCTGCCAGGAGCTCTTTCTCCAGCGCCTTGTCTTCCTCGTCATTCCGCCCCCTTGGCCGCGTTCCTGCCAACGGGAAGGTATGGAGCACGCCGTCTTCCAGTTTCACGAGGGTTTCCGGCGAGGCTCCCGCCACCTCCACATCCGTCCCGGAGAAGTAGAACATGTACGGCGACGGATTGATGGTGCGGAGCATGCGATAGGTGTTCAGCAGGCTTCCCCGGAACGGGGCGCTCAAACGGTTGGAAAGGACGATCTGGAAGATATCCCCTTCCCGGATATGGAACTTGGCCTTCTCCACCATACGGCAGAATTCCTCTTTCCCGAAGAGCGGGGTCACCTCGCCGAGCAGATGGCCGCCGGGCTCATCCCCCTTGCTGCCGCAACGGAGCAGGGATGCCAGCCGCTTCAGTTCCTCGGCCGCCCCCACATAGGCGTCCTCAAGATGTTCCAGCGGGATATTCACGATGAGTATGATTTTCTGGCGGACATGGTCAAAGGCAATGACCTTGTCGAACAGCATCAGGTCCACATCCTTGAAGGCTTCGGTATCCTCTGCATCACAGCGGGTGCTCGGCTCGCTGTATCCCAGGAAATCAAAAGAGAAATACCCTACCAGCCCTCCCGTAAAGGTGGGAAGCCCTTCAAAATGCGGGCTTCTATAAGTAGACAGAATTTTTCGGATATATTCCGATGGATTCCGCGTCTCCATCGTCACATCCCCCGCCCGCAAGATCCCGTTGATGCAGGTAATCTCCATTTTGGGATCAAACCCAAGGAAGGTATACCTGCCCCATTTATCGCTGGACTGGGCAGATTCCAGCAAATAGCAATGACTGGACGCATTCTTCAGAATCCGCAGCGCCTCGATGGGCGTGATGAAATCCGACAGGATTTCGCAGCTGACGGGAAGCACATCATAAATTCCCGTTGCCTGCACTCTCCTTGCCTCGTCAATTCCCGGCAAAATCTTCACAGCAATCCCCTCCATCATCGAACAGAAAACGTTCTGCCAGGGAATTTCATGAAAGAAACTGCCCAAAATAAAAACGTCCCCGGCAGAAAAATACCTCTGCCAAGGACGAATAGCGCATATCCGGCGCAACCCGCGGTGCCACCTTGTCTTCACGGCATGACCCGTGCCCTCTGCGGGATACCTGCATATCCCCGGCAACTGACGTATGCCCCCACGTTGCAGAATACTCTGTGGCAAGCCACATTTGACTGCACCCTCAGCGGTCCATTTGACAACTTGTTTCTTGCCCGGCTCTCAGCATCGCGGGCTCTCTGTCAAGGCATCATTGCCGTTATCTCCGCGTCAACGGTTTCTTGATTGTTGTGCTTGATTCTAGATTCTAGCACGGACAGAGCCGCCTTGTCAAGTCCTCCTTTTCTGCATTTCTCTGGATTACGAAGTCACCGTCCTGAGCGACTGCACATCTTCCAAAACGCCGGAAATCCAGGAAAGCAATCTGAGGGATATGGCCAATATCGGTGCCGAGATCACGGATTCCAAAAGCTTCTTCGCCAATTACATTGACACTCCCCATGGCTGAAGCCAAGGGATTCTTGGTTCGCTGAGCACTGCGGCACGACCGTAGCCGTTCCGTCTTACACGCTCTCCCCAAGCGTAGATTCCCGT
>CACYDT010000157.1 GCA_902773295.1 uncultured Veillonellaceae bacterium | reverse complement strand
CCGCCGGCGCCCCGGCCTCCTGCATGTGGTAGCCGGAGATGGAGATGCTGTTGAACTTCGGCATGTACTTGGTGGTGTACTCGAAAATATCGCCGATGATGCGCATGGACATATCCGGCGGGTAGATGTAGGTGTTGCGCACCATGAACTCCTTCAGGATATCGTTCTGGATCGTGCCCGCCATGATCTTCTTGTCCACTCCCTGCTCAACGCCGGACTGGATGAAGAAGGCGAGAATCGGCAGCACTGCGCCGTTCATGGTCATGGAGACGGACATCTGGTCAAGGGGGATACCGGAGAACAGGATGTTCATGTCCAGCATGGAGCAGACGGACACGCCCGCCTTTCCCACATCGCCCACCACGCGGGGATTGTCCGCATCATATCCGCGATGGGTCGGAAGGTCAAAGGCAATGGAAAGACCCTTCTGCCCTGCGGCCAGATTCCTGCGATAGAAAGCATTGGATTCCTCTGCCGTGGAAAAGCCCGCGTACTGGCGCACCGTCCAGGGACGGAAGACATACATGGTGGAATAGGGTCCGCGCAGGCATGGCGGGATGCCGCTGGCGAAATCCAGGTGGTTCATGTGGTCGTATTCCTCGTGATTGTAGAAGGGTTTCACGGGAATATGCTCCATGGTGCGCTTCGTGAGGGCGTCAAATCCCGCACCGGCCTGCGCCTCGAAGAGCTTCCTCCACTCTTTTGCATCCGAGGCTGGCGCATCCTGCAGGCTCATTTTCGTGAAATCAGGGCTTTTGTAGTTTGCCATTATGCGATCATCCCTTTCTTCTTCTGCAAGAGCTGCAGGATCTTGTAGCAGTTTGCGCGGACGGAGATATACTCGTCAATGCCCGCCTTGTTGTAAGTCTCCACAAGGTCTGCCGGCGCGGCGCCTGCCAGGAACACAGTTGCCTGCGGAAGCGCCTCATGAAGCTTTGGCGCAAGTGCCGGGACAATCTCGGGATAGGTGGCATCCGTAGAGCAAATGACCACCGCATCGGCGCCGGATTCCTTGGCTGCGGCGGCAGCTTCGTCCACCGTGGGGAACCCGTTGTTCCCAAGCACCTCGAAGGCGCCCACCTGCAGGAATCCCGTGGTGAAGTCTGCGCGGGCCTTGTGCTGCGGGATGGGTCCCATATTGGCAAGGAAGATCTTCACATTGTCATCCTTTTCCGCCTTGTAGTTCTCCGTGATCTTGCGCAGGGCCTCAAAACGCTCGCTCCAGCGATGGGGTGCAATCGGGGCAACCTGCTCTGCCTCCCGGCTGCCCTCATGAAGGGCCTGTGCGATTTCGGCGATGGTCGCTCCTGCCTGCGCAGCCTGGATGGCCGCATCCACCATACCTTCCCCGGCTTCCCGGAGAGCCTTCAGCTTCTCGGACTTGAATGCCTCGTCGATGTCGGAAAGATAGGCCTCCACATCCGCCTTGCGCTGCTTCTTGATCTCCTCCACATCTTCCGCACGGGGATCGAGGAGCTGCTCCGTCATGTTCGGGTACATGTTGTTGCCCACAATGCGGTCACGGCGCAACTCTGCGGCCTTGAAGCGGGACTCCAGCACCGTGGAAATGGCTTCCTGGGGATAGCCTTCCTGCAAGGCCTTGACAATGCCGCCCTTCGCCTCGATAGACTGGAACTCCTGCCAGATCTTTTCCCTCATCTGCTTGGTGAGGGTTTCCACGGCCCAGGAGCCGCCCGCCGGGTCAATGGGCTGCAGAAGCCCGAACTCCTCCTGCAGGATGATCTGCACGTTGCGGGCAATGCGGCGGGAGAACTCATCTCCCTTGCGGATGGGCTCATCGAAGGGGCTGCTCTCGAAGGAATCCAGCCCTCCCACGACACCGGAGAAAATCTCCGTGGTGTTGCGGAGCATGTTGACATAGGGATCATATACCGTCTTGAAGAAAAGGGCAGGCTTTGCATGGATGTACATGCGCTGCGCATCCTTGCTTCCGCCAAACGCTTCCACAATCTGCGCCCAGATAGGCCTGAGTGCGCGGAGCTTCGCAATCTGCAGGAAGAAGTTCGCCCCCATGGAGAAGCCGAAGGCAATCTGCTTCGCAGCATCGTCGATGCCGATGCCGCGCTCCAGAAGCGCCCGGAGATAGGATACCGCCATGGAAAGGGTATAGGCCGCCTCCTGGACATCATTGGAGCCGCCCCGGCTGAACACATCGCTCCGGACAAAAATCGTCTTCACTCCCGGCGCATGTTCCTTCACCCATTTCACGCCGGCTGCCATCTCGTCATAGAGCTTTTCCAGGGAAGAAGCATTCTTCCCGTGCTCGGCCAGCTCACCGATGGGATTCGCCCCAAGGATTCCCCGGAGTTTCTTCAGGTCCTTGCCGGATGCCTTGAGTGTCCCCATGGCAAGGCCAAGCATGGGAACCGCGCTTGCCCCCGCATAGATATAAAAGGGAAGGAAGTCAAGCTTGAGTCCGTCCAGCAATGTGTGCATATCATCAATGGTAGTCACGGAAACGCCCTCATCCCCGGGAACTTCCGCTTCGCGCACATCCTGGGCGGCAATGCTCGCACTGTCCAGACGGATGTTATAGATGGTGGAACCCTTTTCCTGCTCATGGCGAAGGAGCTCATTGTTCTCCTTCGGCAGGGTTTCATCGCAGGACTGGGCGATGCCCCAAGGCTTTCCGACGTATCCGCTCTCCTGTGCGCCGCGCAGGAAATCCCCCATGCCCGGGAAGGAACCCTTCGGCAGGATTTCCTCCGTGTCCTTCCGGAAATACATGGGGTCAAAGGTGATGCCCTCATAGGTCTTAGTGTACATCTTCTTCTCAAAGGGAGCGCCCTTCAGAAGCGCGATGCAGGCCTCCTTCCACTCCTCGTAAGTGGGCGGAGTGAACTCATCGAGCGGCACATCTGGAAAGTTTGTCTGCTGCTCAGCCTTCTTCAAGATGGCCTGAAGGTCGAGCTCGCTCGATGCCTGTCCACTGGTCTCATTGCTCATAATACAGCCTCCTCATAGATATTTGGGAACAAAATAATGGCAACCCGCCTGCAAAAGCACAGACGGGTTGCCGTAGATTGCATTCCGTAATCGCATGCCCAAAACAAAGCAGCCTTCCCCCAGTCGTGCCGAAGCACACCCAAAAGAACACGGGCATGTATCCCAAGCCCATGAAAGCCTCTATGCCATGAGAACCCAATACATGGATCCAATCCCCTACCCATCGCTCGCAGGCACGGCACCCTGCCAAAAGGCAAAGCGCCAACGGTGATGCTGGAACAGGCAGTTCTCCTGGCTCGGTTTCATCATACGGCACGCCTTCCCAAGGTACGCATATCTACCCCAGTGACATGATTGTGCCGCACTCCACCCTACAGTGGCGGGACCGCTCCGGCTTCGCACCGGATTCCCTATTAAGTCCTATGGACACCCTTCCCTACCATATTCAATTCCTATGTTAATATTAGTAGAGATTATGCAGTTTGTCAAGAAATTCCGCAAAAGTTTCCTCCGCAACCTGTCAGAATTCTGATGGAAAGTTCTTCTGCCCCATGGTATACTAGAGCACGTTAGAATTTTCCGCAGGAAAAGCTCTTACGTGCTCTGCATATACCGCGGACGGCATTGACAAACAGGAACCGTTTTTTTCTTCGCGAGTATAAAATAATACACACACAGCAAAAAGGAACGAGGTAGTAACATCATGAGTTTTGACGGATTCTCCATGCACCCTCTGGTGCAGGAATTGCAGGACACCCTGATCGGCGGGCGCATCGACAAGATCACGCAGCCCAATCGCCATTCCATCATCCTCTCCATACGCCAGCCCGGGCAGAACCATCTGCTGCACATTTCCATCCATCCCCAGAACCCCGCCGCCCATCTCATCGCAAAGCCCCTGGAGAACCCCCCGGAACCGCCGGTCTTCTGCATGGTGCTCCGCAAGCAGATCGAGACGGGGCGCATCGCGGACCTGCGCCAGCACGGGCTGGACCGGCTCCTCCTCATCGACATCGACACTCTGGCCGCCGGCGGAAAAATCATCACGAAAACCCTCTCCATCGAGCTCATGGGGAAGTACAGCAACATCATCCTCCTGCAGGAAGGACTCATCATAGACGCCCTGAGAAAGATTGGCGAGAACAGCAGCCGCGTGCGCACGGTCCTGCCGGGGCAGCCCTATGAACTGCCCCCCGGACAGGACAAGCTGGATCTTTTTTCCACGCCCACGGAAACCATCATCGAAGAGATCAAGAGCCATCCCGAGCTGAAATTGTCCAAGGCCATCCTCCAGGCCTGCATGGGATTCGGTCCCATATCCGCCAAGGAAGCCTCTTTCAACGCAGGCCTCCCTGCCGATATCCCCGTAGCGGAACTCGATGATGCGGACTTCCGTTCCCTTCGGGATGCACTGGACGAGCTCCGCTCTGCCTGCCAAAGCCAGGACTCCCCTGCTTCCATTGCCTGCGATGCCAACGGGAAAATCCTCGCCATGGCCGCATTTCCCCTGCATTTTCTCACGGGCGCTCGTCTCCTGGAATTCCCCACGGCCAGCGCCCTTCTGGAAACCGCCGACAAAATGCTCGGCAGCTATACCCCGCCGGACAAAGACCGGTTCCGGAAACTGGTGAAAAATGAGCTGAACCGCGCACGCGGAAAGCTGGAAAAGATCCACGCGGAACTGGCCGAGGCCGAGAACGCCGAGGACTACAAGATCCGCGCCGATAATCTCATGACGTACCAATATGATTTTTGCAATCACGTCGATGCCGAAATCACGGTATCAAACATATACAGCGCCGAAGGAGCCACGATTTCCATTCCCCTGGAGCAGCGCCTGACCCTCATCCAGAACATGCAGGCATATTACAAGAAATATGACAAGCTGAAGCGCGCCCAGGATCTCCTGAAAGAACAGATTTCCAAGAACGAGGAAGAGATCTCCTACCTGGAGAGCATCGAAGCCTCCCTCAACGCTTCCTCCAGCCTCGCCGAAATCGGCGAAATCCACAATGAACTGGTCGCCGGGGGGTACCTGAAGGAAAAGGCAAAGAAAAAGAACAACGACAAGCCGTCCCGCCCCTTCCGCTTCCAGGCCCCGGACGGCACGGAAATCCTCGTGGGCAAGAACAATTACCAAAACGATGCACTCACCTTCAAAACGGCAAGCCACAACGACCTCTGGCTCCATACCAAGGAGATTCCCGGCTCCCATGTCATCCTGCGCTGCAGCGGCATCGAGCCATCGGAGGACACCCTCCTCCTGGCTGCCCAAATCGCCGCCCATTTCAGCAAGGCACAATCCTCTTCCAAGGTTCCCGTGGACTACACGGAATGCCGCTACGTGAAGAAGCCCTCGGGCGCCAAACCCGGTTTCGTCATCTTCACGAACCAGAAAACCCTCTACATCACCCCCGACGAAAAAGAACTCGCCGCCATCCTTTCGCAGGACAGCGACGAGTAGGCGAGAAAACTTGAGTGCCGTTTGCCCCTTCGATGGCGATGGTGTAAGTTTCTCTGTTGTCCATGTTGTCATCCTCCTTGTTTCGTTCGTTGAAATGCTGTAAAATATACTCGTTGCCCATCCCCTACACTGGGTTCAGGAAGGGGGTATCGAGTATATGTCGTTCAATTGTTTCATGCTGTCCGTCGTGGCAGGTGTAGTGGCCTACTATATCTGCAAATGCCTGGACGCGATCAGCACGTTAATCTTTAGTGGGTAACCAAGCTCGGTCTGGCGTCGCCGCAAGGACGCAAGAACCCCCCGATGGATTGTCCGGATCCAATCGGGGGGTTCCTGTTTCGTATCGGCATGTCGCTCAACTGTTGCCTTATGCACAGTATACCACACGCCCTCGATAGATTCAATGCTTTCTTTTGTCAAATGAGAAGGAATTTCTTTATTTTCAAAAGCTGATGCCAAGATCCCAGGACTTGGGCCAATAGGTCTCGGCAATATCGAGCACGGGAGGGGTCAGCTCGCGGATGTTCGTCACTTTCCGGAGTTTCCAGAGGCCCTCCCCATCTCTTGCAAAAGCGAACTTGAACGTGAGGCTGCCGATGAGCTTCCGATAGATGATGTTCCCGCTGATCTCCACCGTCATCTCTGCCCTGTCCTCTTCCTGCACCACGTCCTTGACTTTGGAACGCATCATGCCGTGAATCTTCTGGAAGGCATAGGCCGCAGAGTTCACGGGATCCGCATCGAAACTCCTGGGCATCTTTATCTTTCCGCCGAAATAGGCCTCCATAAAGCGCTCCAAAAAGCCCAGGTGCACCTCACGGTATTTTTCATTATAGTCCCGGATATTCTGCTCCCCGAACTGGAAAAAAAGATCCTGAGGATAAAGCACATGAAACCTGTCACAATTCCTTGCCAGTTCTTCCGTTGCCTCATCATAGGAGACATCGAGCAAATCCGCAAGCTCCACGCGCTCGCGAAACACCTCGTAATCCCTCTCCGAAATCGCCCTCCGAATCTCCTCGAAAGCAGCCTCGGGCGTGTCCATTCCATTTCGTTCCATCGTCCATCCACTCCTCGTCGCATTTTCCTGTTGTCTCTTCCATGGTCCTTATCGTCGAGAATTCTTGGAACACCATGAGAAAAATGTTAGAGTTCGATTACAACCGGAACCGCTCGATGACATCCCGCATATCTGCCGCCAGCGCTTCCATGGACTCTGTTGCCACCATGATTTCCAGGATGGACGCCTCCTGCTCCTTCGTCGCGTTCTCGATGCGCTTTGCTGTTTGCGTGGTATTGCGGCTGATTTCATCCATCGCGCCTACCGTGTCCACGACATGCCCCGTATCATCCTGAACGGACTGCGCCATGGAATGCACTTCCTTCGCCTGCTGCCGAAGATCTGCCATCTGGGAGGAGAGAACCTCGAAGCACTGTCCAATCGCGCAAACTCCTTCGTTTTCTTCCGGGTTTTCCTCTGGCACAAGGAGGGACAATGCATCCCATGTGTCCTGACGAAGCAGGGCTGCGGACTCCTCAAGCGCAGCAATCGACTCCACAAGGCCGGAGATTTTCCCGCAAAGCATATCCATATCCGCAAAGGCCGTGTCCACGCGCGAGAGCATGGCCATGATATTCTCCATCTGCTGCGCCATGCTCCTGGAAACCTCGCCGGAACGCTCCGTGATTTTTTTTGCGGCCTGGGCAGACATCTCCACATGTGACCTGAGATCGCCCGAAGCATCCGCCACCTCTCTCGAGGCCTCGGACAAGGTGCTCACAAGCCCATGAAGGTCATGGGTCATGGTATTGAAGGACTCTGTAAGGGAGCCGACCTCGTCACGGCTCCTGACCTTCAGCCGTCCCACGGCCAGGTTCCCCTTGGCAATCTCGCGGGCATGCGCCTCGATAGCCGTCACGGAACCCGTGATATTCCTTGCAAACCGCGTGCAAAGAAAGAAAATCAACGCCGCCACAAGAAGCCCCACGAGGGTCATCGCCCCATAGGAAATGCGAAGCTGGGAAAGCTGGGCGAAAACGACCATCTCAGGCACGGTAAGGCAGACAACCCATCCCGTGGAAGGCACCCTCGCATAGGCAACCATATTCCCTCCATTGACACTGAAGACCCCCGCCTCCCTTTCCATGATTTCCTCCGCATGGGAGACGAAGGCAGACATATCCCGAAGGTTCTTTCCTATGGGATAGTCCGTCACGGAGGATGCAATCATGCCGCCCTTGCTGTCAAAGAGGAACCCATCCCCCGCATCATGGTAGTGCATGGCCTGAATCCTGCCCACGACAGCATTCAGGCTGACATCCACGCAGATCCCTCCGGCAAAGGCGCCCTCAGCATCCTGGAAGGGCGCGATGGCCGAGACGATCATCTGTTTCGTGCTGAATCCCTCATAGGGCAAAGTAAAGGAAGGCTTTGGGTCTCGCATCAGTGACTGGTACCAGGGACGGGTATGTACATCGACCCCTTGGTGAAACCCTGCGAGGGAGGCGCAAAAAAGTCCTGCCTCATCCCCATAAGCGACATTCAGGATATCCGGATCACCCCTGTGGAGGCTGAGATTTTCCTGGAGATTGCCCATATCCTGCCGGGCGAAAAGAACTGCCATGAGATTTGCCTCTGCAATAGCGATTTTCTGTTTCTCCCTGAGCCATCCATCAAAGACATCGGCCTGCCCTTTCACCTCCACGGCGAGTTCCTGCTCCGTACTGCTTCTCAGGTTCTTGTATGCCTGAAAATACCCGAACACGGACAGGAACAGGACCACCAGCCCAGCCATTATGGAAAGCAACATCAGCTTCTGACGGATTCCCACAAACATCTGCCTCCCTGAAAACAGGAACTGCTTACAAGCTGCCCAGCAGCTCCTTCACATGGGCGAGGTAGTTTTCCTTCGTATCATGGAATACCTCGCCGGACTTACGGACCTTCACTTCGATATCGCCTTCTTCGAGGGTCTTGGGGCCTATGGTGATGCGGACGGGATAGCCGATGAGATCGCAGTCCTTGAATTTGACGCCGGCGCGTTCCGTGCGATCGTCCAGAAGTGCATCCACTCCCGACGTTTTCAGTTCCTCATAGACAGTTTCCGCATACCGGAGCTGCTCCGGATTCTTTGCCTGGATGGGAACAACCACCACTTCAAAGGGAGCAATGGAGGGCGGCCAGATGATGCCGTTTTCATCATGGTGCTGTTCTATGGCCGCTGCCATCGTCCGTCCGACGCCTATGCCATAGCACCCCATGACAAGAGGCTTCTCTTTGCCCTGTTCATCGAGGAAAGTCGCGCCCATTGCGGCACTGTACTTCGTTCCCAAAGTGAAGACCTGCCCCGCCTCGATTCCCCTCGTCATCTTCATGGGCGCACCGCAGCGGGGGCAGGGATCCCCATCCTTGACCAGGCGCAAATCCGCAACCCTGACCTCTTTGAAATCCCTTTCGGGGTTCACGTTCTTGTAATGGAAATCCACTTCATTCGCCCCGGAAACGGCATTCCTCATCTTCATAACCGTCGCATCCACGAGAATACGGGTTCCCGCCTTGATGCCGATGGGACTCATGAACCCGGGACAGCCTCCGGCGGAACGAATAGACTCCTCATCCGCCATACGAAGCTCCAAGGCACCTTCCAGCTGATGGAGCACCTTGACCTCATTCACATCGTGATCCCCCCGCACAAATACGAGTACCAATTCATTGGACTCCGTTTCATAGGCCACCGCTTTGATGGTCTTCTCGATGGGAACCCCCAGGAATTCCACAAGGCTGTCAATGGTATTCGTTCCGGGCGTCGCGACCTTCTCCAACGCCTGCATGTCCTCCTCGGGCGCTTCCAGGGGTGCCAGTTCCGCCTTTTCGTCACTGGCTGCATAGTCGCATTCCGTGCAGCAGGCAATGGAGGATTCCCCTGCATCCGTCAGTACCGTGAACTCATGGGAATGAGCGCCGCCAATCGCGCCGTTATCCGCCTCCACAGGCCGGAATTCCAGACCGCAGCGGGTGAAGATCGCATCATAGGCATCGTACATCTTCTGATAGGAAAGGTTCATGCCTTCCACATCTTTGTCAAAGGAGTAGAGATCCTTCATGATGAACTCGCGGCTGCGCATCAGCCCGAACCTCGGTCGGCGCTCATCGCGGAACTTGTCCTGTATCTGGTAGAGCATCAGGGGAAGCTGCTTGTAGGAACGCACCTCATCCCGCACAAGGGCAGTGATCATTTCCTCATGGGTCGGCCCAAGGCAATACTCATGCCCATGGCGATCCTTCATGCGCATCATTTCCGCGCCATAGGCCGCCCAACGCCCGCTTTCCTCCCAGTATTCCGCAGGCTGCAGGATGGGCATGCAGATTTCCTGGCCTCCCGCCGCATCCATCTCTTCGCGGATGATCTGCTCGATCTTGCGGATGGTGCGCCAGCCCAAAGGCAGAAAATGATACATGCCATTGGCAGATTTCCTCATCATCCCTGCCCGCAGCATCAACTGATGGCTCAAAATCTCCGCATCCGCCGGAGTCTGCCGCAACGTAGGGGCATACAAATTCGTCGCTCTCATATCCGTTTCTTCCTCCAATAAACATTACTTCTCTGCCAATATCGCGTCGATTTCCTTGAACAGCTCGTCCACCAAGGCTTCCTCCGGAACCTTCCGGAGGATTTCCCCTTTGCGGAACACAAGACCCTCGCCTTTTCCTCCGGCAATGCCCACATCTGCGGTTCTTGCCTCGCCGGGGCCGTTGACAACACAGCCCATGACTGCCACCTCGATAGGCTCCTTGATACCTGCCAGCTTCTCCTCCACTTTGGCCGCGATCGCGGGAAGGTCGATACTCGTGCGGCCGCAGGTAGGACAGGCAATGAGCGTCGGGCCGTACTCCTTCAGCCTAAGGGATTTCAGGATCTCATTGGCAACCTTGACCTCTGCCGTGGGATCGCCCGTCAAGGAGATGCGGATGGTATCTCCGATTCCCTCTGCCAGCAATGCGCCGATGCCGACAGCAGACTTGATGACGCCCGTATTCGCTGTCCCTGCTTCCGTAATGCCGAGATGCAAAGGATAGTCCACCGTTTCCGACATCAGGCGGTAGGCTTCTAAGGTCAGGGGAACATCATGCGCCTTCAGGGAAATCTTCATGTCATAAAAATCCAGGGCTTCCAAAATACGGACATGCTGCATGGCGGATTCCACGAGCGCCTCCGCCGTCACCTTGCCGTACTTCGCGAGAAGCTTCTTGTCGAGAGAACCCGCATTCACTCCAATGCGGATGGGGATTTTATGTGCTTTCGCTTCTTCCACCACGGCCCGCACCCTGTCTTCTCCGCCGATATTCCCGGGATTCAGGCGAAGAGCCGCAACCCCCTGATGGATTGCCTCAATGGCCAGCCTGTAATCGAAATGGATATCCGCTACCAGGGGCACCGTGACTTCCCGCAGGATATTGCCGAGATTTTTGGCCGCCTCCATATCAGGCACAGCCAAGCGGACAATGTCGCAGCCTGCCGCAACAAGCGCACGGATCTGGGCTACCGTCGCCTCTGTGTCCGATGTCTTCGTGTTTGTCATGGACTGAACGGAAATCGGTGCCCCGCCTCCGATGGCAATCGGCCCGATATGAATCTGTCTTGTGATTTTTCGTTCCATGTTCCTCACCGCTTATCCACCAAAAAATATACGCACAATATCATTCTTCGTCGCATATACCATAAGAACCAGAAGGAGTGCAATGCCCACGGTCTGCGTATAACGCTGGGCTTGTGAACTCAACGGCTTGCCGCGGAGCGCTTCCACCAAAAGTGTCACAAAATGCCCGCCGTCCAGTGCCGGAACGGGGAACAGGTTGATGATGCCAAGGTTCAGGCTCAAAAAGGCCGTAAAATTGAGCAGGGGAACCAGCCCCATCTTCGCAACCTCTCCCGTCATATGCACTACGCCCATGGGACCTGCCAGATTCTCGCCGGAAAGCTGGGCGATGAGACGCACAAGCTCTTGTATCATGGCGTAGATAATCGTCCCTGTCCTCTGGACAGCAAGACCCATCGACTCAAAAAAACCGGGATGTGCCGTTTCCACAACCCCCATGACGCCCACCATGGCCCGATTGTTTTCCGCATCAAACAGCGGCGTCACTACCGTACTCCCCTGCACGCCATCCCTCTCGTAATAGACGGTAAGCGGCTGCCCATCGTTCGACTTGACAATATCCACGAACCCCATCCAGTCTTTGATGGGCGTGTCCCCGATTCCCAGGATACGATCTCCCTCCCTGAGACCCGCCATTGCCGCAGGCCTGTCCGGCATCACGGTTCCCAGGACGGGTTCCGTGGATTGCGTTGTCACGCCGCTGAAGAAGAAAATACCGAAAAACAGGAATACAGGCAGGATGAGATTCATGGCAGAGCCTGCCAAAATGACCAGCATGCGGGCAGGTATCGGTTTTCTGCAATACCCGCGCTTCCCCGCCGGATTATCTTCCGCATCCATGCCCGCGATATTGTTGAAGCCTCCCAATGGGATGCAGCGGATGGAATACACCGTTTCTCCTCGCTGGAAGCTGACGAGCTTCGGCCCGAAGCCAATGGCAAATTCATCTACCCGCATGCCCGTGAGCTTTGCCGTGACAAAATGCCCCAGCTCATGGACAAGCACCAGCACACCGAATACACATACGACCGCCACAACTGTCAAACTCATAGTTCACCTCATACTTCAAACTACTTGAGAAATAGCCGTTCCGTCCCCAGCAGGGATGACACCAGAGCAAAATAGTACACAAAAGGCGCGGTAAAGAGAACACTGTCAAAACGATCCAGCACACCTCCGTGCCCCGGAATGATGCTCCCGGAATCCTTGATGCCGGTATACCGCTTCATCACCGATTCCACCAAATCCCCCAGGGTAGCAAGAACAGAAATGCACAGCCCAAGAACCGCCATCTCCTGCATCGGGAAGCCGAAAAGCATCCCGCCGAGCGCGGCAACCGCCGCCGTCGTCCCAATGAGGGATCCAAGGAATCCCTCTACGGTCTTGTTCGGGCTGATGGAAGAGCAAAGCTTGTGTCTGCCAAGCAGGGAGCCCGAGAAATAGGCAAAGGTATCGCTCGCCCATGTGCCGATGAACATGATCCAAACCATCGCGCAACCGAACTCAAAATCCCCGAGCTGCGTAGAAATAAATTCCCCGTCCCGGAAAGAACGCAGGAGAATGAGATGGGCAAAGGGAAACCCCACATAGAAAATCCCTGCGATGGATATGCAGGCACCTGGGAAGGAAATCCTCCCATGAAGCAGGACGGCTTCCAACAGAACGACAAGCACCAGAAACATGCTCACCGCCATGAATTCCTCCGGATTGCCCAGCCAGGCGCATCCCCATAACAAAAGCAATCCCAGGATGCCTGTGGCAAGTGTCACACGGCTGCCCTTTTGGGAAAAAGCTGCAGCGAACTCACACCAGGCGAGAAGGGAAAGCAGGAGCGCGAAGGCACTGAAGATCCATCCGCCGGCCTGTATGACAAACGCTGCCAATGCTATACCGACAATACCGGTAATCACACGTACAATCAAAATAAAAACCTCTCTCTTTTCATGCTCGCGGCGGGACACTATCGTTCCCCGGCATCATTCAGTCCGCCGAAACGACGGTCACGATGCCCGAACTCCACCAAAGCCTTCACGAATTCCTCCGGCGTGAAATCCGGCCAGTTGGTCTCCGTAAACCAGAATTCCGCATAGGCCGCCTGCCACAAGAGAAAGTTCGACAGCCGCATATCCCCGCTGGTGCGAATGACAAGATCCACCGGCGGACAGCCGCAAGTATCCAGGCAATCCTCCACCGTGCTTTCATCGATGGCCTCCGGGGAAAGCTCCCCCCGCAGCACCCTGCGGGCAATGGACTGTGCTGCTCGCACAAGTTCGTCCTGGCCACCGTAATTGGCCGCTATGTTGAATCGGATGCCCGTATTGGCTTTCATGAGCTCCTCCGCCTCGCGCACTTGTTTCTGCAGGTTCCCGGAAAGCCCATCGATCCGGCCCAGAAAATGGATACGCACATTTTCCTCGTTCATCTCCTGAAGTTCCTTATCGAGATATTCCGCAAAGAGCTTCATGAGGAAATCCACTTCCGCATGGGGACGCTTCCAGTTCTCCGTGGAAAAGGCATATACCGTCAACGCTTCAATCCCGATATCGCTTGCGGTCTTCAGGATGCGCTTCAATGTCTTGACGCCGGCAGTATGACCGGCCGTGCGCATGAGTCCCTGCCCTTTTGCCCACCTGCCGTTGCCGTCCATAATGACCGCTACATGCCTCGGGAGCCTTGCCCGATCAATGCCGTCCATCCACGATGTATCCGATGGAACTTTTTCCGGATCCTTGTTGCCAAATATCTTTTTCCACATGGTCTACTGTTACACTCCTACATATAAATCAAGCCCCTCTCCGAAACGATTCTCAAAGAGGGGCCGTCCATCACGGAGCTTCGATTGCAGATACCGGGCAGCCAGCAGCGCAAGCACCACACTCGACACACTTCTCAGGATCGATCTCATAGTGCTCAGCGCCTTCGCTGATTGCCTCTACCGGGCAAGTGGACGCGCAGGAACCACAGGAAATGCAGTCACCACCGATTTTGTAAGCCATGCTCATGACACCTCCTTTCCCATCCGCACGGCCGCACAGCACGCAGCCAGAACGAATTGCAGACTGCCCTCCGGGTTCTTTCTTTCCCGAAGGACGTAGAGATAATTTTCATTGGTCTTGAAAAAATCACGCGTTGGGCGTGTTATCTCCGTTTCATAGCGTACCCCAGCTGCCAGGAGCTCCCGCTCCACCGCATGCCAGGGACGCCCGACAAACCCATGTTCCATCTCAGACTTCCATGACCTCTTTTTCCTTGGCCGCACGGGCAGCATCCACGAGCTTGATGTACTTGTCCACCAGCTTCTGCATGCTCTCCTGCCCTTTCTTTGCCTCGTCCTCCGGAACTTCCTTGGATTTCTCCAGCTTCTTCACAGCATCGTTGCCATCACGGCGGATATTGCGCAGGGCAACCTTGGCCTCCTCCGCCTTCTTGTTCACGGTCTTGACAATCTCCTGGCGGCGCTCCTGCGTGAGCTGGGGAATCGCCAGGCGAATGGCCGTTCCATCAGAGTTTGGGTTGAGCCCCAGATCCGATTTCATGATTGCCTTCTCGATGTCATGGAGCACGGTCTTCTCCCAGGGCTGGATCACAATCATGCGCGGCTCCGGGATCGTGACTTTCGCCACTTGGTTCACAGGTGTCGGCGTGCCATAGTAGTCCACCATGACCTTATCCAGGAGCGCCGGGGTCGCACGGCCCGCCCGCAGGGAAGCGAACTCCTTCTTGAGGGAGTCCAGACTCTTCTGCATGCGCTCCTCTTGCTTTTTGAGTATCTCCTTGATCATTCTTTCCTGCCTCCTACCGTCGTGCCGATATCCTCGCCCAGTGCAGCCTTCAGGATATTCTCATGGTCATCGATGTTGAAGACCACCAGCTGGATCTTGTTGTCCATGCAGAGTGACGTTGCCGTAGAATCCATGACCTGCAGACCCATGCTCAGGATATCAAGATATTTCAGTGTCGAGAACTTCTTTGCCTCCGGGTTCTTGTTCGGATCCGAATCATAGATCCCGTCCGTCCCCTTCTTCGCCATGAGGATGACATCCGCCTCGATTTCAGCAGCGCGCAAAGCAGCCGTTGTATCCGTGGAAAAATAAGGGTTCCCCGTGCCTGCGCCGAAGATGACGACACGCCCTTTCTCCATGTGGCGAATGGCCTTGCGGCGGATATAGAGCTCCGCAACCTGGCGCATCTCGATGGCCGTCTGGACACGGGTATCGACGTCCATCTTCTCCAAAGCGTCCTGCAAGGCCAGGGCATTCATGACCGTCGCCATCATGCCCATATAATCCGCCTGCGCACGATCCATGCCCTTGGCGCTGCCGGAGAGCCCTCTCCAAAGATTTCCGCCTCCCACGACAACAGCAACATCGATCCCATGCTCGCGAATCTTCTTGATCTGCACCGCAATGTCCTCAACAACAGGAGGATTGATGCCAAACCCCTGATCGCCTGCCAGGGACTCGCCACTGAGCTTCAGTACCACACGCTTATATTTCGCCATTTCCAAAACATAAACCTCCCAGTTACATCCAGTTACATCTAGCAATAGATTCGACAAGGATCTGCTGTTTTCCTCTTTCTGCGCCGCCCTTTTGAAAAAAGAGAACACATTTCACCGTGTTCTCCTTTTCTCATGTAATCCGATGCTTTATTTCATCTGAGCTGCAACTTCAGCCGCAAAATCTTCCTGCTTCTTTTCAATGCCCTCGCCGAGCTGATAGCGGACAAACTGGCGAACCTCCACGCCGCCAAGGACATCCTTGACCGTCTTGTCCGTATCCTTGACGAAAATCTGCTCCACAAGGCAGACTTCCTTGTAGAACTTGTTGATGCGGCCATCTACCATCTTCTCGACAATCTTCTCGGGCTTGCCTTCCTCAAGAGCCTGCTTGCGAAGAACCTCGCGCTCATGCTCAAGGGATGCCGCATCCACGCCGCTGCGGTCAACCGCCGTAGGAGCCGCGGCTGCAACCTGCATGGCAATGTCTTTGCCGAGATCCGCTTCGCCGCCGGAAAGCTCCACGAGGACGCCGATTTTCCCGCCCATATGGATATAGCTGGCAAGGCGTCCGTCCGTCTGGAAACGAGTGAAACGGCGAAGGGAAATCTTCTCGCCAATGGTGGCCGTGGCCTCCGTGATGAGATCGGAAACCTTCTTGCCATCGAGCATGCTGTTATTGAGTGCATCGAGATCTGCCGGAGCCGTATCGGCAATATGCCTGGCAATCTTCGACTCAAGGCTGCGGAACTGCTCATTGCCTGCGGCGAAATCCGTCTCGCAGTTGATTTCCACAAGCACGCCCACCTTGGCATCCTCGCTGAGATAAGCTGCGACAGCACCCTCTGCAGCAACGCGGCCTGCCTTCTTCTCTGCCTTGGAAATCCCCTTCTCGCGGAGCCAGTCGATTGCCTTTGCAGCGTCGCCGTCCGTAGCCGCAAGAGCTTTCTTGCAGTCCATCATTCCTGCGCCCGTCTTCTCACGCAGATCCTTTACCATTGCAGCCGTAATATTTGCCATGAACAAATTCCTCCCACACTAAGCAAGGGGGCAAGGAAGAAAACTCCCTTACCCCTCCATGTTTTCTTCTCGTGAAACAGGACGTCTTGAAAAACTCCACCAGCACATTACAGCGGCCAGTTTCCGTTTTTCAACACTCCCTATTCTGCCTGAGCCGCTTCCTCAGGCTCCGAACCTGTATCTTCTCCCTGACGGCCCTCGAGGACAGCATCCGCCATGCGGCCTGTGAGCAGACGGACTGCGCGGATGGCATCATCGTTGCCGGGAATGACATAATCGATCTCGTCCGGATCGCAGTTCGTATCGACAATCGCCACAATGGGAATATGCAGCTTGCGAGCCTCAGCAACAGCAATGCGCTCCTTGCGGGGATCGACAACGAAGAGCGCCCCGGGAAGCTTGTTCATCTCCTTGATGCCGCCAAGATACTTCTCAAGGCGTCCCATCTCATGGCGAAGACCGAGAACCTCCTTCTTCGTGAGAACATCAAAGGTGCCGTCCTGCTCCATCGTCTCCAGTTCCTTGAGGCGATTGACGCGCTTCTGGATCGTCAGGAAATTCGTCATCATGCCGCCGAGCCAGCGCTCATTGACATAGAACATATTCGCCCTGAGAGCCTCTTCCTTCACGGCTTCCTGCGCCTGCTTCTTCGTGCCGACAAAGAGGATGGACTTGCCCTCCTCCGCAACGCTGCGAAGGAAATTATACGCCTCATCGACTTTCTTGACCGTCTTCTGCAGATCAATGATATAGATGCCATTGCGCTCCGTGAAGATGTACTTCGCCATCTTCGGGTTCCAACGGCGGGTCTGATGCCCGAAGTGGACACCGGCCTCCAACAACTGCTTCATAGAAATCACTGCCATATTGGTGCACCTCCTGTTTTTTCTTCCGTTCCCCTCATCTTTTGCGCCACCCGGGATTCCCGGGCACAGGGCAAATATCGGGGCAACGTGCTTTTTTATTACACCAAGAGGCATTATACCACAAGGCGGGATGGAATACAAATTTTTTTTATCCGATGCTATCCTTGCGAAGGAAAAACGGTTCCTGTCTGTTCATGCCGTCCGCGCGAGTATTGTCCTCGCCACGTACACACCGCTTGCGCCTGCCTGGGAAAGCCCCCTCGTCACTCCTGCGCCGTCGCCCACGGCAAAGACATTCCTGAGCTTCGTCTCCAGTTCCTTCGTGAGTACCACCCGGGAACTGTAGAACTTCACCTCCACGCCGTAGAGGAGAGTGTCATCGTTTGTCATGCCGGGAGCAACATGGTTGAGCACCTGGATCATCTCGATGATATTGTCGAGATGCCGCTTGGGAAGGACCAGCGAAAGATCCCCCGGCGTTGCTTTGAGCGTCGGCCTCATGAAGCTCTTGCTCATGCGATCCTCGTTGGTGCGGTGCCCCTTGATGAGATCCCCGTAACGCTGCATGATGATGCCGCCCCCCAGCATGTTGGAGAAAGAGGCGATGCGCTTCCCGTACTGGTGCGGCTCCTTGAAGGGCTCCGTGAAATGGTTGCTCACCAGGAGAGCGAAATTCGTATTGTGGCTCTGAAGCTTCGGATCGCTGTAGGAATGGCCGTTCACCGTCACAATGCCGTCCGTGTTCTCCATGACCACATGCCCATGGGGATTCATGCAGAAGGTACGCACGTAATCGCCGTACCGCTTCGTACGATAGACCAGCTTCGCCTCGTACACCTCGTCCGTGATGTGGTTGAAAATCTCATCGGGAACCTCGACGCGGACTCCCACGTCCACCCGGTTGTTTTCCTGCTCCACGCCGAGCCGCCCGCATTCATCCGAGAACCACTCCGCCCCGGCACGCCCGGGTGCCACAATGATATACTCTGCCGAAATCTTCTCCCCTGTCGCCAGCTCCAGGCCGTTCTCCCCTGAGCCATCGGAAAGGATATGCGCCACGGGACACTCAAATCGGAACTCGATGGTTTCCTTCAGGAACTCGTAGATGCTCTCCAGCATCCTGAGATTGTTCTCCGTGCCCAGATGCCGCACGCTGGCCTCCAACAGGTGCAGGTCGTATTCCAATGCCTGCTTCCCGAGCTTCGACCCCTTCGTCGTGAAAATCTTCTCCGGGGCGCCGTGCTTCCTGTTGATGCCATCCACATGCTCGATGAGCTCCATGACCTCCGGGGCATCCAGATACTCATTGAGCCATCCGCCAAACTGTGTCGTGAAATTGTATTTCCCGTCGGAAAAGGCTCCCGCACCGCCAAAACCGCGCATAATGCTGCACGGTCTGCAGCGGATGCAGCTCTTTACCGTCCCTGCCGAAATCGGGCAGGCCCGATGGTAGATATCCTTCCCGCTCTCCAGAACGAGAATGCGAAGCCCCGGACGGGCCCCAATCAGCTCATATGCCGCAAAAATGCCCGCCGGGCCGCTGCCGACGATAGCAACATCATATTGGTTCATGAAAATTCCCCCTCAAAACATCGTTCCTGTTTTCTATTCGACAAAAAATAACTGTTCCCTTTCCATCTGTGCTATAATATGGATTTGTTGTTATTCTCATTTTTATGCAGAGGAGGATTTCTTTTGACACATAATCTCATTATCATCAACACCTTCGTACTCTACATCGGGTTCATGATGGCCATCGGCATCTACTACTACCGCCGCACCCGCAATATGAGCGATTACTTTCTCGGCAACCGCAAACTCGGAGCCTGGGTGACCTCGCTTTCGGCAGAGGCTTCCGACATGAGCGGCTGGATGCTCATGGGACTGCCCGGATTCGCTTACCTCGCCGGCCTCAATGCCGGCTGGATTGCCGTGGGGCTCGCCATCGGCACATGGGCCAACTGGCAGTTCGTCGCCGCACGGCTCAGGAAATACACAGAGCTTGCCAAAAACTCCCTGACCCTTCCGGAATTCCTGCAGAACCGCTACGAGGACAACAGCGGTCTGCTGCGCATTGTCCCGGCAATCTTCATCCTGATCTTTTTCATTATCTATGCCTCCTCCGGATTCGTTTCCGCGGGCCGTCTTTTCGAATCCGTCTTCGGGATTCCTTATGAATACGCCATCTTCATCGGTGCAGGCTCCGTGGTATTCTATACCTTAGCGGGAGGCTTCCTCGCCGTTTCCCGCACGGACTTCATCCAGGGCGTCATGATGTTCTTCGCCATCCTCATCGTTCCCATCTGCGCTGCCATGAGCATGGGAGGCTTCGGCACTACCATAGCGGCCATCGAAAGCTTCCAGGCCAGCATGTTCGAGCCGCTGACCAAGCCGGATGGTTCCACCTTGGGCTTCATCGAGCTGGTTTCCCTCCTCGCCTGGGGCCTCGGCTACTTCGGCCAGCCCCATATCCTCGTGCGCTTCATGGCCATCCGTTCTTCCGGCGAGATACGGCAGGCTACCCGGATCGCCATGACCTGGGTGGTTCTTTCCCTCGCCGCAGCTGTTGCCGTAGGCATGGCAGGCAGCGTATTCCTCACGGAACGCCTCACGGGTACAGGAACGGAAACCGTGTTCCTCGTCATGACGAATACCCTGTTCCCGCCGGTGATTGCCGGTCTCGTCCTCTCCGCCGTCCTCGCGGCAATCATGAGCACGGCTTCCTCGCAGCTTCTCGTAGCCGCCTCCGCCTTTGCGCAGGACTTTTACCGTACCGTCCTCAGAAAGGATGCTGACCAGAAGGAACTCGTATGGATCAGCCGCGCCTCCGTCCTCGTCATCGCCTCCCTCTCCGTGTTCCTCGGACTGAACCCGGACAACTTCATCCTCGACATGGTAGCTTACGCCTGGGCCGGCTTCGGCGCTGCCTTCGGCCCTGCCATCCTCATGAGCCTCTTCTGGCGCCGTGCCACAAGAAACGGCATCGTCGCCGGAATCATCGTGGGAGGCGTCACCGTACTGGTCTGGAAGCAGCTCGCCCTCTTCGGGCTCTATGAGATTGTTCCCGGCTTCCTTCTCTCCCTCATCGCCATCTATATCGTAAGCCTCATGGGCAAGGCACCCTCTGCCTCCGTCACCGGCATCTTCGACCAGGTGGGAAAGAGCAGAATCTAAAAAAAGCAGCACCCAAAAACAGCCCGCCAAGACGGGCTGTTTTTGGTGCTGCCATATTCAGAACAATCGCTCACTGTGCAGCCAGCTGCACTTTTTTTGTGTTTTCCACGAGGTTCCCACGGAATTTCAAGACCAGGGCAACCGCGAAGTTCACAACGAAGCACGCTGCAAAAAAGAAGAGTGTGGCATCATAGCCGCTCGTATTTTCCCGAAGAATGGATACGACCATCGGCCCGGCAATCCCGGCAAGCCCCCATGCCGTGAGGACACGCCCATGGATTGCGCTGAGCTGCCGCGTACCGAAGAGATCGGAGAGATACGCCGGCATGCAGGAGAACCCGCCGCCATAGCAGGTGATGATGAGCAGCACCAACGCCTGGAACATCAAAGCATCCTGGATGCCTGCCAACTGATAGAAGGCAAGAATCTCAATGAGAAAGAACAGAGCATACGTGGTGCCCCGCCCCAGATAATCGGAAACCGTGGACCAGAAAATACGCCCGGCTCCATTCAGAAGACCGATGATACCGACCATGGAAGCCGCAGCTGCCGCATCCATGCCCACAACCTCCTGTGCCATCGGGGATGCCACAGCCAGAAGGCCGATGCCGCAGGTAATATTCACGAAGAAAATCCACCAGAGCGCCGCAAACTGCCAGGTCTTTCCCGCCTCATTCGCCGTGAGGCCCCGCTGCAGCACGATAACCTTCCCTGACGGCTCCGTTGCTGCAGGAGGCTTGAGGTAAAGCGATGATGCCCCCATGACCGCCATGTAGACAGCGCCGAGAATCAGGAAATTGTTCACGAGTCCGTAATTTGCCGTAAGATACTGCATGGCCGGCCCCGCAACAAGCGCCGCGAATCCAAATCCCATAATGGCCAGTCCCGTGGCGAAGCCGCGATGCCCCGGAAAATATTTGACAAGCGTGGAAACCGGCGTAATATAGCCAACCCCCAGCCCGATTCCGCCAATCACCCCGTAAAAGAGGTAAAGCAGCAAAAGGCTGTGCTGCTCAAGGGCAAAGGCCGTGCCGAGCATCCCGCTCCCGAAAAACACCATGGAAAGAAGGCCGCTTTTTTTGGGGCCGAGCCTCTCCACAAAACTTCCGAGGAATCCTGCAGACATCCCAAGGAACAAGATGGCAAGGGAAAATGCCCAGGTCGTCTCTTTCAGCGAAATGCCCATCTCCGCCATAATCGGGCGCGTCAGGACGCTCCAAGCATACACGCTGCCAATGGATATGTGGATGCCGATTGCCGACAGAGCGATAAGCCAACGATTTCTCACAGTTGCACCAACCCTTTCTCCCAAGAAAGTTCCTAACAACCGGGAGCCCTCGCAGACAAAAACCGCCCAGGCGAGGAATCCCTGCCCAGACGGTCGGCCATTGAAAACTTCCAGGTGCACGTGGTCAATTCCACTCATCCGTCAGCACAAGGAAGTCTGTTCTTCTATTCTGTCCATAGCTTACCACAAAAATCCAATCCGGTCAACCGGCACTTTTCACGAAACCACACAATTCTTCCCGCTGTGCTTTGCGGTGTAAAGGTTCGCGTCCAATCGCTGGTAGAAAGACTTGTATTCCTCCCCTTCCCGTACCTCTGCCACACCGAGGCTCGCCGTCACCTGGCGATCCGGCAGCAAAGATTTGGAGGAGAGGGTCTCCCGGATGCGCTCGGCAACTTCGACAGCCGCCTCCAGAGCCGCGCCCGGCAGCACGACGAGGAACTCCTCACCACCCCAGCGCCCGGCAGCATCGCTTGCGCGGATGTTCTCACGCAGCACCCTGGCCGCAGTCTTCAGGACAAGATCCCCCATCTCATGGCCGAAGGTATCATTGATGGACTTGAAATTGTCCAGATCCAGCATGATGACAGAAAGAGGTTTTCCCATTTCCCTCATGCCCCGGACACTCAGCTTGAGCCGCTGTTCGATTTCTCCCCGGTTGAAAATCTCCGTCAACCGATCCTGGCTCGCCAGCATGGCAAGCTTTCGATTCGCCGATTCCAGTTCCGCCGCCGTCACGGTGATGAAGCATGCCAGCCTCTGGGCCAAAGACATATTGTCATGCAGTTCCATGGTTTCCCTGTGCCACGGCTTCTTCCGTTCCCCTTTCACCACGCCTTCCCGGAAACCCACCGCTACCAATGTCATGTTCAGCATCTGGATATGCCCGCCCTCCCGGTTGATCTCCCCATGGGTATACAGACCTGCCGCCGAGGCAATCTCCTGGAAATGCCGGAGCTCGTACTTCACAGAATCCTGCAGGAAGATGCGGCGGGTGACGCAACTGAAAATCAGGATGGCCTCCGGGGTTTCCCTCATGAGCCCTTCCTGCATACGCTGGGTGTTCTCCAGAATTTCACCGGGATCCCCGTAAGCCAGCCGGACATACTCTCCCTCATTGCAATTGGCATTGAACACCAAAGAACCATCATCCATGTAGGTATCCGGCAGGCGGGCAAGACTGGCTCCGTCCCGCTCCACCACCAAGGGAAATGCCAGGGTGTTCTGATGGAAATGGTCATTGGGATAGATCTTCAGATATTTCTCATAGACAGACACTGCCGGCTTGCTGTCCAATTCCCGGATGATGAGGTTCCCGTGGGTCGCCGTGATTCTCATGGGCATACCCAAAGGCTTCCACCCGAAGCCCGACTCCACCTTGATGGAGAGAGAAGGGCTTGCGAAACAAACCGCTACCATCCCGGCATCCAGAATGGTTTCATCGGTGAATACATAGATATTCTCATCCGGCGCATAGCTGTCCGCCCCGCCCCCGAAGACAACCACTTCCGGATCCAGCCCCTTCATCTGACCGAAAAAGCCCTGAGCATTGAAGCTCCGCAAGGTCGCCATGAACTCGATTCCCACCAGATCCTCCATCGTCTGGCACTCCGTCAGGAAGAGTTCCCCGTCCTCCACGGAATCCGTCCGATCCGAAAAACTGTATACATGAACCCAGGTGTCCTCGAACACCATGAAACTCAGCACCGTACTGTACATCTCCAACTGTCCCTCTACAATGCCTCCGGAGGATGTGGAGCCGACAATGCATGCCTGGGGCAGGCGGCTGTGAAGTCTTGCCGTCAGCTTGGCTATCACTTCCATATCTGTCCAGTGGGTGAACACGGACACGAGTATCGAGGAATACGTTTCCGGGCAGCTCTCCCGGAACTTCTCGATGCAATCGTCCAGCTCGCCAAGGGATTGTATATTGTATATGGACTGTTTCATGATTCATTCCTGCACTTTCTCTTATCCTTTTCCACTCTTCCTATCCATTGCAATACTTCTACTGCAATACTTCTACAAAACATCTTCTTTCTCCTGCAAAAACCCTGCCCCGGAAACCGGGACAGGGTTTTTTCTGCAATGATATTCACACAGCAAATCACAGATAGCGCAGCCATACATACACATTGCTGATGGCAATGGTCAGCGTCATGATGGGCAATGCAATCTTCATGAAAGCGATGAAGGAAATAGGGTTGCCGCGCTGAGCCGCCATGGAAGCCACGACGACGTTGGCGCTTGCGCCGATGAGCGTTCCGTTGCCGCCCAGGCATGCGCCAAGAGCCAGGGACCACCACATGGGCTCCAGGTTCGAAAGACCCATCTGACCCATATCCTGAATCAACGGAATCAGGGTTGCAACAAAGGGAATGTTGTCGATGAAGGCCGAGGCAAAGGCACTCATCCAGAGAATGAGCATGGCCGTCGCGCTCTCGTTCCCGTTCGTGATTTTGATGGCCTCTGCCGCCAGCATCTTGATGACGCCTGTTTCCACCAGTGCGCCGACCAGAACGAAGAGACCCGCGAAGAAGAAGATGGCAAGCCATTCTACCTTGGAAAGAGCCTTGGCTATCATGGCCTCATTGCGAGTAAAAGATATGAGAAGAAGAAGTCCGGCACCGGTGAGCGCTGCTGTCGCCGTCTCCAGATGGAGCGTGCTGTGCATGACGAACATGCTGATGGTCACGGCAATGGCAAAGAGGCACTTCTTCAGAAGTGCAGGATCCTTGATCTCGCCCTTCTCATCCAGATGCATGACCTTTTCCTGCAAAGCAGGCTGCGTGACCAGACGCTTTCCATAGAGACCAACGAGCAATGCCTCCACCACCAGGAAGATGACAATGGATACTGCCGTAACGTTCCAGATGAAATCCATGAAGCTCAGTCCCACGGCACTGCCGATCATGATGTTCGGCGGATCGCCGATGAGAGTTGCCGTTCCCCCGATGTTGGAGGACAGGATTTGGGAAATCAGGAACGGCTTGACATCCACCTTGAGCTGGGATGTGATGCTGAAGGTAATGGGAACTGTCAGCAACACCGTAGTGACGTTATCCAGGAGAGCCGAGCAGACTGCCGTGATGGCCGAGAGCGCCAGGAGGAGCGCCACCGGCTGAGCCTTGACCTTCTTTGCCGCCCAGATGGCAAGAAAATTGAACAGACCCGTCTCACTGGTAATGTTGACAATAATCATCATGCCCATGAGCAATCCCAGGGTATTGAAGTCGATATGGTGAATGGCTGTCTCCTGATCCAGGATACCGAACAAGATCATCAGCATTGCCCCAAAAATGCCGACAATGGTGCGGTGTACTTTCTCTGAGATAATCAGTGCATAGGCGGCCACAAAAATAATGACCGCTATTGTCGTACTATCCAAGGTACCTACACTTCCTTTTCCATTACTCACAAATATTCAATTCACAAAAACAACACGGCTATTTGGCAGAGCCTCTCTCCACCGGCGTGAGGACAATTTTTTTGCCCTCGTGCTTGATCTGCATGGTATATTCCTTGATATCCTCGCGGAACAGTTCCATCTTGAGCTGAAGGAGCTCCCTGCCCAGGCGATCCATAATCTCCGGCGTGAGTCCCGCCCGCGCAAGATTTGCAGGCGGCTCCAGCCTTTCTTCCTCCTTGCGCCGCTTCTCTTCTTTCTTTTCCGCAGCGACAAATTTCTCCTCCAGAGTTTCCTGTTCCACATAATCCCGGAACATGTCCTTGTCCGTGAGATCCCGCGGAATCTTCGCCGCCTTGGGCTTCTTCGTCATTTTCGACATGGACTGCCACCTCATCCCTTCTGGGCGGCTTTCGCCCAAGAGTCCCTGAGCCCCACCACACGGTTGAACACGAGATGATCCGGCGTTGTGTCCGGATCCACGACAAAGTATCCCGTGCGCAGGAACTGGTAATGCGTCCCCGCTGCCGTAAGCTTGACGCTCGGCTCGATCCATGCATCCTCCAGAACCTCCAGGGAACCTTTGTTGAGACCATCAAGGAAATCCGCCGGAACATTGCCGTCCGCATCCGTTTCCAGAAGATAGTCGTAGAGGCGAACCTCTGCCTTCAATGCAGTTTTCGCATCCACCCAATGGATGGTTCCCTTGATCTTCCTGCCCGACGTTGGGCCGCCGCTCTTGGAATCCATGTCGCAGCTGCAACGAAGTTCCACTACATTTCCTTTCTCGTCCTTCACCACTTCCTCGCATTTTATGATATAGGCATGCTTCAGGCGGACTTCTCCGCCCGGCTTCAACCGAAAGAATTTCTTCGGTGCATCCTCCATGAAGTCTTCCTGCTCTATGAAAATCTCCCTGGAAAAGGGAACGAACCGGCTGCCCCCATGCATGGGATTGTTGTCTGCCAAAAGATACTCCGTCCTGTCCTCCGGGTAGTTTGTCAGCACTACTTTCAAGGGGCGCAAAACCGCCATCACACGATCTGCATTCTCATTGAGGTCATCCCTCACGCAATGCTCCAGCATGGCGACATCCACCAGGCTGTTGCCCTTGGCGACGCCGATCTCCTCACAGAACTTCCGGATAGAAGCCGGAGTATAACCGCGGCGGCGGAGCCCGCAAATCGTCGGCATGCGCGGATCGTCCCAGCCGCGCACATAGCCCTCTTCCACCAGCTGGCGCAATTTCCGCTTGCTTGTCACGGTGTTCGTAAGATTCAGCCGCGCAAACTCTATCTGACGGGGACGCGTGTTCACATCGAAATCCAGTGCATCCAAGAGCCAGTCATAAAACGGGCGATGATCCTCGAACTCCAACGTGCAGACGGAATGCGTGATGCCCTCGATGGCATCGGACAAAGGATGCGCAAAATCATACATGGGATAGATGCACCATTCGTTGCCTGTGCGATGATGCTCCGCACGAGCAATACGATAGATGACCGTATCCCTCATGACAATATTCGGCGATGCCATGTCAATCTTTGCCCGGAGAACCTTCGCCCCATCCGGGAATTCCCCCGCTTTCATGCGGCGAAAAAGGTCGAGGTTCTCTTCCACCCCACGGTTCCTGTAAGGGCTCTCCTTCCCCGGTTCCGTAAGAGTTCCCCGATAGGCCCGGATTTCCTCTGCCGAAAGGTCATCCACATACGCCAGTCCTTTGCAGATCAGTTTCTCCGCAAACTCATAGAGCTTCCCGAAATAGTCCGATGCATAGAACTTGCGGTCTCCCCAGCTGAATCCGAGCCATTTGATGTCCTCCTGGATGGAATCCACATATTCCGTGTCCTCTTTCGTGGGATTCGTGTCATCAAAGCGGAGATTGCAAAGCCCCCGGTTCCTTTCCGCCAAGCCGAAGTTCAGGCAAATAGACTTGGCATGCCCCACATGAAGATAGCCGTTCGGCTCCGGTGGGAAACGGGTATGGATGCCGGAGCTGTACTTGCCTTCCTTCAGATCCTCCTCAATGATATTCTGTATGAAATTCGGTGCCAGATTCAATTCTGCCATATCATCTCACCTCAATTTTTTCAAATCTCTATGCAATCCTCTTCTGCACATTTTCTTTTGATATAGCCCTGCAAACGATCAATTCCCATCTGCATGCGCTCATTCTTCGGCTCTAAGGATGCAATGATGTCATCCACATAGCCGGCCTCCACAATCCTACGCAAGGTCCAGCTGAAATTTATATCATAAATCCAAAGGAGCCTCACGAGCTTGCGGTCGCCATGGGTCCTGATCTGATGATAGTCCGCCTGTTTTCCTGCCACGAAAATCTCAAGGAAGTCCGGACTCACTTCCTGACGTGACTGCACCTCGATGAAGTTCGGTGCGCCCTCGGACGTATCCCCTGTCAAATATGGCCGCAAAACACGATAGATATCCAGCTTGTCTGCATCCCGGATAATCTTCGCCATCAGGAGCATCTGCCGGTCTTTTGTCGGCGGGATGGCCTTCTTATTGTGGCTGCCGATGGCAAACCGCACAACAGCCTCATCCTCCGGCGGCAGTTTTTTCATGAAAGGAAGCTCGTCCAGAACCTTGAGCGCAAGCTCCGCATGGTCTTCTGACCTTGAATCATTGAAGGTCTTGTAGATGGTATACTGGCGGAAGCGCCCCACATCATGGAACAGCCCTACCATCTCCGCCAGCTGCCGCTGATGCTCATCCAAGCCCAAACAGGCTGCCAATTCACGGCAATGAGCCGTGACGTATCCCGTATGCAATTCCTTCAGCCGGATCGCATTCTGCACATCATCCTCTTCCGTATAGAAAGACTTCATGTAATCCGCCATCCAGGAATGCATCTCCCTCAACAAACCCTTCATGCAAAATATCCTTTCTAAAAATTCCTATCCCATTATACTACCAACAAATAAAAATTCCTACTTATTTATACTTATTTATTCTTGTTTTCACTCCTCTCAGGCTTCCTTCCCCAAACGGTAGTGCACTAAGCTCAGACTGCGTCCTTCGGACTTGCTTCGCCAAGTGCACCTCGCATACATGAAAATTGCCAATCAGT
>CACYDT010000156.1 GCA_902773295.1 uncultured Veillonellaceae bacterium | reverse complement strand
TACAGTCCTCGTAGGTTCGCTAAGTTCATTATAACATTGTTTTAAATAATTTTAAATAGTTTGATTATATTTATTTACTATATCCATCCTGTCATTTCGTCAACGGCTTCCTTCCATAAATGGCAAACAATGGCACATTATCGTAACGCATGTCAGGATCCCGGTGCACCATGGGAGCGATATTTTCCTCGCATTCCACAGAAAGCCCCAAGCTCTTCAGGAAACGGATATCCCATTCCGGACGGCTGTGGGAAGTGATGTGAAGGCTGTCCTTGATACCATTGCATTCCGTAATCAGCTCGTCCTCAATGCCCGCATGGACATTTGCTTGGTCGGCGGTCTTGGTGAAAGCGACTTTCCCGCAATCCGAATCGAAATTCATGAGTACCCCGCCGGGCTTCAATACCCGGTACCATTCTCTGTAAGCCTCCATCACATCCGGCAGGGTCCATGTCAGATTGCGGCTCACAACTGCATCGAAGATGCCATCGGAAAACTCCAGCTCCTGCGCGCTCATCCTGCAGAAATCCACCCTGCACCCGGCCTCCATCATATTCTTCTTCGCCTCACGAATCATCTCGGCAGACAGGTCGATTCCCGTCACCTGATGCCCGCATCCGGAAAGCAGGATAGCAAAGAAGCCCGCTCCCGTCCCGGCATCGAGAATCCGGAGGTGCTTCTCCTCCGGAAGATGCCTCTCCATCAAATCCAGCCAAAGCTGCCCGTCCGTCCCCTTGAGTTCCCTGCGGCGAAGGGAGCTGAAATCCTCGCTGCGCCTGTCCCAGTAACGTTCAATTCTCCGGTTGATGCTCTCCTCGTAGCATGCCTGCTTTTTTTCTGCAAACAGCATTTCCATCCTCCTCATCCAAAGCCTTCCTATTCCATTTGAAAGAAATCCGCCACCATCAATTCCTTCGTATAAGGCGATTGGGGGTGTCCCATGATTTCGTCCGTCCGCCCTTCTTCCACGATTCTCCCGCCATGCATGACCATCACGCGATCGGCAAACTGCGGCAAAAGCGCAAGGTCATGGGTAATGAAGAGACAGGCCATCCCCGTCTCCTTCACCAGACGGCGAAGGAGACGAATGACCTGTGCCTGCACGGTAACATCCAGGGCACTGGTCGCCTCATCACAGATCAGGAGCTTCGGCGAAAGCGCGACGGCACGGGAAATGGCTGCCCTCTGGCACTCGCCGCCGCTGACTTCGTGAGGATAGCGCTCCTTATAAGAAGGGGAAAGTCCCACTTCCGTCAAAAGAGCGTCTATACGCCCCTCCCTGCGGCTTTTTTCCATGCCGCGGTTCCTCATGGCCTCTCCGATGCTCCATCCCAAGGTCTTGCGCGGGTCAAAGGAATCTTCGGGAAGCTGGAAAATCATCTGCATCTTCTCGTAGGCTGCCGCCAGAGCACTTCCCGTCGCACGGGTAATATTCCTGCCGCAAAGGATGATTTCTCCCTCGTCCGCATCCAGGAGCCGCGCAACCGTCCGAACCGTCGTGCTCTTCCCGCAGCCGCTTCGTCCAACGATGCCCAGGACTTCCCCGGCTCCCACGGAAAAGCTCACGCCATCCAGCACCCACTGCCTCGCACCGTTCTTTCCCTTTTTCCTGCCATCGGCGAAATATTTCTTTATATTTCGGACCTCCAAGACCTGTTCCATGCAATATCACCCTACTCCCATCCGAGGAACGGCAGCAATCAGTTCCTTGGTATATGCCTGCCGTGGCTGCAGGAAAATGTCTTCCTTCGCCCCATACTCCACCATCTCGCCCTTTCGCATGATGAGAACGGCATCGGCCATATAATATGCCACACCCATGTGATGAGTTACCATAACAATGGAAAGACCCTGCCGCTCCCGAAGCCCCATGAGTTCCTTCACCACACTGACCTGGGTCACCGAATCCAAGGCGGAAGTCGGCTCGTCCGCAAGGAGAATCTGCGGAGAGAGAATCATCGCTGCAAGGATTCCCGCCCGCTGCCCCATGCCACCGGAAAGCCGGAAGGGATACTCGTCCAGCACAGCCTCATCGAGGTGGATATGCCCCATAATCTCCCCGGCTCTCCTGCGAAATTCCTCCCGGCTCCAGTCCTTGCGTTCCCGGACCGACTCATAGATCTGATCGCCAACCGTGCGGATGGGGCAGAAAGAAGCGCTTGCATTCTGAAAGATCATAGCCAGCTTCTCACCGGCAAGCTCCCTCCTTCCACCGGCATCGAGCCGGGAGATCTCTCGCCCTTCCAGGAAAATCTCCCCCCGGCTCACCCTTCCTCCCCGCCCGAGGATTCCCTGGACGGCTTTCAGGAGGGTGCTCTTCCCGCTGCCGGATTCCCCGACAATGGCAAGGATCTCTCCCCGATGAAGAGAGAAACTGATATCATGGATCACTTCTTTTCCGCCGTAAGATACGGACAAATTCCGAACCTGCAACCATGCTTGTTCCATAGGATCACTTCTTATCCAGCTCGGGACGAATCTCGTAATAATCCGACGGATGCGCCGTGAATCCCTCGATATTCGGCTTCATGACAAAGGACATGCGAAGATGGGAAGCGTAGAACAGCGCGCAGTCATCCAGAACCTGCTGCCCCATCCTGACCGCGAGAGCCGCGCGTTTCTCTGCGCCATAGGTATTGTGGAGTTGGTCTTCCAATTCCGCAATTTGCGGGCTGTCATAGAAACCTGCATTGTCCACCGCTCCCGGAACGATATGGCTCGTGAAATAATACTCCGGATCCCCTGTGGGAGCCGTTACGATGGCCTTGGCAAACATATCATAGTCACCGCTCTTGAGGACAGCCTTGTAATTGTCCGTGGCATTGACATCGAGCTTGACACCGATCTTTTTGAGGCTCGCCTGAAGGGACTCCGCGAGAAGCGGCAGTTCCTGGCGGGATGTATAAGTGAGATAGCGGAGCTCCAGATTCTTGCCGTTCCTGTCCACATAGCCATCCCCGTCCGTATCCTCATAGCCGGCCTCCTTCAGGAGCGCCTTGGCGCCCTCCAGATCATAGGACACCGTCTTTACCGCAGTGCCGCCAAAGGAAAGATTCGCCGGGAACGGGCCGATGGCGGGAGCGCCGTTCCCGTTCAGCAGGACCTTGGTGAAATTATCCTTGTCCACCGCCATGCTGATGGCCTTCCGGATGCGGAGATCTTGCAGCTCCGGCGTCTTGAAATTGAAAGCCGCCTGATAGACACGGCTGGTTTCCGTCTGGCTCACCTTGTATTTGGAACTGTCTTTCCGGAAAAGGTCAAGGCTGGCATAGGGAAGCCCCTGCACTGCATCCAGCTCGCCGTTCTGCATGGCCATGGTCAGAGTATCGCCGTCGGTGATGCTCTTGACGAAAATCTTGTCCATCTTCGGCTTCACCTCCCCCCAATAGTTCTCGTTCTTCACGAGATCTACCTGAGTATCGGTAACTTTCACGGCCTTATAGGGGCCCGTGCCGACAGCAATTCCGTCATGGATGCCGGCTTCCACATCAATGATGCAGCCGTAGGGATCGGAAAGATAATTGAGGAGCGCAGGCATTTTTTCCGAGGACTTGATGATGACATCCTGCCCTTCCGCCGCGATGGACTCAATCTTGAGATCCTTCGGCGCCCGGTCATGGCGGGCTATGAGATCCTCCAGACATGCCTTGACGGCATCCCCCGTGACCTTTTTCCCATTAGAAAAAACTACGTTATCCTTGATGGTCACCTTGACGGTGTAATCATCCACCTGCTCAAATTTTTCTGCCACCCATGGGACGAGTTCCATCTTCTCATTGAACCGGAAAAGAGTCTCTCCCACGCCATAGCGCATGGTTGCCCAGCCATCGTAACTGTTATGGGGATCCGTGCTGGTGGTCTCCATGGCAGGGCCATAGGCCATAGTGCCATAGGTAAAGACCTTCTCCCCCCCTGCCGATGAGGACTTCCCATCTGATCCGCCCCCGCATCCTGCAAAAACAGACAGAGCAAACATCCCTGCAAGAACTGCGGCAAATTTTTTCCTGTTCCTCATGTTCATCGTCATCCTTCCTGCAAACCCATTCCCCGGAAACCAAAGCTATTCACACGTCCGAAGCTGCTTTGGATCCATCACATCACGCAATTTGTCCCCCAAGAGATTGAACACCGCCACCGTCAGGAAAATCGCCGTGCCCGGCGCAAGAATCACCCACGGAGCCGTCTGGAGCATGCTGCGCCCGTTATTCATCATGGCACCCCATTCTGCTGTGGGCGGCTGCGCACCAAGCCCCAGAAACGAAAGCCCTGCCAATTCCATGATGATCGTACCGATGTCAAGAGCCGCCGTAACAAGAATCGGCCCTGCGATATTCGGCAGGACATGATGCCAAAGCATTCCCACGGTGCCTGTCCCTGCCATGCGAGCCGCTTCCATGTAAGGCATGGAACGGATGGTCAGGGCAAGCCCCCGGGCAATACGGGCATACTTTGGCCATCCGACAATGGCAAGAGCCGCCGCAGCATTCCCCAGCCCTCCTCCGAGAGCACCTGCCGCCGCGACAGCGAATACCATCTGAGGAAAGGCAAGAAACACATCGCTCATGCGCATGAGAAGGCTATCCAGCCTGCCCCCTCGGTAGCCGCAAACCGCCCCAAGGAAACTGCCCATCGTGGCAATCGACAAAAGCAACAAGAGCGATGCGCAGAGCGTTGTCCGGGATCCCATGATGACGCGGGACAAAAGATCCCTTCCATAACGGTCTGTCCCCAAAAGATTCGTCCCGTTCGGCGCTGCCAATGCCCCTTCCAGATTCTGAGCATTGGGGTCATAAGGCGTGAGGAACGGGGCAAATACCGCCACCGCCAGCACCATCCCTGCCAGCGCAAGATAGGGAAGCAACGGACGATACCGCTTGCCGAAGGAAACATCCATCAAGACTCACCCCCGCCATACCGCACTCTGGGGTCGAGGTAGTGATAGGCAAGATCGGCCGCCAGGTTCATCCCTACATAGATGATGGACATCCAGACCACATAGGCCTGGATCAAGGGATAATCGCGTGTCAGAATGGCATCCACCGCCATCTTTCCCACACCGTCCCACATGAAAATCGTCTCCACAATGGCCGTTCCCCCCAGAAGAGATCCCATGGACAACACAAGAAGGGTAATCATCATAATGAGAGCCGAGCGCAGGACGCTTTTTGCCAGGATGGTGCATTCCTTTACCCCCCTGGCCCTGGCTCCCATGACATAGAGCTTGTCCAATTCCTCCAAAACCACGGCACGGATCTGCCGGGTGTACTTCGCCCCCATGGCAATGGTAAGAGTCAATGCCGGAAGCACCACGCTCCGCCAATCCTCCGGATGGCCTATGATGGGCAGAAGGTTCATCTTCAGGGCAAGGAAATAGATGAGAAGCAGCCCGACAAAGAAATTCGGCAGGGAATTCCCCACAAAAGTACCGGCACGAATGAAATCATCGATCCGGCTATCCTGTTTCACCGCAGCCAGGATTCCCAAAGGGATGGCAAGAAAAATCGTCAGCAAGACGGACACGAGCATAAGTTCCACCGTCGCAGGCAATTTATCCGCGAAGGTCTCAAAAATGAGCTTGCCGGAGATATAGGAACGCCCCATATCCCCCGTGGCCACCCCCCGAAGCCATCTCCCATACTGTACAAGAAAGGGCTGGTCAAGCCCCAGTTCCACTCTTTTTGCCGCCTTGACCTCCTCGCTGACGCTGCCCGCTTGCTCATACATGACATCCACAGCATCATCCGATGTGAACTGCATCATGCCGAACGTCAGGAAGGTAATGCCGACGAGAATCGGCACGAGCTGCACGAGGCGGCTGATGACATAGTTCTTCATCGCTTCATCTCCCAATAGTATCGTTCAAACATTTTCATTATAAATGCAAAATCCATCGAACATAAGCCCCCCCAGGGGGGTACGATGGAACAAAATTTCCCGCCGAATGGCATACCAAAAAAGGAGCAAACCAATCTGGTTTGCTCCGCATCTCCCAAAATTCTCATTCCATCAGCTTGGCAATCGCATGGTTCAGGCGCTCGATGGCCTCATGGTCATTGTGCTGGACCGCATCCACAATGCAATGCTCGATATGATCCTGCAGGATGATGGTTTTCAGCTTCTGCAGCGCCGCAGTCACCGCCGAAATCTGTATCAAGACATCGCTGCAGTCCCTTCCTTCCTCCACCATCTTGTAAATCCCGTTCATATGTCCAATGACATATTTCATGCGCCTCAGCACCTGTTCTGTCTGCTCATGCGAATGTACATGGCTATGGGATAGGACAGTTCCATCCTCAAGAACATGTTCGTGCCTTGCTCCTGGCTCATCCATCTTCATTCTAATCTCCCGATTCTGACCAAAATGTTATCTTATATTCACTCACCCAAACGAAAAGACTGACGGAACAGCCGGGTCTGCAAGCAGTATGCCTCCCTCCTGGATAAGCGCGCCATCAATTTGCGGGTAGAGACCTCCCTTGAGGCTCAGCAACTTGAATTCATGCGGCACGGAAAGCGGAATCTCCCCGGTATCCACGATGAACTCGTGGCTACTGTTTTTTATCGTATAGTCCATGCCAAAGAACATCGTCGCAGGAAGCAAAAAAGGGAAGTTCAGCAAAGGCTTGCGCGGAACAAATACCTCAAAGGGAGCGTATACCAATCGGTCTATCGAAAAAGACGGAAGCCTATATACATCCCCCATGGAGTTGCCTCCTATACCGCCAATAGGGATACTGCTTTTTGCAAGCTCTCCATGGAACTCTTTTTTCACCTGCTTTGGATGGAGCGAAAACACCGGGACAACTGCACCAGTATCTATCAAGGCCCAGTTCTCATATATCTCAACAACAGGGCGCTGGTAGTCTTGCAGGAGCGGTATGGATACAATCGGCATATCAAGCAACCTCCCTTCTTGTACCAAAAGAAGCGACAGGAACAAAATCTATCCTCCTGACGCAATCTACCGATTTTATTATAACATCATGATTCAAATTTTCCCAGAGGGAAAACAGTTTCGACCGATCGTCGGAAAGATCAGCAAAAAAAAAGAAGGCTCCAAGCTTCCACTCTTGGAGCCTGCTGTCACAAGGACAGCAAAGCTAGAACTGAAATTCATGAGCAATGCATTTCCCCAGAGAGCCATTCTGGGGAAAGGAATGACCGTGATGCCATCCTCATGGCCATTCCTCTCCCTAGACAATTCCTTTCTCTTCCGAATGCAAACAGGCCACCTCTCCGGATTGGAAAGGGGCCTGTTCCGTATGGTACATTTCAGTTCTCTAACTATTCCGGTCTTGTGCCGGAATTTATAGCTCGACAGAAGAATGTATCTGCAGAATCCCCATCCCTATCGCTCGCAGGTAACCAGGAACCGCTTGCAAGCAGTTCCTACGGTGATTGTCAATCAGGCAATTCTCCTGGCTCCAGGTCATCGCTCCTCTGCGCCTTCCCAAGGGAACTCCCCCAGTGACATAACTTTGCACCATAAGGCACAAGGCAGATTCGCTCGCTGATACAGTGGCGGGACCGCACCGGCCTTGGGGATATCCCCGCACCGGACTTCCTTATTGAGTCTTCCGACACCTGATCCGCTCCGTATAAAATTGTCCATGAAGTCTATCTTCTTCGCTCATTATATTATCACTCCCATGGGAAGTTGTCAAGGAAATCTGGATGCTTTTCCTGCTGGATCCTGTGCAGAAAAATCCACCGCGATTCTCAAGAAATCGCTGACATGGAGTCCAGCATGGGAAGGACAATGGCAAGGACAAAGAAAATGACGACACCTCCCATGACGAGGATCAGGGCAGGCTCCATCATGGCCTGCAGCCGTTGCGATGCCGCCTCCGCAGAAATCCGGCAGTAATCGGCAGATTTTTGCAGCATCTCTTCCAAGCAGCCGCTGCGCTCCCCTGCTGCAATGAGCTGCAGAAGCATAGGAGGAAATTCTCGGCGCCCCTGTAGAGCTGCTGCCAGGGAATAGCCATGCTGGACGCTCTGCCTTGCTTCAGAAAGCAGGGACTGCAGGCAAAGATTGCCGGTCACATTGCCCACCATGGACAACGCCTCATCCATCCGCAGGCCGCTGCCCAGCAAGACCGACAAGGTTCCCAGAATCTGCATCCACGCCGTCTGCAGCTTCAGTGTCCCCCAAAAAGGCAGACGCAGCAGCAAGGCATCCAACGGACGGCGAACGTATTCCTTCCCATAGAGGATCCAGCAGCCCAGAACCGAAGCAGCCCCTCCCAGCATAGTCCAATGCCCGTATTCCGCCAGAAACTTTCTGAGGAACAGCAGGATACGGGTAGGAAGCGGCAACGGCACATGCATCCCTTCCAAAAGATCGGCAAAGGAAGGCAGAAGGAACACCAGCATGACAAAAAGGGCCGCAAGTGCAGCAACAGCGAGAATCAACGGATAGAACATCATGGATAGGAACTTCTGCTTGGCAGCATATTCTTTTTCCAGATAATCCGCCAAACGGCCGAGGATTTCCGACAGATTTCCACTGGCTTCTCCCGCCGCGATCAGATGAATGACATTGGCAGAAAATGCCTGCTCATATTTTTTCAGGGATTCCGCAAGGCTGTGCCCGAGCTCCACAGATGCGCGCAAATCCCGGATCATCGCCTGATAAGCCTTGTCCCCGCCTTGCTGCGACAAGGCAGACAATATCTCATGGATGGGCTGGGAATCCACCATGACGGCAAGCTGCCTGCAAAAGAATGCCGCATGTTTCCGTGTCACAGGGGAAGAACGGAAGGCGAACCTCTTGTTCTTCTTCCCTGCTGCCTTCCCGATACGGATCACCCGAAGCGCCTGTCCGCGGACAATCTGCGCCGCCTCCCTTGGAGAGCACGCTTCCAGCTCCCCTTCCCTCATCCGGCCATCGGCATTGCATGCCACATAATGGAAGACCGCCATACGCTTTTCCCCCTGACTCATGAAATTTTCAAAAGTTTTCCCTATATGCTCCCAGAGTTTCCTTCGCAATCAACCCTTTTTGCCACAAATCCTTCCATGCCATTTCCCTCGTCTGCATCCCTTCCTCCCTGCCGCTCATCATGACAGAAGGAAGCTGATGGTATTTTCCCTGCCGGACGAGATTGCGGGCAGCCGTTGTCGCAAGAAGGGCTTCCACAGCGCTTACCCGCCCGCCGCCCACGGCCGGAAGAAGTTCCTGGGACAGGATTCCCGTGAAAACGGCGGCAAACTGATCCCTTATGGCATCCCTCTGCCCTGCGGGAAACATCCCTTCCACACGCATGGCTGTTTCTGCCGCGCTCTTCGTATGCAGAGTGCCAAGCACCAGGATCCCGGTCTCCGCTGCCATGAGCGCTGTTTGCATGGTTTCCGGATCGCGAAGCTCCCCCACGACGATGACATCCGGCATCTCACGCAATGCACTCCGCAAGCCTTGCGGAAAACTCAGGAAATCCACGCCCAGTTCCCGCTGGCTGATGAAACATTTCTTGGGCCGGTACACATATTCCACCGGGTCTTCCAGTGTAATGACATGGGCAGGACGATACCGGTTGATTTCTTCGATATAGGCAGCAATGGTTGTGGATTTCCCGGACCCCACCTTGCCGGTGACAAGAACCAGACCGTTCGCCGCCTGCAAAAGCCTGTGCAATGCTTTCTCCGCCCCGATCTGCCCAAAAGAGAAGATATGGGAGGAAAGGAGACGGAGCACAAGGGCAGGCCTTCCTTGCTGGAAATAGGCATTGCCACGAAATCTCCGTCCATGCGCTTCCCAGGAAAAATCCAGATCCCGCATCGTTTCGAGTTTTTGCTTCTGCCCCTCTGTCAACAGGCTGCCCAGACAGGAGGAAATATCTTCCGCCGAGCAGGTTCCTTCCGTTTGCGGAACCAACTGCCCCTCTTCCCGGAAAAACATGCGTTGCCCTTCCGTCAGGTAGATATCGGAGGCATTGCGCCCAATAGCGCACCGGGCAATCTCCAAAACATCAGCGTTCATAGAGCACCCGCCCCACTTCCTCTACGCTCGTCCATCCCTTCGCCGCTTTTTCCATTCCGTCTTCCCACAAAGTGCGGAAACCCTTCTTGCGCGCCATGGCCTCTATCACGGTCACAGAAGGGGCTTGAAGAAGCGCCTGGCGCATCTCATCGTCCATGACAAGAATTTCATGCAGAGGAATCCTGCCCAGGAAACCGGTTCCATGGCATTTTTCGCACCCCCTTGCGCGCCACAGCCGATGTTCCGCGGAATCTGCGCCTTGCATCAGAACGGATGCCGGCGAGCCGGGCGATGTTTCATAAGACTCCCTGCAAAATGGGCAAATTTTCCGAACCAGTCGCTGCGCCACAATCCCGGAAAGCGTGGCTGCCAGAAGATAGGCGGGGATTCCCATTTCCAGCAGACGGAACAATGCGGTGATGCTGTTGCCGGCATGAAGCGTCGTAATGAGCATATGCCCGGTAAGAGCCGCACGCACGGCGATCTGCGCTGTTTCCTCATCGCGGATTTCCCCCACCATGATGGCATTGGCATCCATGCGGAGAATGGCACGCAGCCCTTCCGCAAACCCCAGGCCGGCTTTCGGATTCACTTCAATCTGATTGATGCCGTCAATGGCTCCTTCCACGGGATCCTCGATGGTCATGATATGGATCTCAGGCGAATTCAGTTCCTGAAGGATCGCATAAAGGGATGTGGTCTTCCCCGAATTCATGGGACCGCAGGCGATGAGCATCCCCGACGGAAGACGGACCAGCCTTCGAAGAATCGTTTCGTTCCGCTGCGACAAGCCCAGCTCCTCCAGTTTCCGCAAATGCCGCTCCGCATTGAGAAGCCGGATGGTGATGGCCTCACCGTATTTCACGGGAAGGCTTGCCACGCGCAGATCCACCTTCCCCTCAGCGGAAGCGTAGGAGATATGGCCGTCCGTCGGGCGGCGATGCTCGCTGATATCCATTCCCGCCATGATTTTCAGGCGGGATGTGAGCACGCTATGCAGCCGCAAAGGAAATGCCTCCTCGCACTCCCATAAGGCTCCATCCACACGATACCGCAGGCGCAGCCGATCCTCCTGCGGATCGATATGGATATCGCTGGCCCGGAGCTCCACGCCGAAATCAATCACCCGATTGGCCAGTTTCACAATGGGCGCCGACTGATTCTCTGCCGCAGGAATCCCCATGCGGGCCGCATGCTTGCGCTCCTGTATGCTGTGCAGGACCTGGCTGGACAACTGATGCAGAATTTCTTCCTCCTTCAACATGACATCACCCTCTTCTGTTCATCATATAAAAACTTCCCTTCCTTTTTGTCTGTTTGGAATGGACATCCATCTTTAGTATAACTTAATTGCGCAAATTTTTCCAGAACTTTTTTTTCAAAAAAGGACGTATGGGCCAAAACCTCAAGGGGAATCCATGTTCCATCACGACAGCAAAAGGCACGGCGAATCGCCGTGCCTTTTGCCATCAGGGAAATTCCCGCAGGTTCATTTCAGTTCTTCCAAATACTCCCGAAGAGTCTTTTTCATGAGATCCACATTTGCCTTCTTTCCTGTCCAAAGCCGGAAGGCTTCAGCGCCCTGCCCGGCCAGCATTCCCTCCCCGTTCAGCACGGGATGCCCCAGGGCGGCGGCTTCTTTCAGGAACCTGGTTCTGTAAGGCGTATAGATGATATCATAGACGAAAGCATCCTTGTTCAAGCGTCCAAAATCCACAGACGGCATGGCATCCACTGCAGGATACATTCCCAAGGGGGTTGTGTTGACCAAAAGATCTGTTTTTTCCAATTCCGAACGGAATTCCTCGCTCTCCCAGAAGAAGACAGCAATATCCGTGTATTTCTGGAAAAACTCCATCACCACCCCCGCTTTGGAAGGGTTCCTCACTCCAATGGAAATCCGTCTCGCCTTGTTCTTGACCAATCCCCAGATGACAGCCCTGGCAGCTCCTCCGGCTCCAAGAAGGGACACATGCTTCCCTTCTGCCCGGAAGCCCTTTTCTTCCAGTGCGCCTATGAAGCCGCCGGCATCCGTATTGCATCCGCGCAGCCGCCCATTCTCATTGATTACCGTATTGACCGCCCCAATGATACGGGCATCCTTATCAATTTCATCCAGAAGCGGAATAACCGTTGTCTTATGAGGAATCGTCACATTGAACCCCCGGAAATTCATGGCGCGCAGACCTTCCACTGCGGCCGGAAGGTCTTTCGGACTCACGGGGAGAGCTATATAGGCATAGTCCAGACCAGCCTCCCGAAGAGCCGCATTCTGGAGCACCGGTGACAGGGAATGGGCAATCGGCCACCCAATGACACCCAGATTTTCTGTTTTTCCTGTAAACATGCAATCACCCTCAACCATGCTGCTTCCTCGTTTCATGAAGCAAGCTCATTTTCAAATCATAATAATCCGGCGTCATGTCAAGATAATGGCGGTGGGGATTCTCAAAACGCTGCTCCTCCTGCCAGATTTCGTGATCCAGCTGGTATTTCACGTAATCACGGATTTCATGCAGAGATGGCAGTTCTTCTACGCGCTTCCCATCACGGACATACTGCTTTCGGATATTTTTCGCCGTAAATCCTTCAAAATAGCGGTTCTTCCATGGTTTTTGCGGATCCACGTAACGATACGGCCTGCTCATGTCCACGGATTCGCCGCAAATCGCCAGAAGATCCGCGACCGCATGCCCATCCTGGTCATAAACGCGGTAAACATCCTTCATGCCTGGATTCGTGATTTTCTCCACATTTTCCGAAACCTTGATGCGTGGAAGGAATCCCTCCTCCGTCCCAATGGCGGAGAGCTTGTAGACAGCCCCAAAGACCGGCTGGGATTTCGCGGTGATCAGCCGCTCCCCCACGCCAAAACTGTCAATGCAGGCTCCTTGGTTCAGAAGAGAGGTAATCGTGAACTCGTCCAAGCTGTTGGATACAACAATCCTGCAATCCGTCAGGCCGGCCTCATCCAGCATTTTCCGTACCTTCTTGGAAAGATAGGCCAGATCTCCGGAATCAATGCGGATGGCCTTGAGACGTTTTCCCATGGGTTCCAGGACTTCCCTGGACACCCGGATGGCATTGGGAATCCCGGAATGGATGACATCGTAGGTATCCACGAGAAGCACCGTGGCATCCGGATAAACCTCGGCATACCTCTTGAATGCCTCGAATTCATCCCCATAGAACATGACCCAGCTATGAGCCATGGTACCGCTGACGGGAATATCGAACATCTGACCCGCAGAAACCGTCGCTGTCCCCACAACACCGCCGATATAGGCAGCCCTTGCCCCATAAGTCGCCGCATCCATGTTGTGCGCCCTGCGGGCACCGAAATCCGAAACCGCCCGATCCCCGGCAGCCCGCACAATCCGTCGGGCTTTCGTCGCAATCAGGGATTGGTGATTGATCTGGGCCAGAATGGCCGTCTCCACCAGCTGCGCATCAATCAGGGAGGCCACTACTGTCAGGACAGGCTCATCCGGGTACATGACCGTCCCCTCAGGAAAAGCGTAGATATCTCCCTGAAAACGGAAATCCCTGAGATAGGAAAGGAATTCTTCGGAAAAGAGATTCTGCTGCCGGAAATATTCCACATCTTCCTCGGAAAAGCTCATGTTCTCCACGAACTCTATCACCTGCTCCAATCCCGCAAAGATGGCAAAGCCGCCCTCGTCCGGATTGGAACGGTAGAACACGTCGAAGACGACCTTCCTTCCCATATCCTTGTCATGAAAATAGCCATTGGCCATGGTCATTTCATAAAAATCCATCATCATGCTGATATTGCGCTTGTCAAACTGTGTCATATAGGCTCTGTCCTTCCTATAATGTCAAGCCCTAAATCATTGATTTTAGGCCATTCCTCAAATAAATTCACGTCGAAACCAGAGCTAAAAATGATG
>CACYDT010000155.1 GCA_902773295.1 uncultured Veillonellaceae bacterium | reverse complement strand
GATTTCCTTCCCCGCAAAGAGCTCATGGGAGTCGCAGGTGCAATCATAGTACGCCACCAACATCTGCGCCGCATACGATTTGCCGAACCGGCGGGGACGGCTGACGCAGGCCAGATTGTTGGGAGCGTCTATCTGTTGATTGACAAGATCGATCAGCCCGGTCTTGTCCACATATTCACCCTTCAGGATTCTGGCAAAACCTTTATTGCCAGGATTCAGATAAATCCCCATGGTATTTCCCCCTTTTCCCTTTGCCTATTCGCCAAGCCCTTGCGGATTTCCTGCCCCCCGCAACGCTAAAATCCCCGTCATGGGCACAAAGCTGCGCCCATGACGGGGATGTTCTCTTCTTTTATGCGTTTGTCTGGTAATCCACGCGTTCCCCGAGTTTTTCCTTCTCCACCACTTCCCTCTGGTACTCGAAGCATTCCCTTGCGATGTCATTGCTGAGCCAGAGCAGGCAGATGAGATTCGGGATGGCCATGAGGCCGTTCATGGTATCGGAGAAATTCCAGACCACTTCCAGCGTAGTCGTTGCACCGATGAAAGTGATGAGACTGAATACCACGCGGTAGCTCATGAGAACCGCACGGTTCTTCACAAGATATTCCAACGCCTTCTCGCCGTAATATTCCCAACCGAGAATCGTCGAGAAAGCGAACAGGCACAGGGAAACAGAAACAATCAACTTCCCGTACTCCCCAAAGACCGTGCTGAAAGCCATGATAGTGAGCTGTGCGCCGGAAACGAGCTTGCCCGTGGAAGGATCCACCGTTCCGAGCATGCCGGAGGAAGCTATGACCAGCCCCGTGAGCATGCAGACAATCATGGTATCGAAAAAGGTTCCCGTCATGTTCACATATCCCTGCCGGGAAGCATGATCCGTCCGCGCCGCAGCCGCCGCGATGGGAGCCGATCCGAGACCCGCCTCATTGGAGAACACGCCCCGCGCCACGCCCCAGCGCATGGAGGTCAGCATGGAAGCCACAATGGAACCCCCTACGCCGCCGGCAACGGACTCAAAGGAAAATGCCATGCGGAACATTTCCATGACACCTGCGGGAACTGCCGAGAAATTCGCGATGATGACCAGCATGGCCGCAAGGAAATAAAATGCCGCCATCGCCGGCACGATGACACTCGATACCTTGCCGATGCTGCGGATGCCACGGATCAGGACGGAAAGCGCAAAAATCGTGATGAGACCGCCCGTTGCCCAGGTCGGGATCTCATAGCTCGTGAAGAGCGCCGCCGCGATGGAGTTGGCCTGTGTCATATTGCCAATGCCGAACGAGGACAGCACGACGAACAACGCGAAAAGCCCTGCCAGCGTGCGCCCGATGAACTTGTTGCCGATGCCCTTCCGCATGGCGTACATAGGGCCGCCCGCCATCTCGCCGACGCTGTTCGTCTCGCGATACTTCACCGCCAGCACCGATTCGCCGTACTTCGTGGAAAGCCCGAAAGCCGCGCTGATCCACATCCATACCAGCGCTCCGGGGCCACCCAGCACCATCGCCGTGGCCACGCCCACGATATTGCCGGTTCCCACCGTAGCGGAAAGGGCCGTCATCAAAGACTGGAAGGGGGATATATCTCCCTCATGCTTCGATTTCGAATGAAAAATCATGCCAATCGCATACCACAGATTGCGCCATGGCAGGAACTTCAGCCTCACCGTCAGGAAAACGCCCGTTCCTACCAGAAGAGCCAGCATCACAGGCCCCCAAACGAAATCATTCACATCTGCCAAGATTTTCGAAAGCTCCATAAAACACACTCCTATCGCCAACAAAAAACACAGGACGCCCATGGCTGTCAAGGTACAGCCCGGGGCGTCCATCGATGACGTCTATGTGCATAAGTATAATAGACAGGAAAAGATTTGTAAATAGCAGGAGAAAAAATTTCGTTCTTCCGCCATCACACAGCAAATTTGTCCACTTGTTTCTTGAGGTTCTCTGCACCCTGCTTGGAAATATTGACCTTCGCCAGAATCTCGTTCGCCTTCTCTGCCACCTGAGTGACTTTTTCCGCTACCGTCGTATTGCCCATGGCTCCCTCATGGGTTGCCTTGGCAATCTCCTCCATGGCATTGTTCATGGTCTCAATGGAATCCGCCAATTCCTTGGAAGTCACATTGCTCTTAAGAGCAAAGCCATGGAGATAATCCGCGTCATCCCTGTACTGGATGGCCGTCTCATTGATGAGCTCGTAGTCCTTCGTGACATTTTCCTCCATGAACTTCAGGAGGCCGAAGGCACTTTCGGACAGATTCTTGACAGAGCCTGTCACCTTGCCCGTGAGAGACTGGATGTTCACCGCCGTATCATGGGACTGTTCTGCCAGCTTCCGAACCTCGTCCGCCACCACGGCAAAGCCGCGCCCATGCTCCCCTGCCCGCGCCGCCTCGATAGCGGCATTGAGCGCCAGGAGATTCGTCTGCTCGGCAATCGCCGTGATGCCCTCGGTCAGGCTGCTGATCTGGTTGACTACCTTTGCGGACTCGATGGCCTCCTCCACGGAAGTCTTGCTCGCCGTGTAGATTCCCTCCGCTTCCTTGGAGGATTTCTCCATTGTGTTCTTGAGGCGGGTAGCACGCTCCGCCACCTGATCGGTGTACTCCTCGGTCTCCTGAGCGCCTCTGGCATTCTCGCGGATCCTCTCGCCAATCTGGTCGCTCAAATGCTGCAGGTTCACTGTGGAGGCCGCCGTCTCCTGCATGCCTGCTGCCATCTCTTCCGTTGCCGCAGACATGTCCTGCGTGCTGTCATTGAGATCCCCCACCAAGGCCTGGACTTCCTCCACCATAGCCGCGCTCTTGTCCGCCTCTGCGCGGACTTCCTTCAAAACACCCCTGAGAGCCACCTGCATCTTCTGGAGAGCCTGCACCATGCTGCCCACCTCGTCCTGACGGTTTCCAAGCTCTGTCGGGATGGACTGGGTGAGATCCCCGTCTGCCACGGCATTGAGCTGGCGCACGGACTCGCCCAAAGGCAGGGCGATATTGCGGGCAATCACGGTCGCCGCCGCCACACCGATGAAAATTCCCAGAAGAATGATTGCCGCGAAAATCTTGATAGCCCTGTCATAAGCCTCATTGTTATCCTGGAAGAGCAACTTGCCCTGCAGCACATTGTCCGGTGTCAGCACCGAAAGATCCGCGCCGATAGCGCTCGCCGCCGAAAGGTTCTCCAGGATCTTCACCCTGTCCTCCGGCGTAGTCCCCAAACTCTCCGTTGCCTTGATCTTCGACGAGAAATCGACAAAATGCTTCTCCAGTGCCGCTATCGTCTGCTGCGCCCTTTCGCTCCGGTCGATTTCCTTGACCTTCGCCACATCCTCCTCCATGGCCTTCAGCTTGGAACTGATATCATCAAGAATCACCTTGCGGTTCTCCACCGTGAAGTTCTGCTGCTGGACATAGGACACATCCGACACAATGCCCCGAAGCTGGTTGTTTGCATCGTTGAGATACTGGGTCGTCATGAGATTGTAGTTGTACATATCATCCAGGGACTGTTTCGCCTGGGAATTCGAAAAAATTCCTACCGCAGCCACTAGGCATGTAATCAAGAGCATGATGACGGCAAGCAGCAGGATCTTCACCTGCACGCTCAAATGGTTCATAGTATTCCACTTCCTTTCCTATTTGAATTGCGCCACATTGTCCTTCGTGATTTCCGTGAAGGGAATCTTCACATCGTCCGAAGGCACATTTCCCGAAAGAGCCGATTGCAGAAGGCCTCCGATGGCATCCACGGTCTTGTCCGCATCCTGCTTGACCGTCTGCGCCATCTCCCCTGCGGCAACCGCCGCCACCGCATAATCCATGGCATCCACGCCGGATACCAGGACGCCCTGGTTCTTTCCCGCTGCCTTGAGCGCCTTGAGAGCGCCAAGAGCCATGTTGTCATTCCCCGCCACTACGGCATCGATCTTCGGGAACACCTGAAGCCATAGATTCATGTTCTTGAGACCTTCCGCTTCGCTCCAGCTGCCGTCCGCCTTTGCGAGAAGCTGGATATCCGGCCGCTTGTCCAGGCAGGCTTCCTTGAAGCCCTCCCAGCGCTGGACAGCGCTGCTCTGGCTTCCCTCGCCCATCAGATAGACGATTTTCGCCCCCGGAGGCAGATGCCTCGCCATGTATTCCCCCTGGAGCTTCCCCGCCTGCCTCTCATCCGACATCACTTTCGCGAACTTTCCCCCGTTGAGGTCGCGGTTCGTCGCAATGACCGGGATCCCTGCCTCGTTCGCCTTCTCCACCGCAGGAATCACTGCCGTCCCGTCCACCGCAAGGATAATGATGGCTGCCGGCTTCTGGGCGATTGCCTCGTTCAGCTGGTCAATCTGCATATTGGCATCGCCATTCGCGTTCAGGAACTCCACCTCAGTCCCCTGGGCTCCTGCCTTTGCCTTGACTCCCTCATAGAGCTTTCCCGTAAAATCCACCGCATCCGCATGAGCAGAAAAAACCACCTTCCCGGAAGACCCGCTCTGGGAACCGCAACCGGAAAACGCCAGCAAGGACACTGCCATGCAGGACAAGGCAGCCGCTTTCCCTAACCATTTCATACGCCACACCCCTCACATGATTGCCACCCGGCATTTTTGAACTGTTTATGAACTGTCTATTTATTTTTACTTATTCCACAAAAAACAAAAATATCCTACCCCAAAG
>CACYDT010000154.1 GCA_902773295.1 uncultured Veillonellaceae bacterium | reverse complement strand
TCATTTTTAGCTCTGGTTTCGACGTGAATTTATTTGAGGAATGGCCTAAAATCAATGATTTAGGGCTTGACATTATAGGAAGGAGGGGGTTTTCATGGAATACAAAGCCGTGATTTTCGATCTGGACGGAACGCTTGTGGATTCCATTGCAGATCTTGCGGACAGCGCGAATGCCATGCTTGCTTCTTATGGATTTGCACAGCATCGCTTGGATGAATACCGTTACTTTGTGGGGAATGGTGCCCGCAAGCTGGTGGAGCGCTGCCTTCCGGAAGAGAGGGCGAAGGAGGCGCTTTTTGTCGGGGAAGCGCTGGAACGATACAATCATTGCTATGGAGAACGGCTGCTCAATAAGACACGGCCTTACGCCGGCATTCTCCCCTTGCTGGATGCCTTGAGGAAGAAGAGGATTCCCATGGCTGTCTGCACGAACAAGCAGCAGTTTGCTGCAGAAGCGGTGGTTGCAAAGCTGTTCCCAGAAGGGACGTTCCGGGAGAATATCGGTGACCGGAAGGGCATGCCGCGCAAACCGGATCCTTCCAAAGTGCTCCATATTGCAGAAAACATTGGTGTGAGGCCGGAGGAAGTGGCTTATCTCGGGGACACGTCCGTTGACATGGAAACTGCGAGAAATGCAGGATTCCTGCCTGTCGGCGTGACATGGGGATTCCGGCCGAGGGCAGAGCTGATCGGCAGCGGGGCAAAGATTCTTCTGGACCATCCCATGGAATTGCTGGAAAAAGTCCGTTTCGTTGCGTGAGGCCGCTGATGCCGGATCCTCATGCTTGCAGAGGAAGACTTGCAGATGCTCGGAAGCAAGATTCTGAAGCGGGACGGTTCGAGAAAGGAAGAAATGTTCAAGATGAAAAAAGAAATTCCCGTTACGAGGGGAAAGATGTATGAAATCGAGATCGATTCCCTTGGAACAAGCGGGGAAGGTGTTGGAAGATATGAGGAGTTTACCGTGTTTGTCCCGGGAGCCTTGCCGGGAGAACGGGTCATGGTTCTCATGGAAGAAGTGAAGAAGTCCTACGGGAAGGGACGGATCCAGGAAATTTTGAAAAAGAGCGAAGATCGTGTTTCGCCGGTTTGCTCCATTTATGATCGGTGCGGCGGATGCCAGCTCCAGCATCTGGAATATATGGCCCAGCTCAAGGCCAAGCGCCGGCAGGTCATCGATGCCGTAACCCGCATCGGTAAGCTGCCGGATCTTTTTGTTGCGCCGACGATTGGAGCAGCATCCCCATGGAACTATCGAAACAAAATGCAGTTTCCCATCGGGCGAAAAAAAGATAGGGTCGTGATTGGCTGCTTTGCCCGGGGAAGCCATGAAATCATCGATACGATGGACTGCCATATCCAGAAGGAGGGCAATAATGAGGTGGTCAATGCCCTGCGGGAGATTGTTGCAAAACTTAGGATTCCTGTCTATGACGAGGACAAGCATACCGGTGTTCTGCGGCATGTGATAGGACGTGTCGGCAGGAATGGGGAGATCATGGCAGTGATTGTCACTGCAACGAAGCAGCTGCCGAGGGAAAAGGAGCTTGTGAAGCTTCTTCGGGCAGCGTTGCCGCAGGTTGTCAGCATCCAGCAGAATATCCAGACCTATCGCAACAATGTCATTATGGGCAGGGATACCAGGCTGATCTGGGGGAGGCCGACGATTCTCGATACGATTGGACGCCTGTCGTTCCATATCTCGCCGCGTTCCTTTTTCCAGGTCAATACAGGTCAGGCGGAAGTCCTCTATGGCAAGGCTTTGGAATATGCGGGGCTCTGCGGCGAGGAAATCGTCATTGACGCCTATTGCGGCACGGGAACCATTACCCTGTTCCTTGCCCAGAAAGCCCAAAAGGTTTATGGCATTGAGATTGTAAAGCCCGCCATCCTGGATGCCCGGAAAAATGCACGTGATAACCATGTCAAGAATGCCGAGTTCCTCGTAGGGGATGCCACTCAGGTGATGCCGCGGCTCTATCGGCAGGGCGTGAGGCCCGATGTCGTTGTGGTAGATCCACCGAGAGCCGGTTGTACGCCGGTAGTGCTGAAAACCTTTGCCGATATGGAACCTCAAAGGATTGTCTATGTCTCCTGCAATCCGGCCAGCCTGGCAAGAGATCTCGGGATTCTCGATGGATTGGGATACCGGGCGGTCAAAGTGCAGCCCGTGGACATGTTTCCCAATACAAGCTCGATAGAGGCCGTGGCGCTGATCGTGAGAAAAGATGCTTGAAGAACAGTTTTTCTTTCGCGAGTATAGATTCGTTGGTCCGCCGGGGGCAAGAAAATGATAGACAAAAGCCTGTTTCTGGTAGTAAAATGGTATATGTAGAAGATTGTTTTGAGAAGGATGTGAGGAAAATGGATGATCACCCCAGTTCATGGGATCCTAAGCGATGGATGATAAATACATGCTTGGAACTGCGGCCATATTCCTCTCGGGCTGCAAAGGGCTAGCCCCTTTGTGGCTTTTGGGCATGGCATGCTTTTCCATGCGGGGAGGAACCTGCCATGCTGAAAATATACAAATCCATGGAAAGCGGGCCTTTGCGGGAGCTTTCCTTGAAGACACTGGAAAAAGGCGCATGGATCAACATCATTGATCCCACGCCTTATGAATTGAAGGTTGTGAGCAACCTTACGGAGGTTGAGCCGGATTTCCTGCGCTCGGCCTTGGACGATGAGGAACGTTCCCATATGGACATCGAGGACAATTCTGTCATGGTTCTGACAAATGTCCCTGTCATCCGGGAAGAAGAGAGCTATGATGCTCTGCCGTTGGCAATTATCGTCACGGAGGAATACATTATCACTGTCTGCCTGGAGGAGACCACGGTCATGTCGGAATTCAACGAGCGCACGGCGAAGTTGTTCCGCACCTACAAGAAGACGCAGTTCCTTTTCCAGATCCTTTATAAGTCAGCGACCTACTATCTGAAATACCTGCGGCAGATCAGCAAACAATCCGATGAGATTGAGGATCGCCTGCGTGTTTCCATGAAGAACAAGGATATCCTGCGCCTTTTGGAATTGCAGAAAGGCCTGACCTATTTCAATGCGGCGCTTCGGTCGAACGGCGCCGTGCTTGATAAGCTTCTCCGCCTGCGATCGAATCAGGGATTGCAATTCATTCTCAAAATCTATGAGGAAGATGAGGATCTTCTGGAGGACGTTATCATCGAGAACAAGCAGGCCAGAGAGATGGTGGAAATGTACAGCAAGATTCTCGCACGTCAGGCGGATACGTTTTCTTCCATCATTTCCAACAACCAGAACCTGGTGATGAAGTTCCTGGCCGCCATGACCATTATCCTTGCGATCCCTACGGTGGTATCGAGTTTTTTCGGAATGAATGTGCCGGTTCCCTTCAGCGATGACAATCATGGATTTATCTATGTCATGGTGATTGCCTTTGCTGTTTCTATCAGCTCGGCATATATCCTCTGGCGGCGAAACATGTTTTGAGAAGGGGGAATGAGAATGGAAGTTGTTCCTTCCGGGAATTTTCTGGAAGAGTTTACCATCATTGCTGACCGTGCCAATGAAGAGAAGGAGCGGTTCATCATTCAACGCAAGAATGGCCGTAATGTCGTGCTTCTTTCCATGGATGATTTCAATGAGATGCAGAGAAGGATATACGAGGCTCAGAGACAGGAAGGCTGAAGCCTCGCCTTTTTTTTCCTGGGCGGATGGAATATCGGGGAGCGTTGCTGGATGGATGATTATGCTTATATGGGGCTGGCGCTTGATGAGGCGCGGAAGGCCTATGAGCTTGGAGAGATTCCCATTGGGGCGGTCATTGTCGATGGCAGAGGCAGTGTCGTCTCCAGAGGGCATAATATGCGGGAGATCTGGCAGGATGCCACTGCCCATGCAGAAATGGTTGCCATAAAGGAAGCCTGCAGGAACTTGGGGCACTGGCGTCTCTCAGGGCTGACGCTCTATGTGACCATTGAGCCATGCCCTATGTGTGCAGGGGCTCTTGTCATGAGCCGGATGGACAGGGTGGTCTATGGAAGCACGGATGCCAAGGCCGGCGCTGCGGAATCTTTGTTCAACATTGTGGATCATCCTGCCATGAACCATCGGCTGCAAGTGACAGCGGGTGTGAGGCAGGAGGAATGTGCCGGGCTCATGAAACGTTTTTTTGCGGAACGAAGAAGGAAGCGCAGGTGAGACATGGAAAAAAGCGATAGCAGGATGAAAAAGAAACGGCTGGATATGCTTCTGGTAGAGCGAGGCCTTGTTGCGAGCAGGGAACGGGCGAAGCGCGTGATCATGGCAGGGCAGGTGCTCGTGGATGGGCAGAAGGTCGATAAGGCGGGAATGAGCGTAAAAGGGGATGCAGAACTCCGTCTCCTGGGGGAAGACCTTCCCTATGTAAGCCGTGGCGGATGGAAACTGGCCAAGGCCATGCAGGAATTCGGGCTGGAGCTTCTTGGAAAGGTCACGGCGGATATCGGTGCCTCTACGGGGGGATTTACCGACTGCATGCTGCAGAACGGGGCAAGGAAAGTCTATGCCATTGATGTGGGATATGGGCAGCTGGCATGGAAACTGCGGATGGATGAGCGAGTTGTGAACATGGAGCGCACGAATATCCGCTATGTGACGCCGGAACTGCTGGATGATGCCATTGACTTTGCCTCCATTGATGTGGCATTCATTTCCCTTGGCAAGGTTCTTCCGGCGGTAAAGGCGCTTCTGAAACCTTCCGGGGAGATTGTGGCATTGATCAAGCCGCAGTTTGAGGCAGGGCGCGAACATGTAGGAAAGAAAGGTGTGGTAAGGGATCCCGCCGTGCATGAGGCGGTGATTTCCCATGTTGTGGGTTTCTGCCGGGAAGAACGTATGGTTCCCATGGATTTGACCTATTCCCCGGTGAAAGGTCCTGAGGGAAACATCGAATACCTGCTCCGCATTTCCCTGGATGCGGGGCGGGAAGACTGCGTACCGCAGGAACGGATATCTCAAGTCGTGAAGGATGCCCATCATGCATTGGATGGGCAGGAACAAAGGTGATGCTATGCATAGGATTGCTGTTTTCCCCAACGTGAACAAAGATCAGTCCCGCGCGATGCTGGATCGTCTTCTGTCCTTCTGCAAGGACAAATCTGTGGAACTCGTGCTTCCCAAGGATGAGTCCATCTTTTTTGAATGCGAGGCACATGGGAGAGAGGATATCGAGCAAATCCCTGTGGACATGGCCCTCAGTATCGGAGGGGATGGGACACTGCTCGGTGTCTGCCGGCGTTTTGGCTCCAGAAGCGTTCCTGTCTGCGGAATCAATATCGGGACGCTCGGTTTTTTGGCAGATATTGAGCCGGAGGAACTGGAAAAAAAATTATCCAAGATATTGGAAGGAACCTATCGTATTGAGGAACGCTTGCTGCTCTCCGGATATGTGAAGGATGGGAACGGGAACGAGAGGTTCCTGGGAAATGCCATCAATGATGTTGTTATCACGAAAGGCGGCGTGGCCCGCATGATACATCTGGGACTGAGCATCAATGATACGCATCTGATGGATTACAAGGCAGATGGTGTCATTGTTTCTTCGCCGACCGGATCTACCGCATATTCCCTCTCTGCCGGAGGCCCCATCATGAATCCTACCGTGAGGGCTCTTCTGGTCACGCCGATCTGTGCCCATACGTTCAACCTGCGCCCTCTTGTCGTGAATGAAAACGATCTGCTCCATATCCATATAGCAGCCGTGCATCAGGATATTATTGTGACCTTTGACGGGCAGGAGAGTTTCCGCTTGCTGCCGGGGGAGGAGGTGCTCGTGAGAAAGTCGCCCGTGCCGGCCAGAATCGTGAAATTCGAGGACAAGGATTATTACAAGATACTGCGGACGAAGCTTTGGGAAGGGAATCTATGACAGAGGTGAGGATATGAAGGCAGTTCGTCATGCGAAAATCAAGGAGATCATTGAGCGGGAAATCATTGAGACGCAGGAAGATCTGGCAGAAGCGCTCCACCGACATCACATAGAAGTGACCCAGGCGACGGTATCCCGCGATATTCGGGAACTCATGCTCGTCAAGGTTCCGACGGGGGACGGCCGCTCGCGTTATGCTTCTCCCATGGACAAGACTGTCGTTTTTTCCAAGAGCCGCATTTCCCGACTGTTTCAGGATTCTGTTATCGGGATGGATTTCAGCGAGAATATCATTGTGATAAAAACCTTGCCGGGTGCAGCAAATGTCGTGGCTTCCGCCCTGGACTATGCCAAATGGCCGGAGATTATCGGCACAGTGGCAGGGGATGACAATATCATTGTCGTCGTAAAGCCGAAAGAGGCTGTGGCAAAGGTGCTCAAGAGAATGGAAGGGCTTGTGTAGAGCCCTCGGGAACAGGAGATTTTTGGGAATGCTGAAGACATTGACGGTTTGGAATTTTGCGCTTTTGGAGCATGTGCAGGTGGACTTTGGGGATGGGCTCAATATCCTGACGGGGGAAACAGGCGCCGGCAAGTCCATTCTCATAGACTCCCTTGGCGCGATTCTGGGTCACAGGATTTCTGCGGATATGATCCGTACGGGATGCGACTGGCTGCGGGTAGAGGCTGTTTTTTCCGTGGAGGGACAGAAGAGTCTCCATGAGTTCATGGAAGAGCAGGCGATTGCCATGGATGAGGAGGATTCCATTATTATTGCGCGGCAGCTCACGCGCAATGGACGCAGTTCTGTTCTTGTGAACGGCTGCCATGTTACCCTGGCTGTTTTGAGACAAATGGGGAGCTTGTTGGTGGATGTCCACGGGCAGAATGAGAATCTGGCACTTTTGAAAGAAGCGAATCAGTATGCCCTTTTGGATGGTTCGGACTCTGAGATTGCCGAGGCATTGCGGAAGTACCGCATGTCTTATGCGAGCTGGACGAAAAAACGGCAGGAATTGGAACAGAAGGAACGGGATTCCCGTGAATATGCCCAAAGATTGGATATGCTGGAATGGCAAAACAAGGAAATCGAGGAGGCCGGGCTCAAGGAGCATGAGGATGAGGAATTGGAGGCAGAAATCCGCCGTCTTTCCCATGCAGAAAAAATTGCCGCATACGTGGAGGATTCCCATAAGCTGCTCGACAATAATTCCCGTGAAGGTTTGGGAATCCTGGCAGCCCTGCTGCAAATCAAGAAGAATCTTCAGGATATGAGCCGTTTTGATACATCTCTGGAGAATTCTGCCAGAATTGTGGAGGAGGCGTATATATCCCTGCAGGAAGCGTCCTATGAACTTCGTGGTTACGGTGAGACTCTGGAATTTCATCCGCAGAAACTGGATCAGCTTCAGGCGCGCATGGATGTCATTTACAAATTGCGAAAAAAATATGGTGCAACCGTTGCCGATGTATTGGAGCATCAAAGAAAGATCCGGCAGGAACTGGCTGCCATCGAAAACTATGATGAGGATATTGCAAGGCTCAAGGAAGAGATCCAAGAGGAAGAAGTGCGCCTGGAAACTTGCGCGAGGTCTCTGACAATGGCCAGGAAAAAAGGTGCCGTGGTACTTTCGGAGCATATCGAAGAACAGCTCAGGGAACTCGGTATGCCCAAAGCCAGGCTTCAGGCTGCGATACATCCTTTAGGGCATTATTCGGCAAATGGCGCGGATCATCTTGTCATGTCCTTTTCCGCCAATCCGGGGGAAGCAGCGAAACCATTGGCGAAGGTGGCTTCTGGCGGCGAGCTGTCCCGTATCGCTTTGGCAATCAAGACGGTATCTGCAGCCCGGGACAGTTCCGTGCCCAGCATGGTATTCGATGAAATCGATACGGGAATTGGAGGGCGCACGGCACAAATGGTGGCAGAACGCATTGCTCAGGTGGCATGCTACAAGCAGGTGCTTTGCATCACGCATCTTCCGCAGATCGCATGCATGGCAGATGTTCATCTCTACCTTGCAAAAAGTTCCACTGGGAACAAGACCCAAACAAAGGTCAAAGTCCTTACGGAGTCAGAGAAAATCAGCGAGATTGCCCGTATGGCATCCGGAGCGGATGCCACGGCAGCTTCCCTGGACAATGCCCGTGAGATGGTGCTTCATGCCCGCATGAGAAAGGCCGGGCTCAGGAACAAGAAATAACTTTTCATAGCATAGGTTTTGTATTACAATAACGAGGAGAGGCAAGGAAAATAACAGAAGGAGGATGGCAAAATGGATGAAGACTTGATAGAGAAGAAGATTGGGGAAGAGGATATCTTTGATGGGTGCTTGCTGCATGTGAAGCGGGATACGGTGGAGCTTCCCAACGGAAAGACAGCTGTCCGCGAATGGATCAGGCACCCGGGAGCGTCCTCCGTCATTCCTCTTCTGCCGGATGGCCGTGTGATACTTGTGCGGCAGTATCGTTATCCCGTGCAAAAAGTCACATTGGAAGTCCCGGCAGGCAAGCTGGATGCACCGGGAGAGGATCCGATGCTCTGCGCGAAGCGCGAATTGGCGGAGGAAACGGGCTATACAGCGGAGAACATCACGAAGCTTGCGACGATTGCCACAACCGTGGGCTTCTCCAATGAGTACATCCATCTTTATGCCGCAGAAGGACTGACCTCCGGAAAGCAGCATACCGATGATGATGAGTTTATCCACGTGGTAAAGGTTCCTTTGAAGGAAGCGGTGGAGATGACGCAGGACGGCCGGATTTTCGATGCGAAATCCGTGGTTTCGATTCTCATGCTCGCTGCAAGGCAGGGGATATTCAAGTGATCAGGGAGGAAATTCATGTTTGATTTCAGTATCATGCAGATTGTAGCAGGGATCCCGGGGCTTATCATCGCCATGGTGGTCCATGAATATGCTCATGCACGGGTGGCTGTTGCCATGGGCGATTTTACCCCCCGGCTCATGGGAAGACTGACGCTGAACCCTGCTTCCCATATCGATCCGATCGGGCTCCTGTGCCTTTTTCTGGTGCATTTCGGATGGGCAAAACCGGTCATTGTGAACCCGAACAATTTCCGCAATCCCAGGCGTGATGATGTCCTGGTATCCCTGGCAGGCCCGGGAGCCAATCTTTTGACGGCGTTCCTGGCATTGGTGGCGCTTCTTCTGTATGACCGCATGGGCGGGAATATGACAACGGGGATCTATCTGGTCTTTCAGCTGATCATAGAATACAACATTGGATTTGCCATTTTCAACCTGATTCCCCTGCCCCCGTTGGATGGATCGCATGTCCTCATGCAGCTTTTGCCGAGGGATCTGGCGTATAAACTGGCGGAATTGGAACGATACAGCTTCTTGATCCTCATCGTGCTCCTGATGACGCCGGTTCTGAGCATGATATTGATTCCGTGCCGTGAATTGGTCTGGCAGCTCTTTTCTTTCTTGTTGCGGCCGTTTTTTTAAGCAAGGCTTATGGATACGTACAAGGTCAAGATCGATGTATTTGAAGGGCCGATGGAGCTTCTCATGCATCTGATCGACAAGAACAAGATCGATATCTATGATATTCCCATAGCAAGCCTGACCCAGCAATACATGGATTATCTGGACAGGTTCAAGGAATTCAACATCGAGATTGCCAGCGAGTTCCTGGTGATGGCGGCAACACTCCTGCAGATCAAGTCCCGCATGATGCTTCCCAAACCCCCGATGGAAGAAGAGGAAGAAGAGGAGGAGGATCCGCGCAGGGAATTGGTGCAGCGGATTCTGGAGTACCGGAAATTCAAACAAGTAAGTGCTGTACTTGCCGAGATGGCACAGACGCAGGAGCAATTCTATGCAAGAATGCCAATGCCAATCCCGGCGCACCGCCTGCCGCCGGAAAATCTTTCGATGGATCTCTTGGTGGAAGCTTTCTGCACGGTGCTGGAAGTGAAAGAGGAATTGAAGATTCCTGATGTTCTTGTGACAGCGGAGGAATACAGTATCCAAGGGAAGATGGAAGACATCATGAGTCTTCTTCATCGGGCAAATGGCAAGCTGCTTTTTTCGGAAGCCTTTCAATCCGGGACGAGGGCAGAGATTGTGGTATCGTTTCTGGCCATGTTGGAGCTCATCCGGCTCAAGGCCATTGTTGTGAAACAGCAGAGAGCCTTTGCGGAAATCTATATTTGCGTGAAAGCGGGGGGCGGGGATGCCTGAGAGAAGAATGCAGGGAATCCTGGAAGCCGTGCTGTTCGCGGCAGGCGATCCGGTGACGGCAGACCAGCTGGCAAAGATTCTGGAACTGGACAGGGAATCGGTAAAGCGTCTGGCAGAGGAACTGGAAACATCCCTGGAAAAGCGCGGAAGCGGGCTGACTGTGCGCAAGGTGGCCGGTGGCTACCAGCTGGTGACACGTCCGGAATATTTTTTTGCGGTGGAGCGATTGACCCAGACCGTTGACAAGAAATTGTCCGCTCCTGCCATGGAAACTCTTTCCATCATTGCCTTCAAGCAGCCTATCACAAAGCAGGAGATTGAGCAGATCCGCGGTGTGCGCGTGGAACGTGCCCTTGCAAAGCTCATCGAACTGGAGTTTGTTGCGGAAAAAGGCAGGAAACAAGTGCTTGGACGGCCGATTCTTTACGGGACAACGGATACCTTCCTTCGCTGTTTTGGGCTCAATGGCCTGGAAGATCTCCCGGAGCTTCCGACGACGGAAGAAGCCTCCGAGGGAATGGATGCAGAGCAGCTGGAGCTTTTGCAGGGAGAGGATCCGCAGACGGAGGAAGGACAGGGAAGAGATGGGGACGAATAGACAGCCTTCCGTGGAAAGGCTGTCTATCAATTCCCCACGGCAACTGCAGCAGCCGTCGCCAAGGCGGGAACCTATACACTGAACGGCAGGGCATACACCGCCACCGGAGCGGCAGGGTTCAGCGTCCGCGCCAACGGAACCGCCCAACTGACCGCAGGGGAAGTCTCCCTTGCCGGAGGGGAAACCATCGACATCGGCAACACCACCTACACCGCCGCCGCAAACGGCACAAGACTTGCCTACAGCGGCGGGAAGGCGAAACTGACGGCAGGGACGGTTGCCCTTGATGCAAACGAGAGCATTGCCATGAACCAGGGCACTTCCGCCACCATCGGCAATGCCACCTACAAAGCCGCGGCAAACGGCACGGCTCTTTCCTATGCCGCAAAGGACAGGGGCAAGCTGACGGCGGGAACCGTTACCTTTGGCAAGGGCAAGATGCTCACCATCGGCACGACCACCTACACCGCCGCGGCAAACAAGGTTCTCTCGGGCAAGATAGACAGCGTCTATGCCACGGGCAAGAAGAAGAACTATGCGGTATCTTCTCTGAAAACGAAATAAGGAATGCCGTTCACTTCGGGACGTTTCCCTGCCCCCCCCCCCGCCCTTCGGGCACCCCTCCACGGAGGGGAATCCCCGAAGGGGACGGGGGAGCCGGCTGACATGGAATACATCAGTGACATAAAAAACAGGGCACGGCGGTCGCCGTGCCTTTTGTATTGTTTTCCGTTGGAACGGAGTGGGAACTGTGCTATACTGGAAGCAAAGAATTCAGTTCGGGAGGTGCTTCAGATGCAGGAAAGGAAACGCCCCATGCCCGTGGGCATTGAGGATTTCAAGAAACTGGTGCAGGGAGGGTATTATTTCGTTGACAAGACCCGTTTCCTTCGGGACTTGCTGGATCTCAGGACGGATGTCACCCTCATCACCCGCCCCCGCCGCTTCGGAAAGACCTTGGCTCTTTCCATGCTCCAATACTTCTTCACCATGGAACATGCGGAGGAAAACAGGAACCTCTTCCGGGGACTCGACATCGAGAGAGCCGGGGAAACGTACATGAAGGAGCAGGGAACCCGTCCCGTGGTGTTCCTCACGCTCAAGGAGGTGCAGGCAGGGAAATTTTCGGGAATCATAGCCAAGCTCTCGG
>CACYDT010000153.1 GCA_902773295.1 uncultured Veillonellaceae bacterium | reverse complement strand
CTGCGTAGACCGCTTGCTTGGCGAGGGTACGCCCTTGCTCGGCTTGTCGAGAGCAACCAGTGAGCAATAAAGTTTGTAAAAAAATTTTAACGATATTTGTTAAGTTTTGTTATAAACATAGCATGATTATTTCACTAAATGATACAAATCCGGAAGGATTCATGGTATAATTAGGAACGCCTAATGAGTCCAAGCGAAGCGCAGAAGGAGGATGCCTATGAAAATCACGATTGGAAGCGATCATGGAGCGGTTCAGCTCAAGGAAGAAGTGAAGATGGTTCTCAAGGAATTCAGCAATATGGAAGTGACGGATGTGGGAACCTTTGGATCGGATCCTGTGGACTATCCGGATATTGCGGAACTGGTGTGCAGCGATGTGGTGAGCGGCAAGGCGGATCGCGGCATCCTTCTGTGCGGCACGGGCATTGGCATTTCCATTGCCGCCAACAAGATCAAGGGCATCCGCTGCGCCCTTTGCACGGATGTGTATTCGGCGAAGATGTCCCGGGAGCACAACAATGCCAATGTCCTGGCCTTGGGGGGGCGCGTGATGGGATTCGGTCCCGCAGGCGAGATCGTGCGGGCATGGATCAAGGGCGAGTTCGCCGGGGGACGCCATGAGCGGCGCGTAAACAAGATCATGGCATTGGAAGGTATGGAAAGAAATTAAAGAAAGACACTTTCGAAAGTTGCAGAACCAAAGTTTGAGGGGGACGACACATTGAGTTTGATGGATACGTTGAAGGCTGTAGATCCTGAGATCGCAAAGGGGATTGGCGATGAGCTTCACCGGCAGCAGACGAAGCTGGAACTCATCGCTTCGGAGAATATCGTAAGCCGGGCCGTGATGGAGGCGCAGGGCAGCGTGCTGACGAACAAGTATGCGGAGGGCTATCCGGGCAAGCGATACTACGGCGGCTGCGAGTTCGTGGATGTGGTGGAGCAGCTGGCCATTGACCGAGCAAAGAAGCTCTTCGGCGCGGAGTTTGCCAATGTCCAGCCCCATTCCGGCGCACAGGCGAATATGGCGGTGTTCTTCTCTCTCCTGCAGCCGGGGGATGTGGTCATGGGCATGAGCCTGACGGACGGGGGGCATCTCACCCACGGCAGCCCGGTGAACATGTCCGGCAAGTATTTCAAGATCGTTCCCTATGGCGTGTCCAAGGAAACGGAGCGCATTGACTATGATGCCATGCAGAAGCAGGCGGAGGAATGCAAGCCGAAACTCATCGTCGTGGGCGCGTCGGCCTATCCCCGTATTCTGGATTTCCCGCGCATGGCGGAGATCGCCCATTCCGTGGGAGCCTATCTCATGGCGGATATTGCCCATATCGCGGGGCTTGTCGCGACAGGAGTGCATCCCAGTCCCATTCCCTATGCGGATGTGGTCACGACCACGACGCACAAGACCCTCCGGGGGCCTCGCGGCGGCATGATCCTCTGCAAGGACGCCGAGTTCGGCAAGCAGTTCAACAAGGCGGTTTTCCCCGGCATCCAGGGCGGTCCGCTCATGCATGTGATTGCGGCGAAGGCCGTGGCCTTGCATGAGGCGATGCAGCCGGAGTTCAAGGCGTATGCGGAGCAGACGGTGAAGAATGCGGCAGCTCTCGCGAAAGGCTTGCAGGCGGATGGGTTCCGCCTCGTCTCCGGCGGCACGGACAACCATCTCATGCTCGTGGATCTCAACAACAAGAACATCACGGGCAAGGAGGCGCAGCTCCTTCTCGATGAGGTGAACATCACGGCGAACCGCAACACGATTCCCTTTGAGACCCGTTCCCCCTTCATTACGAGCGGCATCCGCCTGGGTTCCCCGGCTCTTACGACCCGTGGGTTCAAGGAAGGGGATATGGAGGAGGTCGCGGCGATTCTCGGCCTTGTGCTTGACCATCCTGCGGATGAAAAGGCAAAGGGGGAGGCCCGCCAGAGGGTGAAGGCCCTTTGCGACAAATATCCCCTTTACGAATAAATCAACACGCCTTGGGGCTTTATGGGGGCTAAGGCTCCCATTAGCATCGGATAATATGTAATAAGGAGCGATCGGTATGCCGGAAGAAATGAAAGTGACGGTTGTCAATCATCCCCTCGTGCAGCACAAGTTGACCCTCATGCGTCAGAAGGAAACGGGAACGAAGGATTTCCGCGAGCTTCTGGAAGAGATTGCGATGCTCATGACCTACGAGATTACCCGCGATTTCCCGCTGGAAGAAGTGGAGATTGAGACGCCTGTGGCGAAATGCAAGAGCAAAGTCCTGGCGGGGAAGAAAGTGGGGGTAGTGCCCATCCTGCGGGCGGGGCTCGGCATGCTGGGCGGCGTGCTGAACATGGTCCCGGCAGCCCGTGTGGGGCATATCGGCCTTTACCGTGACCCTGAGACATTGAAGCCGGTGGAGTATTACTGCAAGCTTCCCAGTGATGTGGAGGAGCGCACCCTCATCGTGGTGGATCCCATGCTGGCCACGGGCGGCAGTGCATCTGCGGCCTTGCAGATGATCAAGGACAAGGGCGCGAAGTCCATCACGCTCATGTGCCTGGTGGCGGCGCCGGAGGGCATACGGGTCATCAACCATGACCATCCGGATGTTCCCATCTATGCGGCCGCCGTGGATGAGCGGCTCAACGAAAAGGGGTATATCGTGCCGGGTCTCGGCGATGCCGGCGACCGTATTTTTGGAACATTGTAAAATGGAAAAAGCGTGCGGGACAAGTTCTTCCTGCACGCTGTATCTTTGTTAGAGGTGAGTGAATTTGAGTAATTTGGGAGTAGGCATTGTGGGCTTGCCGAATGTGGGCAAGAGCACTCTTTTCAACGCCATAACGAAGGCGGGGGCAGAGGCGGCGAACTATCCTTTCTGCACCATCGAGCCGAATGTAGGGGTGGTGGCGGTGCCGGATCCACGTCTGGACGTGCTGCACAAGATGTACGATTCCAAGAAGACAACACCTGCCACGGTGAGCTTCGTGGATATCGCGGGACTCGTGAAGGGCGCTTCCAAGGGGGAGGGGCTTGGGAATAAGTTCCTGGAGCACATCCGTCAGGTGGATGCCGTGGCACATGTGGTGCGGTGCTTCGAGGATTCGAATGTCACCCATGTGGAAGGGGGCATCGACCCCATCCGGGATATTGAGATCATTCAGACGGAACTCTGCCTTGCGGATTTGGAGATCGTCGAGAAGCGCATTATGAAGCTCGCGCGGATTGCAAAGTCCGGCAGCAAGGAGGCCAAGGCGGAGGACGAGGTGCTCCGCCGCATCAAAGGCGCTCTGGACGAGGCGAAGCCTGCGCGCAGTGTGGATCTTTCGGCGGATGATATGGATCTCATCAAGGAAATGAACCTTTTGACACTGAAACCTGTTCTCTATGTGGCAAACGTGGCAGAGGATGAGGTAGCAGCTTCGGAGGAAAATGCCTTTGTGAAGAAGGTACGGGAGTTTGCGGCAGGAGAAAGGGCTGAGGTCGTTGTCATTTCCGCGAAGGTGGAATCGGAGATCGCGGAGCTGGACGAGGCAGAGGCGAAGGAATTCCTCGCGGATCTGGGGCTTTCCGAGTCCGGCCTGGACAAGCTCATCAAGGCGGCCTTCGAGCTTCTGGGGCTCATGACATTCCTCACGGCGGGGCCGGATGAATGCCGTGCGTGGACCATCGTCAAGGGGACGACGGCGCCGAAGGCGGCGGGGAAGATCCATACGGATTTCGAAAGAGGCTTCATCCGCGCAGAGATTGTCAGCTACGAGGACCTCATTGCCGCCGGAAGTGTCGCGGCAGCAAGGGAGAAAGGCCAGGTGCGCCTGGAGGGCAAGGACTACATCATGCAGGACGGGGATGTGACGAACTTCCGTTTCAATGTGTAAGGAACTGGCAATAAATAAATTTTATGAACAGTTCCTAAGGTCATTGGTACAGTTCCGGCCTGCGATCCGCGAAGACATCCATGCTTTCCTTGATCTGCTGGCGGATCAGCGGCTGGAGGTTGGCATGGAGGATGATCTCCTCTTCCCCTGCTTCGGCGAGGATTTCGCCCCATGGGCCGATGATGGCGGAGTGCCCTGCGAGATGCAGTTCATTGGGAAACGTCCCTGAGCCGTTGGCTGCCGCAAGAAAAATCTGGTTTTCGATGGCGCGGGCGCGCAGAAGCGTTTCCCAGTGGATGAGGCGTTCGATGGGCCATGCGGCGGGCAGGAACAGGAGGGAGATATCTTCCAGGGAAAGCTTGCGGATGAGCTCGGGGAAGCGCAGGTCGTAGCAGACGGCGACAGCGCATTTGATGTTGTCCAGCTGGAACACAGCGAGGCAGTCGCCGGGGGTGAAATCTTTGATTTCCTCCATGGGGGAGAACAGGTGTGTCTTGCTGTAAGAAGAAATGAGGGTGCCTGTGCGGTCAAATACGCAGCAGGTATTGCGGATTCCCGCTTCGTACACCGTGGCGATGGTGCCGCCGACGATATTCACCTGGTATTGGCGTGACAATTCCTCAAGGGCCTGCAGGGATTTCCCCTCGCTGGCCCTTGCGTGTTTCCGGATGGGCTTTGGATAGAAGCCGATATTCCATAGTTCCGGCAGGAGAACCGTGTCGGGGCGGTTCTCCATGGCCTCTTCCATGAGGCGGTGGAGTGTCGCGAGATTGGCGGGGAAGTCGCCAAGGCGGATGTTCATTTGCAGGACAGAAAGTTTCATGGTAGCACCTCGTTTTCGGAAAGGGTAAGATCAAGGAAGGATGCAGATGATTTATGGAAAAAATACATTATGATGTAGGCGATATCGTGCGCATGAAAAAGCCGCATCCTTGCGGGAGCCATGAGTGGCAAATCACTCGCACGGGCATGGATTTCGGCATGCGGTGCCGGGGCTGCGGGCATTTTGTCATGCTGCCGCGCCCGAAATTCGAGAAGATGGTGCGCGCCATCGTGGAGAAAGCGGAAGCCCATGAAGATAAGAAAGATAACAAGGGGCTTTCTTCATTATTATAACATAATAATGCCGTTGCGACGCGAAAGCTGCAAATTTTGCTGTCATGGATGCTTTTCATGATTTTTACAGAAAAGCCTTGAAATCCCTTTGCAATTGTGCTATAGTCGGTAATGGTCCTGGTCAGGGGGGCGCGGACGGAGAGGAAACAAGGCTACTTCCGGGACGGCTTTCCGAAGGCAGGGCTGCAGAAATTATTCTATATGGTCAGGAAAAGGTGGTTTTTATGAAGAAGACTCTTGTATCTGCTCTTACGACAGCTCTTGTCGTCGGCGCAGCCTCCACGACCTTCGCGGCTGCAAACCCGTTCTCCGATGTTCCTGCGGATCATTGGGCGTACGATGCTGTGACCCGGCTCGCTGCTGAGGGTGTGATTGAGGGCTATGGCGACAACACTTATCGCGGCGATCGGAACATCACTCGTTACGAGATGGCTCAGATGATTGCAAGGGCTATGGCAAAGCAGGATGTCAGCGCTTCTACCAAAGCGCTTCTCGACAAGCTTGCTGCGGAGTTCAGGGAGGAGCTCAACAACCTCGGCGTTCGAGTCACGAACCTCGAGAAGCATGCCGACATGGTGAAGTGGACTGGTGAGCTCCGTTATCGCTACTGGAACCGTCGCGACAAGCAGGAGGATGGTTCCAAGGACAAGCTGCGCACGAACCAGCTCCAGCTCCGCTTGTTCCCCACGGCAGAGGTCAATGAGCACTGGAACGTGAAGGCTCGTCTGACGGCCACGAACAACATGAAGACGGATACGGCGGGCGATGTCGCTCTTACGTATGCTTTCGCTGAGGGCGATTACAACAACTTCAATGTGAAGCTCGGCAAGATGCCTTTGTATGATACTTCTACCGATGGTCTTATCGTGGATGACTTCTTCTCCGGCGCACAGCTCACCTTCGGTAAGGATTTCAAGGGCCGCTTGGAAGCTGGCCGCTTCAATCTGGATCGTGCCAACAGCGCTTTGGCTGAGGCCAATGGCGATGACACGGCTGCCAACTATTTTGGCGTCGAGCTCATGTATGACAAGGACAAGCTGAAGGCCGGTGCGGCTTATCGTCACTTCTCGAATGATGCTTTCCGCACGGTTGATGGCTATAACAAGCCTGGCAAATCGACGAACAAGGCTCAGATCTGGTCTGTCGGTGCGAAGTATGCCTTTAATCGGAGCGTTGCTTTGGGTGCATATTATGCCAACAACACCAAGGCGAACAAGTATGACAAGGCTTATAACATCCAGTTGGACTACAAGGGCATCAAGCCTTCGGACAAGGGCAGCTGGGGCGCTCATGCCGCTTATCGCTACCTCGGCCACAATGTCGCCTTTGCGCCGACCTATGATACGGCACTCATGGCAGATTTGGATACCAATGTCAAGGGCTGGGATTTCGGCATCGATTACATTCCTCTCAAGAATGTTCGCACGAGCGTTGCCTACTTCACCGGCAAGCAGCTGGAGAACCATAAGAGGGCGGATGTCTTCTTCGGTCGCGTCAGCTTCTTCTTCTGATTTCCAAAAGAGTTTTGCAGGCAGCCTGTCCGTTTGGGCAGGCTGTTTTTTTCTTGCATGTTCCCCTTGGGAATGATATAATAGGAATACACGCATGAAACAAGAACGCTGAGGAGGATGACACAATGAAGCACATTATTACAGTCAACAAGCCAACCATGCAGAAATCCCTGAAGACCGGCGGTTGCGGGGAGTGCCAGGCATCCTGCCAGTCCGCGTGCAAGACTTCTTGCACGGTCGGCAATCAGGTCTGCGAAAAGTGAAAGAGAGCCTTTCCTTTTTGGAAGGGCTTTTTTCATGGGAGAAAGTTTTTGGGGTTTGAAGGAGTACAGGCAAGGCAATGAAAGATAGGATTCACAAGTTCCGGCAGGGTGACACTTATATCCTGCTGGATATCAACAGCGGCGCAGTGCATGTCATTGACAGGATGATTTATGACATGATGGATATTTTTCAGGGAGATAATGATGAGGAAGTAACCGCAGCTCTTCGGAGCGACTATCGCGAGAAGGATCTTCAGGAAGCATTGGGGGAGCTGCATTCCCTCATGGATGCCGGGCAGCTTTTTGCGCCGGATATCGATGTGCCGCCGACGTTTCGGCAGGAAGGGCTTGTGAAATCCCTCTGCCTCATGGTGGCTCAGGACTGCAACCTTCGCTGCAGGTACTGTTTCGGCGATGCCGGGAGCTATGGCGGCGAACGCGCTGTTATGAGTCCGGAGGTGGGCAGGGCTGCTGTGGACTATCTCATCAGCCGTTGCGGCCAGAGGAAGCATTGCGAGATCGACTTCTTCGGCGGTGAGCCGCTCATGAACATGAGAACGGTGAAGGCTGTCACGGAGTATGTGCGGCAGAAGGAGAAGGAAACCGGGAAGTCCTTCAAATTGACTCTTACCACGAACGGTGTCCTGTTGGATGACCCCACGATCCTGTGGCTCAATGAGAACCGTATTTCCGTGGTTCTCAGCGTGGACGGGCGGAAAGAGGTCCATGACAGGATGCGCCCGGATGCCGGGGGGAATGGGACGTATGACCGTGTCATCCGCAATTTCAGGAAGCTTGTGGATTCCCGTGACGGAAAGAATTACTATATGCGGGGAACTTACACGAAGGAGAACCTGGACTTTACGGAAGATGTCCTTGCCATGAAGGATGCGGGATTTGATATTCTGTCCGTGGAGCCGGTGGTGCTGAAGGACAATCCTCTGGGATTCACGGAGGAAGACCTGCCCCGCATCTATGCGGAATACGATCGTCTCACGGAAGCATATCTCAGGCGGCACAGGGAAGGGCGGGGGTTCTTTTTCTTCCACTTCAATATGGATCTTTCCAACGGGCCTTGTGTGGCAAAACGCCTGGCGGGCTGCGGCGCAGGGCATGAGTACTATGCCGTGGCGGAAAATGGGGATCTCTATCCCTGCCATCAGTTTGTGGGGCGGAAGAAGTACAAGCTGGGGAATGTCTATGACGGTGTGCAGGATACAGAGTTGCCGCGATATTTCCGCGAGTCCCATGTCCTCAACAAAGAAACCTGCAAGGACTGCTGGGCGAGGTTTTTCTGCAGCGGCGGTTGCCATGCGAATGCGGATCTCTTCCACGGTGATATCAGGAAGCCCTACGAGGTGGGATGCGAGATTCAGAAGAAACGGCTGGAATGCGCGATTCTCGTGCAGGCGCTTCTGGCACTGGAGAGCATGGAGGGGCAACCGGAGACATAAGGTTTTGGGTCTTTGGCCGCAAGGGCTTTCCTTGCGGCTTTTGTCGTTCGGGAACGAAGAGAAGTTCCGTATGGGGAGGATGAGGCATGCATATTGTTATCGTGGGGGCGGGGAAGCTGGGTTACAGCATTGCGGAGTTCCTGTCCCAGGAGCAGTTTGACGTCGTTATGGTGGATCATGAGGAAGGCCAGCTGGAAGCGGTGAAGAACACGCTGGATGTGCTGACGATCCATGCCAACGGGGCGAGCCCCATCACCATGAACGATCCGGATATCAGGAATTCCGATATCCTCATTGCCGTGACGGGAAGCGACGAGGTGAACATGGTAGCCTGTATCCTGGCGAAGAAGCATGGTATCACTCATACGGTTGCCCGTATTCGGGATATGCAGTTCATGTCGGAGGCGAGGGAGTATCTCAAGGAGAATTTCGATATTGACCTCATGCTGAATCCCGAGCTCATTACGGCCCACGAGATCAACCGGATCCTCATGACGCCGGCAGCACTGGATGTGGAGGATTTCGCCCATGGCAAGGTGCGCCTGTTCGAGACGAAGGTGCGCCGGCGGTCGAAACTGGTGGGCATTCCCCTGAAGGACATGAAGCTTCCTCAGGGAATCCTGGCGGGCATGATCTTTCGGGATCACCGCCTCATCATCCCCCATGGGGATGATGTTCTCATGGTCCATGACAATGCCTATTTCATCGGCAAGCCGGAGGAAATCGAGAAATTCAGCAAGAATCTTGTCCCAAGAGACAGCCGCAAGCTGGAGCGTGCCATGATCATCGGCGCAGGGCGGACCGGAAGGGCGTTGGCCCGTCTTCTGGATGCACAGAAGGTGAAGGTGAAGGTCATCGAGAAGGATCAGGAGCGTTGCCGCTCCATGGCAGAACAGCTCACGGATGGACTGGCCATCTGCGGCGATGGCACGGATATCGACCTTCTGACGGAGGAGGGCGTCGGCTCTGCCGATGTTGTCATCTGCCTCACGGAGGACGACAAGCTGAATCTCATGCTGGCGCTTCTCGCAAAACATCTCAAGGCAAAGAAGACCGTGGTGAAGGTGGCCAGGAATGAGTATGTGGATCTCATGGAGAAGGTCGGCGTGGATGTGGTCGTATCGGCGCGTCTCCTGTCTGCCAGCGAAGTCATGGCTTTTGCGCGACGCGGCGGCGTAGTGGCGGTTTCCTATCTGGAGGGCGCCAAGGCGGAGGCTATCGAAGTCATCGTGCAGGAGGGGGCACCCGTGGCGGGGAAGCGGCTCATGGAGGCGGATCTGCCGCGGGAATGCCTCGTCTGCGCCTATGTGCGGAACGATGTGGCCAATATTCCCAACGGTATGACGGAGCTTCTGCCGGGGGATCGCATCATCCTCTTCATCCAGACGAAGTTCGCTCAAAAGGTCATGAAGTATTTCAAGGGCAGGGATTAGGCGATGAACCGGGCATTGATGATGTATCTTCTGGGAAGTGTCTCGGCTGCCATGGCGGCATCGCTGCTCTTTCCCATCGCATATTGCCTTTATGAGGGAAGCTCGGAGGGCATGTTTTTTTTTGTGGTGTTTCTTTTCGCGGCAATTTCTTCCGCAGGGCTGATTGCCGGAGGCAAGCAGCACAGGCGCCAGCTTTCCGTCAAGGATGCGGCGTGGTTTGTCTTTCTCGTGTGGTTCTGGCTTTCCTTTCTCGGCATGCTGCCTTTTCTGGCTTCCGGCCAGCTGGGGGCAGCCGAGGCTGTTTTCGAGTCGGTTTCCGCCCTGACGACGACGGGGGCAAGCCTGCTCCCGCCGGATGCGCCTTATGTCATGCAGCTCTGGAGGGGAATCCTCGCATGGTTCGGGGGAATGTGCTTCCTCATGCTTCTCGTGACGGCGATGCAGCAGACAAGCGGATGCTTTGGGCTGACACTGGCTTTCCGGAAGGGGATGTCCTTCAGCGCCATGCTGAAGCCGATGGCGTATCTGTCGATGCAGATGCTTGGCGTCTACAGCGGCATTACCGCATTGTCCGTCCTGCTCTATGCCTTGTCGGGGCTGTCCCCCATGGATGCTCTTTTGGCGGCGATGCTCACGGTCTCGACGGCGGGGGGCAAGGACGTGCTCGATTGGTTTGGCGAGGATGGGAATCCCTGGCCCGAATGCACGGCGGCTTTTACGATGCTGCTGGTTTGCGGCAACCTTCTGCGGTATTGGCGCACCTTTCAGAGGAGGGAGTTCGGCGATTATTACAGGAACCCGGAAACCAAGGTGTTTCTCGCAACGGTGGCATTTTTGGGCACATTTATGACATGGCATCTTTGGTACAGCGGCTCCTACGATTTTTCGGCAGCTCTCCGCCATGCGTTTTTCCATGTCCTGTCCTTTGCCAGCACCACGGGCTTTGCGACTTCTTCCATTATGGACTGGCCGGATTCCGATCTCTTTTTCTTGTTTTTGCTCGCCTTCATGGGCGGCTGCATGGGATCGCCCACGGGGGGGCTTAAGGTCATCCGCTTCCTTGTATTGTTCAAGCTTCTGGCGATTGAGGCAAGGAGAAGCCTGCATCCCCATATGATTGCCAATGTGGTGGTGGGGAAAGATTCTGTGCCGGCGAAGATTGCGGGGCGCATCCTGAGTTTCTTCTTTCTCTATGTCGTAGCGTTGTACCTTTTTGTCCTTGTCCTGTCCCTTTCCGGCATCCGTATGTCAGAGGCTGTAGGCATGGCGATTGCGGGATTCACGAGCCTGGGATCTTCTTTGGGGCTGGCGGGCAGTGACGTTTTCCTTTCTCTGCCTGCTCCGGTCAAGCTCTTTGCCTGTTTGTTCCTGTTGCTTGCACGTATGGAGATTTTTGCGTTCCTGCTGATTGTTCAGATCTGTTTTGGCAAGGCGAATCAGAAATGGTAGGGGGTGCAGCATGAACTTCAATTTGATTGCCGCCGTCCTCAGCACGATGTCGCTGACTGCCGGTGCGGCTCTGGCAGCGCCCCTTGTCCTGGCGCTGTATTATGAGGAGGGCGTGGGAGGCGCGGATTTCCTGCTCGTCATGCTTGTGTGCCTCATCATTTCCTTTGAGCTCAAGCGGCGCGGGAAGGGCCTTGATCCGGAGACGACGACGCTCACTGTGCGGGAAGGAATCGCGGTCACGGGACTCGGCTGGATCATGATGTCCCTGCTTGGAATGCTTCCCTATCTTTTCAGCGGTTATATGACGCCTTTGGATTGTTTCGTGGAATCAGTGTCCGGGTTCTCGGGAACCGGGGCTACGGTGATCGAGGACGTGGAGGCGCTCCCGCGGAGCATTCTTCTTTGGAGGAGCCTGACGAACTGGATCGGCGGGCTCGGCATCATCGTTATTTTTATGGCTATCCTGCCGCAGATGGGACGGGGAGCCATGTACATGTTCCGGGCGGAGAGTTCCGGGCCTACGAAGGACCGGCAGCTTCCAAGGATCCGGGACAATGCGAAGGCATTGTTCCTCATCTATGTATCTTTTACCTCGGCCTGCGCTCTTGTCTATGGCCTTTGCGGCATGGGGTGGTTCAGCGCATGGAACCATGCGCTGACAACTATTGCCACGGGCGGTTTTTCTATCTACAATGACGGTATCAATGTGTACAATAATCCGGCGCTGGAGGTTTGCATGGCATTTTTCATGCTGATTTCCAGCGGCAGTTTTGCCATGTACGTTGTGGCATTGCGGCGGGGGAAACGGGCAATTCTGCAGAATACGGAGTTTCGGGTGTACCTGTTGCTGAATGTGGCGGCGGCAGCGCTCATTGTCATCGATCTCTGGGTGGAGATGGGCATGGGCATGCTGGAAGGGCTTCGCTATACGGTGTTCCATGTGGCATCCATCTCCTCCACAACGGCATTCGTGACCTATGATTTCGATGGCTGGCCGGCATTTTCCAAGGGAATCCTTCTGCTTTTGATGTTCATGGGCGGCTGTGCCGGCTCCACGGCAGGGGGGCTCAAGATTTCTAGGGTGGTTCTTCTCGTGAAGATGCTCCAGGCCATTGCCTGGCAGAAGCTGCATCCCCAGATGGTGGCTCAGGTGAAGATGAATGGGCAGGTGGTTCCGGAAGAGGTGCTCTTTTCCGTGGCGCGCTTCTTTTTTGCCTATTTGATGGTGGATGTTATCTTCGCTATCGTGATGATTCTGGATGGCATTCCCATGCTGGAGGCTGTGAGCGTGGCTGTGTCCACCCTGGGCAGCGTGGGACCCGGCTTCGGCATAGAGGGAGCCATGAGCACCTATGCCCTTCTGCCGTCTGCCAGCAAGGCCTTTGCCTGTCTCGTCATGTTCCTGGGCAGGCTGGAGATTTTCACCGTGATTGCCTTGTTTATGCCGGAATTCTGGCGAAGGAGGCAGGGGTGGTAAGGAACTGTTTGACAAAAACCTTCCTTTGAGTTAATATATTTTCATAACATGCAGGAGGGTATGAAATGGAATATGCGATTGATCGGGACAAAGTGCATCGCGTGATGGAGAAGTGTGCCATAAAGACCCAAGCGGAACTGGCTGATCGCATGGGGATTACCAGGAACCAGATGTCGGTATTGCTTTCATCGAAGAGCAACCCCATCAAAAGCTGCTACCAGAAGCTCTTCGACATTCTTTCCGTGGATCCCATGGAAGTCATGATGCCAAAGTCCGGAAGGGAAAAACGGGAGCCATGGAAGCCGGGCAAAAAACGGCCGTCGGGGTGCACGGAGGATGACTTGACGGCGGAATTTGTCGATACATCGAAGGTCAAGGCAAAGCGTCCGTACAGGTCGGTGGAGCTTTTTGCCGGCGCTGGGGGGCTGGCGCTCGGTCTGGAGCAGGCCGGGTTCTGGGCGACGGGGCTTGTGGAGATTGACCGTTATGCTGCGGAAACCCTTCGTGTGAACCGCCCAGGATGGAATGTCATAGAAGAGGATATTGTCAAGGTTGCAGAGAACGGGATTCGCAATTACTTGCCGGATGGGGGTGGCGAGATTGACTTTGTGTCTGGGGGATATCCTTGCCAAGCCTTCAGTTATGCAGGAAAGAAATTGGGAATGGAGGATGTTCGTGGCACGATGTTCTTCTATTTTGCCAAGATTGTGGAGCAGCTTCGCCCCAAGGTATTCTTGGCGGAAAATGTTCGCGGTCTTCTGACCCATGACCATGGGCGGACGCTTCAGACGATGGTCGATATCTATGAGGCGATGGGCTACAGGGTGGAAACGCATCTGGTACGCGCAGTGGACTACGGCGTGGCACAAAAACGGGAGCGTCTGCTCATTGTGGGCATCCGGGGGGATATTGGAGTGAAATATTGCTTGCCGAAGGTGTATGAAAGGAAGCTTGTTCTCCGGGATGTGTTGCAGGATGTGCCTCCTTCCGAGGGGGAACGATATCCTCTCAAAAAGGAAAAGGTGCTTCGATTGGTTCCTCCGGGAGGTTATTGGCGCGATCTTCCCGATGAGGTTGCAAGGGAATACATGGGCAAGAGCTATTTTTCCGGAGGTGGCAGGACCGGCATGGCAAGACGCATTTCCTGGGATGAGCCTTGTCTTACGTTGACATGTAGCCCGGCACAGAAGCAGACGGAGAGATGCCACCCGGACGAGACGCGCCCCTTTACGGTTCGGGAATATGCGCGTATCCAGAGTTTTCCGGATGACTGGAAGTTTTCGGGAGCCGTTTCCCAGCAATACAAGCAGATTGGCAATGCCGTTCCCGTGGAACTTGCAAGGGCGGTAGGGCTTTCCATTGTCGATGTGCTGAACCGGGCAGAGGGTTGACATTGGTAGATGTACCTCCTATACTTGAAGAATGATGAGTATGGGAGGTTTTTTTATTGCAGGAAATCCGGAAATATGTAGGCTTTATGAGCGATGACAAATTGCTGTCTGCCATAGGGAAGCTGTACCGAGCCTATGAGAGGGCATTTGCCGAAAAATCTCTCAAGGAGCTGAACAAGAACATCATTGATCCCTTCAAGTTCCGTTTCGATACGGAATTCCTGTATGACGGAAATCCGGAGAAGGCATTGCAGGGGGAGGTTTTTCGCCAGAACGACAAGTCCATAGCCAATGCCATTGGGGTGTTCCAGCAACAACTTTTGGGTTCGATTGACGGTTTCGAGGAAAGCCCAAGTCTTCCCTGTGATGTCAGGAAACTGGACAATACCATATTTGCGGAGGTCAAGAACAAGCACAATACCATGAATGTCCGATCGGCGGCGGGTGTGTACGATGAGTTGGCAGGTCTTGCCAAGTCTTATCCTGGATCCATGTGCTATTTGGTGGAGATTGTTGCCAAGCGGAGCACGGATGCCGTCTGGTCTGTTACCATCAATCAGACCGTTCAGCAGAACAAGCGGATCCATCTGATTTCCGCAGACAGGTTTTATGCCTTGGCGACAGGGAAGGAAATGGCATTGAAAGAACTGTGTGATGCGCTTCCCGATGCCATTCGCGATTTCCTTGAGCGGGAACGGGGCGATGAGGGCTTTGTTGCTTCGAAGACGAAGATGGCGGCTTACCGGGAACTTTGCGAGCAGGCGGGGCAGTATGGTGTGGGAGCTGTGGAGCAAATTTATCGGATGGCGTTCCGGGACTATATTGGCTTTCGGTAGGGGATTGTTTCATGGAAAAGCTGACTGCGAAGCAGCGCAGCTACATTATGTCCAGGGTTCGTTCCAAGGACACGAAGGCGGAGGTCTTGCTTCGCAAGGCTCTTTGGCACTGCGGGCTTCGCTATCGCAAAAACTGCCGGAAACTTCCGGGGACGCCGGATATTGCCCTGACACGGCAGAAAATCGCCGTTTTCGTGGACGGCGATTTCTGGCATGCACGCGGGCATGAGGAGAATCCGGGGGAACAGATTGCCACTCGGCAGGGTTACTGGCAGAAGAAGCTGTCACGTAATGTGGAGCGGGACAGGGAAGTCAACGATGCCCTGACAGAGCAGGGATGGCTGGTCCTGCGGTTTTGGGAGAGCGACATCGTAAGAGACTTGGAAGGCTGCGTGAAAGAGATACTGGAATATTCGAGATAAAAAGTGGCTGTCGCATCCGATACGTGCGGCAGCCCTGTGTTTTTGCGGCGATTATTTTTTCAGACTTTCTTGCTGTTCGAGATGTGCGAGCTTCACCCGCAGGATCCTGCGGAGGGACTCGTTGATGCGTTCCTCGCTGATCTCGCCTTTTTCCACGGCATCAAGCAGACGGAGATAGACATCGGCGCCATTCTGGTACTCGTGGCAGCTCAGGACGATGTCTGCGCCTGCGCGGACGGCTTTGATGGCGATGTCGGCAGGGGCGTAGTACTTGGCCAGGGCGCCCATGGCGATGTCATCCGTGATGATGACGCCCTTGTAGCCCAGTTCCTCCCGCAGGATCTCTGTCTGGATGACATGGGAGATGCTGGCGGGGGTGTCCTGTTCGAGCTGGGGGAAGGTAGCGTGGTTTACCATGATGAAATAGTCGGCGGGATTCTTTGCCGAGATGATGTCCTGGAAGGGAAGGACATCCCAGCCCATAAGCTCTTCACGGGAAGCATCCACCACGGTGGAATCCAGGTGCGGATCCACCGTGCTCCTGCCAAGGCCGGGGAAATGCTTGAGGCAGTAGATGAAGTTTTCCTGCTCGTAGCCATCGGCGGCGCTGCGGACGAATTCCGAGACCGTGCCGGGATTGTCGCCGAAGGAGCGTCCGCGGGCAGTCCCGAGGTCGGCCACCGGGGCGAGGTTCACATTGAATCCGATGTTTCTCAAAGCCCGGGCGGTTTTGGATGCCCATATTTTTGCGTTTTCCGGGTCGCCCGTTTCTCCGATTTCCTGAGCTGCGGGCGGCGGGGGCAGCTGTTCCTTCATGCGGGCGACAGCCCCTCCTTCCTCGTCCACGGAGATGAAGAGGGGGACTTTCTCTCCTGCCTTTTCCTGCAAATGGGCATTGAGCTGCTTCACCTGCTCCTGGGTTTCCATGTTGCGGTCAAAGAGAATGATGCCCCCGATATGGTATTGGTGCAGCATGAAGAGGCTGTCCTCGTTCACATCGGTTCCGTGGATGCCAATCATGACCATTTGCCCCACCTTTTCCTTGAGGGTCATGGATTGGAGCATGTCTTCTGTCTTCCTGTCCAGGGGGGAGAGAGACGCAGAGGATGAGGGCACACTGTCTGAGGAACCCGTTTCCTCCGCATGGGCGCCACATCCCGTGAAGATCAGGGTCGTGGCAAGGAAGAGTGTGCCACAGAGTTTTGGAAAAAATGATGGTTTCATGATGAAAGTCCTTTCTGCTGTAGAAACGTAGGTAGAAGAATATGAAGAGTATATGGAGAGTATTCGCCAATCCCGGGGAAATTCCTGCTGCAGTTTCTGCGGGATTTCTCTTCGACGGAAGGATTCTGTTTTTTTTGCGAGAATATCTAGAAAGAGGATTTTTCCTTGAGAAAGAGGATTTTTCCTTGGAACTGTGTGATTTTCGGATAGGAAGATGCCACGATGAGATATTAGGTCCTCTCCGCGATTGAGGAATGGAAGACCCTGGCGAAGGTGTCCCCCTTCTGCGATCGTCTGGAGATGAGGGATAACGGCGAGTCCATAGAGATCCTGGATCTCCGGAAATGCCATCGGGACTGCCGTCACGAATTGAGGGGAATAGAGGCAGATATCTACCGTCTCTGCCGTGCCCCGCTTTCGCGTTCCGGCCTTTTGGAGCGTTTGGGCTGCGAAGAGGACGTATTGGAGCAGGGACTGGTCTCTTTGCAGGAGAGGAAAATCCTCGTGGGCATCCGGGAGGAATTTTTGGCGTTGGCGGTGCAGCCTGTTCCTTGTCCAATGGCAAAGCTATGAGAACGAGGTGGATCTGTTGAGAAAGATGTGTATGAAACGAGGCTTGTCTGTTCTGCTTGTCCTGCTCTTCCTTTTGGCAGGTGCAGGGTATCTGGTGGGGGATTATTTTGTGGGGTATGCCTTGAGACGCGGCAATGGGGAGGATCCAAAGGCTGCGCCGGAGGCGTGTGCGAAGATTGCCGACCCTTCCCTGAATGCCCCGGCGGAGCCACAGGCGGAGCGGGAGGAATGGCAGATTCTGTCGGCGGAGGGATTCAAGCTCTGTGCGGCGCATTTTCTCCCTGCGGGAGAATCGCATCGATGGGCCATCCTTGTGCATGGCTATGGGCGCACGAAGGAATTCGCCTGGGACTATGCAGATGCGTATCTTGCCCATGGATATCAGGCGCTGGTGCCGGATCTCCGCGCTGCAGGCGAGAGCGAGGGGACATATCTCACCATGGGAACGAAGGAGGCCGAGGATATCGCCCTTTGGGCAAAGGAAATCGTTCGCCGCGATCCGGAGGCGAAGATCGTCCTCCACGGCGTTTCCATGGGGGCGGCAACGGTGATGATGGCATCTGCCTTGCAGCCGGAGCATGTAGTGGGCATCATCGAGGATTGCGGCTACACGAGCGCCTATGATATGTTTACGGTGCAGCTGGGCAAATTGTTCGGTCTGCCGGGATTCCCCATCATGAACTGCGTGGATGTGGTGAGCCGGATGGAGATGGGCTGCGCCCTTTCCGATGCGGAACCGCTGAAGAGCGTCAGGGAGACCAGGGTGCCGATGATGTTCATTCATGGGGAGGAGGACAAGCTCGTGCCCTATGGCATGATGCGGGAGCTTTATGAGGCATCCTCTGCCCCGTTGAAGGAAAGCGTGACGGTCAAGGGGGCAGGGCATGCCGCTGCCAAGGGGAAAGATCCTGAAAGTTACTTTCGAAAGGTATTTTCGTTTCTGGATACGTGCATGGAATGGGAGGAATAGGGAAAAGTTTCTCGTCCGGCAGGAACGTTTCCCTGTTGTGGCGAATCTTTTGGCAAGAACAAAAGTATGGCGTTGCGACGGGAAGATGGATGGGGTGTAGCTATGCTGGATCAATTCCGAAGGAATATCGAATATGTCCGTATCTCCGTGACGGATCTCTGCAATCTTCGGTGCCGGTACTGCATGCCCGAGTATGGGGTGAGGAAGATCCGGCATGAGGATGTGCTGTCCTACGAGGAGATTCTTCGCGTGGTTCGGGCATTGGCGGGTTTGGGGATACGCAAGGTGCGCCTGACCGGCGGGGAGCCGCTGGTCCGCGGGGGGATTGCGGATCTTGTGCGGGCAGTCAAGGCCGTGCCCGGCATCGAGCAGGTGGCGATGACGACGAACGGGGTATTGCTGTCCCCGATGGCAAAGGATTTGAAGGAGGCCGGGCTGGACAGCGTGAATATGAGCTTGGATGCTCTGTCAGAGGATGTCTTTGCTTTCCTGGCCCGCCGCCCCTTGCTGTCATGGGCGAAGAAAGGCTTGGAAGCGCTGCTTGCAGCAGGTTTTGCGGAGGTCAAGGTCAACTGCGTTCCAATCGCCGGGGTGAACGAGGATGAAATCCTGCGATTGGCGGAGCTGGCGAGACAGGAGGAAATAAAAGTACGGTTCATCGAGCTCATGCCCATCGGCTGTGCTTTCCGGGCAGGATTCCGCGGGGTTCCCATGGCGGAGGTCAAAGAACGGCTGGCAAGGGAATACGGGACGCTGCTTTCCGTGAGCCAAGGCAGCGGGATCCATGGCCCGGCGGAGTATTTCCGCGTTCCGGGATTTCGGGGGCAGGTGGGGTTCATTGATGCCATGGAGCATAAATTCTGCAGTTCGTGCAACAGGGTCAGGCTCACGGCGGAGGGATTCCTGAAGCTCTGCCTCCATGCGGGGACGGGATTGGATGTCAGGGCGCTCCTGCGCGGCGGGGCAGATGACGGCCAGTTGCGGGAGGCGCTTTCCCGGGCGATCCACCGGAAGCCCGCAGAGCATTTCTTCCTTGAGGAAGGGGGAGCGGGATTGCGGGATGAGAGGTATATGTACCAGGTAGGGGGATGATGATGGGAACGATCAGGGCGCTGTGCGTCAGCGAGAAGAAAGGAACCCGGAAGCATGAGGTGGAGGAAGCTTTCTTCCGGGTGGAGTATGGCATTGCAGGCGATGCCCATGCCGGAAGCTGGCACCGCCAGGTGAGTTTCCTGGGGCTGGGGGAGATCGAGGAATTCCGCAGCCGTGGTGCGGAGGTGGAATTCGGAGCCTTCGGGGAAAATGTGGTGGCGGAAGGGTTCCGCTTCAAGGAACTTCCGGTAGGCACGCGGCTCAAAGCGGGGGATGTGGTCTTCGAGATCACCCAGATCGGGAAGGAATGCCATACCTCCTGTGCTATCAGGAAACAGACAGGGGATTGCATCATGCCGAGGGAAGGGGTATTCGCGCGCGTCCTGCATGGAGGGAAACTCCATGCGGGAGATGCCTTGGAGATCTTCCGGGAGAGCCTGCCTTTGGATGCGGCAGTCATTACGGCCAGTGACAAGGGGTTCCGGGGAGAACGGGAAGACCTCAGCGGAGACCGGGCGGAAGAGATGCTGGAGGCCGCAGGCTATGCGGTGAAGGACAGAGCCATGCTTCCCGATGACAGGGAACTCCTTGCCGGGAAGATGAGGGAATATGCGAGTCTGGGCATTGGACTTGTGCTGACGACGGGTGGGACGGGGTTCTCGCCCAGGGATGTGACCCCGGAGGCCACGAGGGATGTCTGCGAGCGCATGGCTCCCGGCATCCCGGAGGCCATGCGCGCCCTTTCCATGCAGGTGACCCGTCGGGCGATGCTGAGCCGCGCCACAGCGGGCATCTGCAAGCGCACCCTCATTGTGAATCTGCCGGGAAGCCGAAAGGCTGTAGAGGAATGCCTCGGATTTATTTTGCCGGAACTTCGGCACGGGATCGAGATTCTGCGGGGAGATGCCGGTGAGTGCGGGCGGCCGGCTCCCGACCGTTCCTGATGGAAAGACAGGGGATGCGCTCTATGGAGTATGGTTTCACGCATTTTGACGAACAGGGGCAGGCCGTGATGGTGGATGTGAGCGGGAAGGCGGTGACTTCCCGGACGGCTGTGGCGAGCGGGCGCATTGCTGTGAGCCGGGCGGTCTATGAGGCCATTTCCGCAGGCACGGTGAAAAAGGGGGATGTGCTTGGAGTTGCCCGCATTGCGGGCATCATGGCGGCAAAGAGAACCTCTGATATGATTCCCCTCTGCCATCCGCTGCCCATCGCGAAGTGCAGCATGGATTTTTCTTTTCTGCCGGAGGAATGCGCCGTGGAGGCCAGGGCAACGGTGAAGGTGACGGGGCAGACCGGTGTGGAGATGGAAGCGCTCCATGCCGTGAGCATGGCGCTTCTTACCATCTATGATATGTGCAAGGCCATGGACAAGGGCATGGAGATCCGCGCTATCCGCCTGGAGAGAAAAAGCGGCGGGAAGAGCGGGGAGTTCGTCCGCTCCGGCAGTTCCTGAAAATCTTTTTCTTTTCTGACGATTTCGCTTTACTTTTTTTCAAAAATCGACGATAATATAAGAAGAGGGAGTCCCGTTTCCTGGGCAGCCAGCCGATCGGGCGGGAATCCTGTGTGCAGGTAGGATGGCGTGTTGGACAACGGAAACTGCAGTGTGCTGGTGGAGTTTTTCAGTACGCCCGGGATGAAGGAGGAAGATGGACATGGATGTAAATGCGATTTCGACCGCCCAATCCAGCATGATGCTGAATGCTTATCAGGCTGGGGCAGCAAAGAAGACGGCGAATGCCGATGCTCCTGCGAATGCAAAGATGGACGATGCAGCCGGGAAGCAGGATACGGCTGCGTATTCGGTGGATATCTCCGATGCAGCGAAGGAGGCTCACAAGGCAGCCAATACGGGCAAGGGAATATCGGCAGATGATGTTCGCGCCCTGCAGGCGGATGTGGAGCAGAAGTCCCTGCAATTCATGATTGACTTGATGTCTGCCAACAACGAGAAGCTTCAGGGATATCTCGATGACGGCATTGGCAAGCTGAACTTCAACGGCGTGGAGATCGACACTTCCCGTTTCGCCATGCCGGAAGTCGCCACGAATCCGGAGGATGCGAAAGCCGCCATCAGCGAGGGCGGAGAATGGTCTGTGAGTGCTGTGTCTGACAGGATCTTCGGACTGGCCTCGGCGCTTGCGGGAAACAATCCCGAGATGCTGGAGAAGATGCGCGGCGCGGTGGAGGAAGGCTTCAAGCAGGCAGGCCTTGCCTTCAAGGATGCCTTTGGAAAGAGCGACATGCCTCAGATCACGAAGGATACGCATGCAGAGATCATGAACCGCTTCGACCAGCGCGCTCAGGAATTGGGTGGCGCAGCTACGGCAGCAGAGGCGTAACCGTTTTTCCGGGAGGTTTGCTTGGTATATAGGAAACGACAGGCAGGCTCGTTTTATGGACTTGCCTGTCGTTTTGATTGTGCAATGTTTTTGAGGAGGGATCTGGATGAAGAGTGTATGGTATGCAGTCATGAGGACAGCTATTTTGCCGGTCATGCTGATGGCCGCCCTGTTCATGAATCCGTCAGAGGGCTTCGCGGCAGAGGGGGATCCGGCAGCGAAGGCACAGCTGGAATCCGCATGCAAGGCGATGGAAGATGTGAAAAGCGGCGTTCTGGATATGGACTTTCAGGCAGATGCCGTGATTATGGGTTTCGATGGAAACGTCCATATGGATTTTGCAAGCGATCCTGCTTTTGGTGCGCACGGGACGGCAACATTGAATGCAAAGGGAGGGAAAGATCCCTCTGTGCAGAAGTATGAGTTCTATACGAAGGAAGAGGGCAAGAACTACGTTACCTACTATCGTGAAGGCACGGATGTATGGTATAAGGAATCCTATTCCAAGGACGGAGATTCCAAGAGCAAGGATAAGAAGCTGGAAAAGGATCCTGCCTATCAGGCACTCCTTCAGGAAATGAAGGGCTGTGATGAGGCGGTGCGGTTTGGCAACAGCACGGCCGATGTGCAGGAATACATCGTTTCAGTGGACGGGAACAAGTTCTGGACGGCTGTAGGGAACTATGCCAAGGCGAAAACGAATCTGAAGGATGAACAAGAGAAAAACCTGCAGGCGGTCATTGATGCCCTTCGCAATGCCGGAGATCTGGAATGCGAAGTGACGGTGGACAAGGGGACGAACCGGATCGTTTCTGCGAAGGCAGATTTGTCCAATATCGCAAGCAAGTTCGCTATGGCGATGATCGGCCAGACGAATATGGACGATAAGCAGAAGATGCTTTTCGGAATGGCAGCATCCCAGGTGAAATTGGTGTTCACCATGCATGGAAGCGAGTACAACGAGGCAAAGGATGTCGCGGTTCCGGATTCTGTTGCAAAGAGTGCGAAGGTGAAGAAGGACAAAAAGGACAGCAAGAAATAAGGACAGTTCCTAAGGAAGGATAAGAAAACGCCCGCCAAATTGTTGGCGGGCGTTTTCTTATCTTTGGTTTCTCGCGTTTTCCTTTTCTGTCACCACGACGAAAACCGTGTCGTCATCGTCCATCTCCGCGCCGCATCTTGGGCAGCAGTCGTATTCCGTGCCGTCGGGGAAGCGGCGGTGCCCCGTGCATTTCTCGCAGAACTCCGCGCCGCAGCGCTTGCAGTGGAAGATTTCCCCAAAATCTTTTCGGCCGCAACGGGGGCAGCCATCATAGTATGTTGCCATGGATAACACCTCCTCGTGAAAAGTATTCCCTATTTGCATTTCGGCAAGAGACGGCTGATTTCCTGCCAAGAAGAAAAAGGCTTCGGACGGGAAATGGCTCATGGATCAGATCCTGCACTATGTGTCCTTAGGGGGACGTTGCAGCGCTCAATCAGGCACTCATGTTTCTTTGTTCCTTTGTCATAGCTGATGCCTACCAGCAGGATTTCACCGACGTAATCTTTCAGGGACTGGGGGTAATTCTTAGTTTCAATTTGCTTGAGGGCGGTTTCAGCGGTCTTATCCCATTTCAGCTCTAGCAGCAAGGCAGGCAGATTGGCAAAGGGAGGGCGGGGGAGGAAGACCAGGTCTGCAAAGCCTTTTCCTGTGGGAAATTCCCTTACCATCAGGTATTTTTGCCGCGCGGCGTAATAGGCCAGGGAAATGGTATAGGAGAGGGCGTTTTCGTCATTGTAGGAGAGGTGGCTGGTTTCCATATGGGCAGACTCTATGCTCCTGGCTACGGCCTCTGCATCCAGCGCCAGGGTAGAGGCCAGAAGTGACTCGGAAGCCTTGAGAGCCTTGGCCAGAATGTCCCAGCCGCCGATTTTTACGGCAGTGGCGTACTCCTGCAGGATTTCCCGATTGGGGATGAAGACGCAGCTCTTTTCGATGTCATAGCCAAGGTAGCCCAAATGTACCAGCAGGGTCAGCACATCATCCATGTCATGGAAGCTAGTCATGTCGTTGACAAAGCTTGAGGTGTCAATTTTCCGCTCATCTCCTGCCATCAGGGCGATAATGGCTTCCCGGAGGCCGTCATAGTTCATATCAATGTAGACTTTCAGGGCCTCGAAGGTTTCGGTTTGGTTCCAGTAAGTATCATAACGCTGCAGCATCATGCTTTGCACCACGGAGCGAGGGCTGTAAATGGAAGCCCTGTCGCTGAAGCGATAGCCGTCATACCATGCCTTGCATTCGTCAAAGTCCATCCTGTGCTCCCGGCAAAGCTGCCGCACCTCTTCTTCGGTAAAGCCGACAAATTCTGCCAGAGGACCGGGGGTGGTCATGGAAAACTCAGTGAACATATTGAGAGCCGAATGTGTACTGTACTTTTTGATAGGCAGGATGCCTGTGATGTAGGCAAGACCAATATAGGCCTTATCTTTCAGCCAGCTCCGCAGGAAATCCAGATATTTGTCCTGCCAGACTTTTTCCTGCTGGCATTCTCTGAAGATGCAGTCCCATTCGTCGATGATGATGACAAAGGGACGTTTGGTATTACGATATACATCGGCCATGGTGCGCATGAGATTGCTTTCATCGAAGTAGCGGTAAGAGGGATAGGCCTCCAGCAAATCCCACAGCAGGGATTTCTGCAGCAAGGCAAGCATATCTTCGATATTGCCGGTGCTGCTTAGAAAATCCTGCATATTGAGCTGTATGACATCGTATTTGCCAAGATGGCGGGCAAAATCATCAGACTCGGCAATCTTCATCCGGCTGAAAATCTCGTGAGAAATGCTGCTGCGGTCATAGTAAGCTGAAATCATATTGGCTGCCATGGATTTTCCGAATCTTCTGGGACGGCTGACGCAGACGAAACGGTTTTCTGTGTCGAAAACCTTGTTTAGGTAGGAGATGAGGCCGCTTTTGTCCACATAGATGGGGGAGCGGCGGGCTTTCTGGAATTTATCGTCACCGGGATTCAGGTACATGCCCATGTTATGCGCACTCCTTTGTTTGCGTTTGGTTGGAAATGTCAGTATTTGTACTGCATGGATATTGCAGCCGCATGATTTCTAGCCAGTATGGCACGGTGTCCGTCAGGCCATGGCAAAATCAATTTCATTTTACCACAAATGCAAACCAATTGCGAGTTTGACAGAAAGCATTACGAAAAACGCCCTCTCGAAATCGCCTGTAGCTTCCTGAAAAAATTTGGATTCCCCTATTGACAGGAAGGGCTTGGATTGGTATAATGATTCATGTTGCAAGGTTGGTGTTGCAACAGACAAGAGAATAGCTTCTTTTGTAGAGCATTGTGGAGAGTTGTCCGAGTGGTTGAAGGAGCACGACTGGAAATCGTGTGTGCGTTGATAGCGTACCGAGAGTTCGAATCTCTCACT
>CACYDT010000152.1 GCA_902773295.1 uncultured Veillonellaceae bacterium | reverse complement strand
GACTCACTAGCTCAACTGGCAGAGCAACTGACTCTTAATCAGTAGGTTCACGGTTCGATTCCGTGGTGGGTCACCATCGGGATATCAGGCTTCCGGAGATTTTCGGGAGCCTTTTTGTATTTCCGTCAGTTCCCTCCAACTTCCGGCTCGCGGTTGCAGGAAACGGGCGGTTTGGTGTCGAATATGCTCCAAAAGGAGAGAGTTGCCGCAGGGCGGCGGGAAAGGGAGGGAGTCTATGAGAATCTTGTTGTCGAACGATGATGGCATTCAGGCAGAGGGGATACGGGCACTGGCGGGGGTCCTGTCCGCCCGCCACGATGTGGTGGTCTGTGCCCCCATGTACGAGCAAAGCGGCATGGCCCATGCGCTGAATGTCCACAAGAGGATGGAAGTGGCGAGGGCTACAGATATGGAAGAGCTTTATCTCGTGGAGGCGTGGACGATTGACGGGACGCCCACGGACTGTGTGAAAATCTATTTGGAAGCCATGGCCATGGGGCAGAAGCCGGATCTTGTGATTTCCGGCATCAACCATGGGGCGAATCTGGCCACGGATGTCCTCTATTCCGGCACGGTGGGGGCTGCCATGGAAGGGTTCCTGCACGATATCCCCTCCGTCGCTCTTTCCAGGGAGCGCTGGTCGGAGATTCCCTTTTCCAGGGTAGCGGAGGTCGCTGCCGGATATTTGGAAGAGCTCATGGGAACCGCCGGGGATCCGTTCTTCCTCAACCTGAACTTCCCGAAGAATTTCTGCCCGGGAGAGCCGCGCTTTGTGTACAGCCAGCTGGGCAGAAGGGACTATATCAATGCTTTCCGGCAGGAAACCGATGAAGACGGGCGTACCTACTTCACAGTGGCAGGAGATATCGTCGATTTGGACAAGGGGGAGGCGACGGACATCCATGCGGTGGAGTCCGGTTTCATCTCCGTTACCCCCCTTCATGCGGATCTCACGGATTATGTGAAGCTGGATGAACGGCTGAAATAGGAAGCAGCAATGCGGAAAGGGGGTGGAGTCATGGCGTTTTTGAGAAAACATGCTTTTGCGGCAGCAGTTTTGGTGGGTGCCGGGTTTTTCTGGAGCGGGTTCGGTGTCTCTGTCCCGAGTGGGGCAGAGGCTTCCCGGCTTGCCTTGCCAGCAGAAGCCGTGGCATCCGTAATGGATGTGAATGCGGGACATCTGGTGGCAGATATTTCCCTGGAAGAATCCATGGTGAACGATGCTTCGTCGAAGTATCATCGTCACAGGCCGCTACCGCCGAGGCATCATCGCCGCAGGCCGCCGCCGTCTCCATGGTATGGGTTCGGCCCACCGCCGCCATGGTATTGGTACGGGCCGCCGCCACGGCACGGGCACCGCCCGCCGCCACGCTATCGTTAGGAGAGGAAATGAAGAGTCAGATACCGACCGGGGTACGGCGCACGCCGTGCCCTTTTTCCTTGCTTTCCATTGGAACGGAGCGGGAACTATGCTATACTGGAAGCAAAGAATGCAGTTCGGGAGGTGCTTTACATGCAGGAACGGAAACGCCCCATGCCCGTTGGCATTGAGGATTTCAAGAAACTGGTGCAGGGAGGGTATTATTTCGTTGACAAGACCCGTTTCCTTCGGGACTTATTGGATCTCAGGACGGATGTCACACTCATCACCCGCCCCCGCCGCTTCGGAAAGACCCTGACGCTCTCCATGCTCCAATACTTCTTCACCATGGAACATGCGGAGGAGAACCGGAAGCTCTTCCGGGGACTCGACATCGAGAGAGCCGGAGAAAAGTACATGAAGGAGCAGGGAACCCGCCCCGTGGTGTTCCTCACGCTCAAGGAGGTGCAGGCAGGAACCATGTCCGAAATGCTTGTGAACCTTTCGAGCATTCTCTGTAATCTGTATGGGATTCTATCCTATCTTGAAAAAAGCCCATCGCTTTCCTTGCAGGATAAAAGCTATGTCTCTGATATCTTGAACGGAACCTGCCCAACTGGGAAACTGAAATTCTCTCTGTCCAACTTATGCCTTTTTTTGGAGAAACACCATGGGAAAAAGCCCGTCCTCCTTCTGGATGAGTACGATGCTCCCATCCTCTCCGCCTGGGAAAACGGGTATTACAAGGAAGGCATCGACTTCATGCGGGGCTTCCTCGGCTCCGCCCTCAAGACGAATCCTGCCCTGCATCTTGCCGTATTGACGGGAGTCACGAGGGTATCGAAGGAGAGCATTTTTTCCGGTCTCAATAATCTCAAGGTCTGCTCGGTGCTGTCGGATTCCTACTGCGATATCTTCGGCTTCACCCAGGAGGAAGCTTCGAAGCTGATGGAGGAATGCGGAGCGGCAGACAAGATTCCAGAACTGAAACGATGGTATGACGGCTACCGCTTCGGTTGGGCGGAGATCTACAATCCCTGGTCGGTCATCCGATACATGGATGAGGGCTGCAAGTTCCAGCCCTATTGGCTGAACACGTCCGGCAACTCCATCCTGAAGGATCTTTTGAAGCGTGTGAATCTGCGCCGCCACAGGGAACTGCAGGG
>CACYDT010000151.1 GCA_902773295.1 uncultured Veillonellaceae bacterium | reverse complement strand
TGGTGGCGGCACAGAGACTTGAACTCCGGACACTGCGGGTATGAACCGCATGCTCTAGCCAGCTGAGCTATGCCGCCATATATGGAGCTGATGACCGGGATTGAACCGGTGACCTTATCCTTACCAAGGATACGCTCTGCCGACTGAGCTACATCAGCACTCCTGCTAATTGGTTGCGGGGATAGGACTTGAACCTATGACCTTCGGGTTATGAGCCCGACGAGCTACCGACTGCTCCACCCCGCGATGAAGAACCGTCGATGATATGGATTTGGTTGCGGGGATAGGACTTGAACCTATGACCTTCGGGTTATGAGCCCGACGAGCTACCGACTGCTCCACCCCGCGATGTCCAACTGCCCTCCGAATCTTTCTTCCGGCTGACAAGATGATATTATAGCGTAATGTTTCATGTTTGTAAAGGGGTTTTTTGCAATTTTTTATTCCTCTCCCACATCCAAAAGCCCCAATCCCGGCACGGCGTTCAAATGGGCATCCGAATACTTGCCTGCCTTTGCCTGGTAAAACCCCCGGCAGGCAATCATTGCCGCATTGTCTGTGCAAAGCACCGGGGACGGATAGAGGAAACGGATCCCCCTCCTCCCGGCTTCCTCACGGAGCCTCTTCTCCAGCGTGCTGTTAGCGGCAACGCCTCCCGCCAGAACAAGGGTATCCATCCCCGCTTCTGCCACAGCCTCAAAAGACTTGGCCGCAAGGATCTCGACAACGGCATGCTGGAAGGATGCCGCCACATCCGCCTTGTCCACCTCAACGCCCTTCTGCTGCATGCTGTTCAAATAATTGAGCACCGCCGACTTCAGGCCGCTGAAGCTGAACTCATAGCTCCCGTCCCCCCGGAGCGCCTGCGGGAAATCAATGGCAAGGGGATTCCCTTCTCCCGCCAGGCGATCGATCTGAGGACCGCCCGGATAGGGAAGCCCCATGACCCTGGCCACCTTGTCAAAGGCTTCCCCTGCGGCATCGTCCCGTGTCTGCCCCATCAGTCTGAAATGGTTGTAGCCGCGCACCCGCACCAAAGCAGTATGTCCCCCCGAGACCACAAGGGCAACAAAGGGCGGCTCCAAAGATTTTTCATTCAAAAAATTCGCAAATATATGCCCTTCCAGATGGTTCACGCCGATCAACGGGACATCCAAGGCAAAAGCCAGCGCCTTCGCCGCAGACACCCCAACAAGAAGCGCCCCCACAAGCCCCGGGCCATAGGTCACGGCCACCTGGTCAATGTCCTTGAGCCTCACGCCTGCCTCGGCAATCGCCTCGTCGATGACCGGCATGATATTCACGATATGCCTGCGCGAAGCGATCTCCGGCACCACGCCTCCAAATTTCCGGTGCACCGGAATCTGCGTCGATATGATATTCGACAAAATCGTCCTTCCGCCCCGAAGCACCGCAGCCGCAGTCTCGTCACAACTGGACTCGATGCCCAGGGTCAGCCGGTTTTCCTCTGACTTCAAAACGATCCTCCACTATTCCTGATCACAACTTCGTGTTCCACATGATCACGGCATCCTCGCCGTTGTCGGCATAATATCCCTTGCGGCGTCCCACGCTCTTCATGCCGAATTTCGCATAAAGCGCCAGAGCCGGCGCATTGGAGGGACGCACCTCCAGTGTCATCGCCGTGGCACCGCGTTCTTTCGACCGTCGGACGAGTTCTTCCATGAGCCCCGTCCCGACACCCCGTCCCCGATATGCGGGAGCAACCGCCACATTCGTGATCTGTGCCTCCCCTGCCACCAGCCATGTCCCGGCATAGCCGATGACCCTGTCGCCATCCAGAGCCAGGATATACACGGTGTTCTCGTTCGCCGCCTCCTCCCAGAAGGATTGGCGGGACCATGGAATCGCAAAGCATGCCTTCTCTACCTGTTCCACCTGCTCCGCATCCTCCGGAGCCATCTCACGAAAAGAAAGCATCATGGCGCCGCCTCCGGATGGCGTTTTTCCCAAAGCACTTCAGCCTCGGAACGTCGGATATACATGGGTTCCAAATCCATGACATTGGATACCTCCCCCGAAGCCAGCTTTTTCAAACCGAGCATCGCCACGTTTGCCGCCCTCGGCATGCGAAGATGGGGCGGAGCTGCCTGCACATGTTCCGGCAGCTCGCACCCCTTCGCCATGAGCTTCTCTGCGACATCCCCCAGAAGCAGCGTCCTCCCTTCCCATCTTCCGCATTCTGCCAGAATCTCCTTCACCGGAACCACCGACACGGGATCCACAATCCTCAATCCACCGGATTCCCAAGCATAGCTCTCCCGATAGGCATTTCCCTTCTGGGCATCGGCCAATGCCACAAGGCGCACGCCCGGCACAGGAAAATGACAGGCGAGCGCCTGAAGCGAGGAAACTCCCACCAAGGGAAGCTCCAGGGCATAGGCCATAGCTTTGGCCGTGGCAATGCCGATGCGAAGCCCCGTAAAGGAGCCGGGCCCCACACTGACGGCAATGCCTGCGAGGTCTTCCTTTGCCTGCCCTGCCATGCAAAGTGCCTGCTCAATATGCGGCATGAGGGTTTCCGAATGCGTGAGCTTTGCCTGCATCGTAATCTCTGCCGCAAGCCGTCCCTCCGAAGCGACTGCCACACCGGAAACCTGTGAAGATGTATCGATCGCTAAGATTGACAAAATTCTTCCAGCTCCTCCAAGAAATCCTCGTTCTTCCCGCCCACGCACGAAAAAGTAATGCGCCGTTCCTCCGGGCTTGCCCCCGTGCGCTCAAAAACCACTTTCACATATTCCTCCGGCATGGCTTCCGGGAACTTGTCCGACCACTCGATGAGGACAATCCCCTCCGGTTCCTCCGTATATTCAAAGAAACCGATATCCTCCAGCTGCTCCTCCGTTTCCAGACGATACAAATCAAAATGCAGGATGGGGCAGATTCCCTCGTAAATGTTCATAAGACTGAAGGTTGGACTCGTGACCTCTCCCTCCACTCCGAGCGTATGCGCAAGATGGCGGACGAACAAGGTTTTGCCCGCCCCCAGGTCACCTTCCATGCACACAACAGTGCCTTCCCGTATCCTCTTTCCCACCAGGACAGCCAATGCTGCCGTCTGCTCCGGGGATTCCGTTATCCTTGTAAACATTTCTTTCGTCATCGCTCCTGACACAAGTGAACTGTATGTTTAGATTATACCACATTCTTCCTTCCCGGTAAACATGCATCCCGCCTCTCAAAACAACAGCATCAAGGATAGTATTCATGAAATAATCGTGAAAAATAGGCAATTTTGACTATTCTCATACGATTTCTTTTTTCATATAATAAAGATATGCATGTTTTATACTCGTGAGCAGGAAAATTTACCTGCCCACGGTATATGCAGAGACCGTAAAAGCTTTGCCTACGGCAAATTTCAACGGTCTC
>CACYDT010000150.1 GCA_902773295.1 uncultured Veillonellaceae bacterium | reverse complement strand
TGCGGATGTGGCGGAATTGGCAGACGCGCTGGATTTAGGATCCAGTGCCGCAAGGCGTATGGGTTCAAGCCCCTTCATCCGCACCAACAAGAGAACATGGGAAGCTTGGGATATCCGCAGATGGGTTTTCCGGGCTTCTTTTTGGTTTCTGGAAAATTCTGGAGAGGCGGGGAGCGCATGACGGAAATCGTGGAAGAGAAGCTGAAGCTTCTGCCAGAGTCGCCGGGGGTCTATATCATGAAGGATGCCCAGGGAAATGTCATCTATGTGGGCAAGGCCGTTGTGCTGAAAAACCGGGTACGGCAATATTTCCAAAGGAATAAGGGGCATACGCCAAAGGTGCGCGCGATGGTGGCGAGGATTGCGGACTTCGAGACCATCATGACATCCTCTGAAGTGGAGGCTCTGATCCTCGAGTGCAATCTCATCAAGAAGCATCGTCCCAAGTACAATATCAGTCTCAAGGATGACAAGAGCTATCCCTATGTGAAGGTGACCTTGCAGGAGGAATATCCCCGTGTGTTTATGACGCGAAAAATCGGGAAGGATGGTTCCAGGTATTTCGGTCCTTATACGAATGTGACGGCGGTTCATGAGAGCTTGAAGCTTCTGCGCCGATTGTTCCCGCTTCGCTCCTGCAAGCAGATGGGAGAGCGCCCATGCCTGGAATATCATATCAAGCGGTGCTTGGCTCCTTGTACGGGAAAGGTGGACAAGGATGAGTACCGTGATATGATCCGGGCAATCTGCCTCTTTTTGGAAGGGCGGACAGAGAATGTGGAGAAGGAACTGGAGTCACGCATGAGGGCTGCCGCAGAGGAATTCCGGTTCGAACTTGCAGCGCGTCTCAGGGATCAGCTTGCGGCTGTGCGCAAGGTGGCGGAGAAGCAGAACATTGTCACGGGTTCCGGAGATCAGGATGCCGTTGGAATGGCTCGCTCGGAGTTGGGCGCCTGCGTGCAGATTTTTTTCATTCGCGATGGAAAGATGACGGGACGGGAGCACTTTCTTCTGCGGGGCAGCGAGGAGGAAACGGATGAAGCGCTTCTGGCGGCATTCCTGCAGCAATATTACCATCAGGCGGTGTTTGTGCCTCGGGAGGTTCTCCTGCCGTTTGGCCTCGAAGAATCCGGTTTGATCGAGGATTGGCTCACGGAACGCAAGGGAGCCCGTGTGCAGGTGTTTGTGCCGCAAAGGGGAACAAAGCGGGATCTCGTGAAAATGGCGGCAGGAAATGCCGGGAAATATCTTTCCGATGAGGCGGCAAAGCTTCAGAAGGCGAACGAGCAGACGCTTGGCGCGGTGGAGGAATTAGGGCGCTATCTGGGACTTGGGAATTTGCCGAACCGCATGGAATGCTTTGATATCTCCCATATCCAGGGATCGGAAACAGTAGCTTCCATGGTGGTCTTTGAGGGGGGGCTTCCCAAGAAGTCCGATTACCGGCGTTTCAAGATCAGGAGCGCCGAGGGGAAGCCGGATGATTTCAAATCCATGCGGGAGGTCACGGAGCGCCGCTATGGGAAGCTCACGAAGGAAGAGCTTCCGGATCTCATTGTCATTGACGGAGGCAGGGGACAGCTTTCCTCGGCATTGGAGATCATTCGGGGTGCAGGGCATACGGATGTGCCTGTGGTAGGACTCGCCAAGCAGTTTGAGCTCATCTTTGTGGAAGGGTCCCCGGACCCGGTCGAGCTTCCAAGGCACAGCCAGGCCCTTTATCTCATCCAGAGAATCCGTGATGAAGCCCATCGTTTTGCAATCACGTATCATAGGAATTTGCGTGGGAAGAGGAATCTCGTTTCTGTACTGGATCATATTGTGGGAATTGGGGAGAAGCGGCGCAAGGCTCTTTGGTCCCATTTTGGGAGCATCGGAAAGATCAAGGCGGCTTCCGTGGAAGAACTGGCATCGGTTCCTGGCATGAGCCGGCCGGCGGCGGAAGCCGTTTATCAATTCTTTTTGGCACGGGAAGAACTGCGCGGCGGGAAATAGCAGCCATTGAGGTGGAGAACAGGATGGAGGGACGGCGTATGAGTGGAGAGATTGATTTGCATGTACATTCCCTGGTATCGGATGGGAGCTTCCAGCCGGCGGAGCTAGTGGAAGAAGCGAAGCGGCAAGGGCTCGTGGCCTTTGCTCTTACCGATCACGATTCGATGATTGGGGATGAGGAAGCTGCTGAGGCAGCACGTGCGAATGGCATTGGTTTTTTGCCGGGGATGGAGCTTTCTGTGGATTATCGGGGGCGGCTGCTCCATATTGTGTGCCTGGGGTTCGATGCGGAGCATCCATCTTTTCAGAGGATGTATCGTTGGATTCGGTCGGTGAAGGAGGCAAAGATTCCTGAAATTGTCGATTATGTGCGGCAAAAAGGAATCCGTCTTTCTCTGGAAGATGTGAAGGATCATGCCTATGGGCGTCCCTTGGATCGCTATGCTGTCATGCGCTGTCTTGTATCCTTTCACATGTATGATCGTGCCCAGCCGATTTGGGATAACTACCTCAACCCGGCCGTGGCAGAACTTGGGCTCGACATCAATGTCACGGCAGAGGAAGCCCTTCCGGTGATCCATGAGGCAGGTGGAGTGACATCTCTGGCCCATTTTCATAAGTCCATTGGACTCCGGGGAATGACACGGGCAGAACAGGAACAAGCTATTGTGCATCTGCATGGTATGGGGCTGGATGGCATGGAGCGCTGGTATCCCAATTACTCAGAGGAAGATGCGGATTTTGCTGCAGAGATGATCAAAAAATATCATCTGCTGCCCACAGCAGGCACGGATTTCCATGGGGCAAACCGTCCCGAGGCAGTGATGGGGCATGGCATTGACGGGAATGTGTCGGTGCCTTTCAGCTTCTTTGCAAATCTTTTGCCTTATTGCAGAAAATTTGTCCTGCCGAAAGGATTTTCTGCCATGGGGAGCGAATCATAAATTAGGGGTAGGTATTTTGCAAATGTTTTAGGAGTGATTGATATGAAAACTTGGGTATGCACGGTTTGTGGTTGGATCTACGATGAGGCAAAAGGGGATGCCGAGCATGATTTGGCTCCGGGTGTGAAATTCGAGGATTTGCCGGAAGATTTCGCGTGCCCGCTCTGCGGTGTCGGCAAGGATAGTTTTGAGGAGCAGTCCTGACGTATTCAGAAACAGCCATGCGAGTCATAGAAAGAGCCTCGCATGGCTGTTTTTGTTCATCGATCCTCACTGCATTCTGCTTGCCTGAATCTGCCATGGATCAAATCTGCCAAAGTAATGCCGAAGAAAAAGTCGTGGGTCATTTGGTCGAACTTTTTCCACATGGGGAAGGTGAGGCAGTCACTTTTCTTTCTGCAGGTTCCGTCCGTTTCCTGCAGGCAGGAAACAATGGAGAGGCTTCCTTCCGTGAGGGTGAGGATCTCTCCTATGGTATAATTTTCCGGAGTGCGGGTCAGCTTGTAGCCGCCGCCCTTTCCACGCAGTCCCTTGAGGAGATTGTGCTGCACAAGAACCTTCAGGATGATCTCCAGATACTTCTTGGATATGCCCTGCCTGTCCGCGATTTCATCCAGAGGTATGAAGCTGCCTCGTTCGATAGGCAAAGGTCCGTTGATGTTTTCCGTGAATCCTCCGTGCTGTGCTAAGTCGAGCATGACACGAAGGGCGTATCTTCCCTTGGTTGATACCATATTTCCGCCTCCAGTTGTCATAATATCCTATTATATTACAAGGTATAAGGGTTGGCAAGGGAAGATTTCCTATTGATGAACTAGGTTTATATATCTGCGTTTTGTCTGCATCAGTTTCCACGTTCTGTTTTCTGCTTTCCGGCATCTGACCACGTTTCCTTGGATAGACCCAGATAGGCTTGATATGGAGTTTGATAAATAAATAAATATACCCCCTTCCAGCCCTTGATTTCACAGGGCTTCCTTTTCCGTGCCTACATATATGCCTACAAAACACCTTTCCCTGTATTTCTTTCGAACGCTTCCAACGTACTCTTTTGTATTTCCTCTGTCTCATGAGTATACAGGTTTTCCGTGATGTTTGTTGTTGAGTGTCCGAGCCTTCCGGCAAGACCTTTTGGCGGGGCACCGTTTTCTGCGCATACTGTTGCATGGGTATGGCGGAAGGAATGGGAGTTGATGCCGCGGATATGCAGCTGATATACGAACGTGTTCCGGCAGACAGTTTTGCCGTTTTCGTTTGTACACACGAGTGCATGATGCGTCATGCCTTTTTCGGGCTGTATCTGCTTATGCATCTGCCAAAGGCCGCCATCCTTTGCTTCATAGGCGTAGAAATATGCCCCGCCATGCTTTACCTCGTTGGCGGCCTGCTGAGACTTCCAGCGACGAAGAAGCGAGAGGAGACCCGCACCAATCTTGATGTCGCGGATGCTTGATTGTGTCTTTGGCAGCCCGAACATGTATCCCGTTTCCGGCACATATGTCAGCTGTCTTTTCACGGAAACCACGCCGGTCTCCATGTCGATGCAGTCCCAGGCAAGCCCAAGAATCTCCCCAATCCTCATGCCGGTATGATAGGCAATCATGATGGGCATGTGCAGGGGATGACCAAAGGGAAAGTCGTCCAGAAGCTCAGAGAGCCTGGCCTCTCGTATTACGTGCCTCGCCACGATTTTCCTTGGCGTATTTCTTGGAACCTTGATGTTCTGGGCAGGGTTTGCAGAAATGAGCTCTGCTGGATAGACGGCATAGGAAAGCGCCTCTTTCAGAGTGCTGAGCGTGACGGACAGTGTACCATGAGAAAGCCCTTCCTTTGCCAGTTGGCGCATGGTGTCATCCACGTCCCGCGGGCGGAGCTTTTGAAGCTGTTTGTCTCCCAGGATCCTCTCGATGCGTTTGGCATTTCCGCGGTAGTGATGGAGCGTCATTGGCCGCACTTCCATGGACTTTCTTTCCAGCCATTCCTCGAGGAAATCATGGACACTGATTTTCTTGCTGATGAGGGCAATATTCCCTTTCAGAAAGCTGGCCATGGCTTTGGTTCCTGCGTTCCTTGCTTCTTTCTCTGTGGCGAACCCTCCTTTCTCTATGCGCTTCCTTTTCCCGTCGGGCATGATACCTGCGTCAAAGGAATAGTACCATGTCGGATTCTTCTTCCCGCGCTTGCGGGTGGATAACTTTGCCATATGATTTCCCTCCTGTGATTGTTGCAGGCAAGCCGCAGGTGTGGTATCATATGGATAG
>CACYDT010000149.1 GCA_902773295.1 uncultured Veillonellaceae bacterium | reverse complement strand
GTGCTTTTCGCGGGCATCGAACCCGCTCAAAGCACCCGCCTTATATCCCCAGACCTAAAGGACGGGGTTTTACGGCGGTCTGGATAAGTCAAGACTTCCCCGCTTGCAGATATGCCCTGGGATCCCCATAGGATTCCAGGATGCCATGATACGCCCGTTCCAGTTCCCTCATATATCCCTTGCCATCCATCAGCGGGCTGTCCTCCATTTGCTCCCTCAGCCCCATCTGCATCTCTGCGAGACCATCCTCATCCTGAGCTGCGCCCACAGCCTTTGCAATGTATTCCGACTCATCCCGGACGACAAATTCCGACAACCCGACCGCGCGGAGCAGGCTTGCACCCATACGGGAACCATGGCGCGTCCCGGCCATCGTTAGGACAGGAGTCCCCAGATAGAGTGCCGCCGCTGTCATCCCGCCTCCGGTATAGGGATATGTATCCAACAGAAGATCCACGCCCGCCAGCTGTTCCGGATATCCCGGCGAAGCAGGACGGACTTCCACCCGCCCGTCCAGACCCGCTTCCGACAGTTTTCTGCGCATCTCCCTCTGCCTCGCAGGGTGCTGTGCCGTATCCTGCAAAACGAGCACGGCTCCCGGCAGCTGCTCCAGGATCCCCTGCCATACCTGGAGCATCTCTTCCGTGATCTTCATGAAATTGTTGAAACAGCCGAAACGGATCGGTGTCCCTTTTTTCCTCGGCCTCCTCATGACTTTTTGCATCTCCTTCGTCGGACGCCAGCAGAAAGCATAGGAAAGCCGAAGGAGCTTCTCACTGAAATATTCCTCATGGTACCCTGCCGGAACAAGGATCCCATCGGTCAGGAAATAATCCATGGCAGGACATGCCGTCGTATCGATCCACCCAATCCCGGAAATCTGTACCGGCGCCGGACGGTATGCCATGACCATCAGAGTCATGCCTCCCTCGGAATGCCCTCCCAGATCAAAGAGAATATCCAGATCATCCCGGCGTATCCGCCGTGCCGCTTCCTCAACTCCCATTCCGGAAAGCTCGCACCAGCCATCTGCCTGTGCCTTCATCCTGCATGCAAATTCATCTGACGACGGCTCCATTCCATAGCAGAAAACATCGAACCGATCCCTGTCATACTCTGTCAGCATGACCTCATAAAAGCGCGCCGCCGCCTGCTCCGAAAAAGAAGGCGACAGGTAGCCCACACGGATCTTTCCGCCTTCCCTCCGCATGCCTTTTAACGGCAATGGCTCCACATCGCGGTACAGGCTGCCGTATGCAAGATTCTGCCGTGCCATCTCCTCATCGGAAACATGCGGAAGATAATGGAGCGCAAAAAGATAGCTGGAAAAATGCTGCCTTTGGCTCCTGAGAAACCTGTCGCATTGTGCCGCCTGGAAATATGCCTGGGCAGCCCCCTCCGCATCTCCAAAATCATGGAAGCATGCCCCGAAGAGCTCATGGAGCTGCCACATATCCTTCTCCCGAAGTTCCTCCGAAGCATCTTCCTTCAGCCGGCGCAACAGGCCAAAGGCCTCGTCCGCCTGTCCCTCATCCAGGCATCGGCGCACCCTGCCCAATGCTTCCGCTTCCTTCCCAAGCATGACGCTATCCCCTCCTCAATGTGAAATAAGCGATCTCCGGTGGACAGCCGATACGATAGGGAAACCAGCTCCCGTTCCCGCAGTGGACATATCCGTAGCTCTCCCCATGCTGCACCATTCCGCGCGTGTATTTGAACACCGGGAACACAGGAATGCCGAAAATGCCAAACTGGCTTCCATGGGTATGCCCTGCAAGAGTGAGCTCGATGCCCTTCTCCGCACCATTGTCAATGAACTCGGGATGATGCGCCAAAAGCACCTTCACGGCATTCCCCGGAACATTGTGCATGGCCGCTTCCATGAAAGCCCTTTTGTCGGACTGGAACACTTTCTCCTCGCGTTTCATGGGATAGTCCACGCCCAGGAACACCAAGGGACGCTCCCCCTCTACCACAATTTCAGAGGAATTGACCAAGGAGTGGATCTGCGTTTCCTCCAGCATAGCCTGTATCCTTTCGATTCCCCGAAAATGCTCATGATTGCCACGGCAATACCAAATCCCGCTGGGAAACTCCCCTGCGAAACTATCCAGCACCTGAATAGCTTCCGGATTCAATGCCACATCATCAAAAATATCCCCTGTGAGAACCAGCGCATCCGGCTTTCCCTTCGCTGCCTGACGAAGAAGCTCCTTCAGCCTCTCCAGAGAAAAAAACATACCGAGATGGACATCACTGAGCTGGGCAATGCGAAAGCCCCGAAGATGTTCCGGCAAGTCCCGCACTGGAATCTGGTACTCCCTTTCCACCGTCCCGTCCACACCGCAAGTACTGCCATACCCTGCAGCAGCCATAGCTGCCGCAGGGTATACAATCGCCCGTTTCAACAGCTGCCGACGGCTCCGGCTGAATGCCATCGGCGCATTCAGCCGACGGTCTGCCCAGCGAAGGGCAACCGCAATACATACCAGAACCGAAAGAAAAAACTGCGCCACAAAGACAATGGATATGATGCGTATCACCGACCCTGCCCAGAAGGTGCCATGCAGGAAAAAGGAGCCAATTGCCATGCCCGCAACCGCCACCACATCAAAGGCAAGAAGCCCCCGATAAACCACCTTATACGTATTTCCTTCAAAAACATAGCGCAAGGAATATAGCGCCAGCATCGAAAGAACAAACATGACCGCCGCTGCAGCGATCATAAACATATGGACTGTCACAGCCTCCAACTCCTCATAAATTCCGGGGCGTGTTGATTGATTCCATCAACACGCCCCATCACACGCTTCATTCTTCCCTTTCCTTACTCTGCAGATAGAACATGCGCCGAATCTTCCTTCTGGCCAGCAATGCCTTCCTTGCCTCCATTGCCTTCCGCAGCAACTCATCCGCCTGCTCCTGCTTGGCACGTTCCTGCGCCCGTTCCATCTTCTCCTCTTGTTCCAGCCGGACCTCCATATTCGCCTGAGCCTTCCTTGCAAGGCGGTTGTATTCTTCCATTTCCTTCTTCTTGCGCACCGCCGCTTCTTTCGGATGCTCCTTGTCGTACTTCCGCTGAACCTTGTCCACATCCCGATGGAAAGACTCCATGCATGCCTGACAGAGCTTGCCTGCCGTGATGGGCCGTCCGCAACGGCTGCATGCATACTCCAGGCGCTTCGAAGCATTTCCGAACTTTCCTTCCAGCTCCATCTTGCGGAGCATCAGGGAATGGACGCCTGTTGCCTTTGAAATCTCCTCCATCGTTGCCTCCGGATGCTCATCGGTATACCGAATGGCCTCCTCCTTTATGCTTTCCTGCTGGCTATAGCACCCCGGGCACAATCCCCTGCCCAGATCCGCATACAGACGCCCGCAGATAGGGCAATTCCTCAGCTTCCCTACGTTTTTACCTGCCCTTCTCCTCAGCATCCCCATATCCTCCCTTGCGCTCTTCCTTGAAGCCCCATGCATTCTTATACTCCTGCCATCAAAATGACAGGGACTTCCTGCAATACTTCTATGAATCCATTGTAATGCATAACCTGTTAATATTCAAGCATGTATATCCTAATCTCCCGAACAATTATACATACAACTATGCTGTTATCTGATATAGATTCAAGATCTTCTGCTGCTTGCTTGTCAATGTTGTCATCAACCGTTTGCGTTTTCCGACTG
>CACYDT010000148.1 GCA_902773295.1 uncultured Veillonellaceae bacterium | reverse complement strand
CTCGGCTTGTCGTGAGTAGTTAACGAACAACAAAATTTATAAAAATATTTAACATTGTTTGTTAAGTTTGATTATAAATACAGCATGTTCCCTTCTGATTGTTTGAACTTCTCTTTTGTGGTAGAATATAAAGAAGGGAAAATCTATCGAGGCAGTACGGAACGGGGGACCAGTGTGTTTCTGGGTTCCCCTGTTTTCCTTTCTGCCTGCGGACTGCGGCGACCTGCCATGGGGCAGCCGCAGAGATGGGAAGTTGTTGGAAGGATATAGGTGAGCAGAGTGGCGGTGGACAGGTTATGAAGCGTGTTCTTGTTTTTTTGAAATTGTTCCGGAAAGATATCATTGTCATGCTCCTTGCAGTGTTCCATAAGGATACGCCGAAGAAGGTGCGCGGGCTTATGCTTATGGCCATACTGTATCTTGTGAGCCCTATCGACATCATTCCGGATACGATTCCCTTTCTGGGAGCGATGGATGATGTGGTAATCGTGCCTGCCGCAATCTATGGATTGATGAACCTTTTGCCCTGGCATGTACGGCAGGGCAGCGAGGAGAAGGCATCTGCTCTCATCCGCCATGGGGAAATCATCGTCGTGGTAGCTTCCGGAGCAGTCCTGTTGTGGCTGGGGCTCCTGTTCTGGGGCATTTATGCCCTGTTGTTCAAGTGATGGGAAGTCCTGTGGGAGGAGGTGGAGGCATTGCGTTTGTATATTGCAGAGAAACCAAGCATGGGCAGGGAACTGGCAAAATGTCTGGCAGGGCCCGTTCAGAGAAAGGACGGGTATCTTGTGACGCAGGAAGGCATCGTGACATGGCTCTTCGGTCATATCCTGCGCCAGGCGGAGCCGGAGGAGTACGATGAGAAGTACAGGCGCTGGCGGGCGGAGGATCTTCCGATTGTGCCGGAACGCTGGAAGCTTCTGGTGGCGAAGGACTGCGAGAAGCAGTTTGCCATTCTGAAGGGACTCATTGCACAGGCCGATGAGATTGTCCATGCGGGTGACCCCGACCGGGAAGGGCAGCTTCTCGTGGATGAGGTGCTGGACTACCTTGGAAACACGAAGCCGGTGAAGCGGATCCTGCTCAATGCGCTGGACGAGCAAAGCATTCGGAAGGCCAATGCAAACCTTCGGGAAAATGCGGAGTTCTATCCTTTGAAACAGTCTGCCCTGGCGCGTGCGCGGGCAGACTGGCTGATCGGCATGAATCTTTCGCGGGCGTATACTTTGGCGGCCAGGCGGGCAGGGCATGAGCGCATTGTGCTGCCCGTCGGCAGGGTGAAGACCCCCACCTTGGCTCTCGTGGTTCGCAGGGAACGGGAAATCGAGAATTTCAAGCCTGTGGACTATTATGCCATCAAGGCGGAATTCTCCCATGAAAACGGGAACTTCATGGCGCAGTGGAAGCCGAAGGAGGACCAGCCCGGCCTGGACAGTGAAGGGCGCCTGCTGGACAAGGGGATTGCGCAGGAACGGCTGGAATATTTCCGGCAGGAGCCTCGGGAGGGGGTTCTGTCCCTCTACCAGAAGACGCGGAAGAAGGAGCCTCCTCCCTTGCCCTTCTCGCTGTCGTCCTTGCAGGTACTGGCTGGGAAGATGTTTGGCTATGCGCCTCAGCTCGTCCTGGATACGGCGCAGCAGCTCTATGAGAAAAAGCTCACGACCTATCCTCGTTCCGATTGCGAGTATCTGCCGGAAAACCAGTTGGAGGATGCAGGGAAAATCCTCGGGAATCTTGGTGCCGCAGATGACGGGAAAGTGGCCGGATGGGCAAAGGGCGCGGATGGAAAAGCCAAGAGCCGTGCATGGAATGACAAGAAGATTTCCGCTCATCATGCCATCATCCCGACGACGGTGAAGGCAAAATTCGAATCCTTGAGCGAAACGGAACGCAATCTCTACCGCCTCATTGCCCGTGGCTATCTTGCGCAGTTTTATCCCATGCATCTCTATGACCAGACGAAAATCGAGATTTCTTACAAGGACGAGCTCTTTGTGGCAAGCGGGCGGACAGAGCAGGAACTCGGGTGGAAAGCCATGTACCTGTCCAGCAGGAAAAAGGAAGAGGAGAGGGAAGAAGAGGAGGAAGAGTCCTCGCTTCCTGTCATGAAGAAGAAGGATCGTGTGGTTTATGAGAAAGGCGAGATCCAACAACGGGTGACGAAGCCTCCGGTGCGCTTCACACCGGCTACCCTTCTGGCAGGCATGAAGGAGATCCATAAGTATGTGAAGAACCCGGAGGCGAAAAAACAGCTCAAGGATGTTTATGGCATCGGTACGGAGGCCACGAGGGCAAGCATTATTGACGATCTCATCCGGCGGAAATTCCTGGAGCAACAGGGAAAGAAGAAATACCTTGTTCCACAGCCCAGCGCTTATTTGCTGGTAGATGCCCTGCCGGATGAGATGACCTACCCGGATTCCACGGCCATCTGGGAAGACCGCCTCCATTCCATGTCGGAAGGGGAGGGCTCCCTGGAGGAGTTCCTGCAGAAACAGATCGCATTCACGCAGCAGCTTTGCAGCAAGGCTTTTGGAGCGAGGATGGAAGTCCGGGGGGAACATCCCTGTCCAAGGTGCGGGAATGGCGTTCTGGTGAAGCGTCATGGCAGGAACGGAGATTTCTGGGGATGCTCCAATTATCCAAGATGCCGTATGAGCTGCGATGACAAGGAGGGGAAGCCGGATGTCTCATCTCATGGGAAACCGTTGGGTGGTGGGCTTTCCCATGAGGCTGCGATGATGCGGCAGGAGCCTTGCGGCGCAGGGATGGCGGATACGGGATATGCTGCCGGCGGATTTCGGGAAGCCCCTCCGGCAGAGTTGTTCGATGTTCTCGGTTCACCTTATCCGACCGAGGAGGAGATGGCAGAATACCAGGCAAACTACGGGCCTTCTGCCGAATCCTTCCGCAACGGGTGGAAGGGAGAGGACAAGCCCAAATATTCTGCAAGCCCGATGGAACATTGGCAGGATACCGGGGGAAAAACAGAGAATAAATACGTATGCCCAAGTTGCAAGGATGGGCATCTTCGGCGAATCCAGGGCAGGAACGGGGCTTTTTGGGGCTGTACCAATTATCCGCGCTGCACGGCCACCTTCGACGATGGCAAGGGAGGGCCGGTGCTGCAATAAGAAGTTAGGAGAGGTGTTATGAATTCTTTTGTGGAGTTGGGCATGAGCGAGGAGATGGCAGCCGCCCTGGCCAAGGAGAAGATAGGAACTCCCATGGGGATCCAGGCGGCAGCAATCCCGCGCATCCTCAAGGGGGAGAGCATCATCGGGCAGGCGCCTACCGGGACGGGCAAGACGCTGGCGTATTTGCTGCCGGTCATGCAGCGCATCGATGCTTCTTTGCCGCAGGCACAGGCCGTGGTTTTGGCGCCCACCTATGAACTTGCCATGCAGATTGCCCGTACGGCACAGCAGCTTGTGGACGATGCGGGGATTTCCCTGCGGGTACAGGGACTCATCGGCGGGGCGAATATCGCCCGGCAGGTGGAAAAACTCAAGAAAAAGCCGCATCTTGTCATCGGATCTGCGGGACGTATTCTGGAGCTTTCCCGCAAGGGCAAGCTGAAACTGGATCGGGTGAGATGCCTAGTGCTGGATGAATTCGACCGCTTGCTGGATGACCAGAATGTGAATACGGTGTCGGATTTGGTGCGGGAACTGCCGCAGGAGGACATGCAATACCTGATGTTTTCGGCCACAGCGCCGAAGAAAGCACGGGAACGGGCGGATTTCCTCGGAAGCCCGGAGTTCATCCGTGTGAGGGAACTGCCTGATGAGGCAGGGGAAAGGGAAGATCTCTATATGATGGTTCCCTTCCGCGACAAGATCGAGGCCGTGCGGAAGCTGGCGCGAACCCTTCCGGTGAAGCGAGGACTGGTGTTCATCAACCGGGCCTTTGATGCGGAACGTGCTCTGTCGAAGCTGTGCTATGAAGGGATCCGTGCGGTATCCCTTTTAGGGAATGCGGACAAAATGGCGAGGAAGAAGGCAATGGCCGATTTCCGGACGGGGAAGGCGCAGCTCCTTTTGTCTACAGATCTGGCGGCACGGGGACTGGATATCCAAGATGTGGACTATGTGTTCAATCTGGATATGCCGGAATCTGCGGATGTCTATCGCCATCGCGCAGGACGCACGGCCAGGGCAGGTGCGAAAGGCTCCGTTGTCACGCTGGCCGATGGCAGGGAAGCTGAGAAACTGAAAAAACTGGAAGAGGCTCTGGGGATTGCTCTGAAGCAGCTCAGGCGTGCGCCCCATCCGAGGAAAGGAAAGAAAAAGGCATAAGAACCGTTGCTGGTGGAGTTTTTCAACACGCCCTAGTGGGCATGGAGGGAATTTTTTTGGATATTGCGCCAATTATTTTGAAACTGGTCGTCGTTTTCTTTCTCATCTTCATGAATGGCTTTTTCGTAGCGGCGGAATTCGCTTGTGTCAAAATACGCCCATCGCGGCTGGAAACACTCATACAGGAAGGCAACAAGCGGGCGAAATATGCCAAGGAGCTCACGGATCATCTGGATGCGTCCCTGTCTGTGACACAGCTCGGCATTACCCTGGCCTCCCTGGGGCTCGGCTGGGTGGGAGAGCCCTTTGTGGCGATGCTGATTCTGCCGTTCTCATCCATGATCGGGCTGGATGAAAGCATCGGCCATACGATTTCCCTGATGCTGGGGTTTGCCGTCATCACGGCGATGCATATCATTCTGGGGGAGCTTACGCCGAAGTCCATGGCCATTCAGGACGTGGAGCGCATTGTTCTGGCTGTGGCGCTTCCCATGCTCATCTTCGGGCGGGTCATGCATCCGTTTGTCTGGCTTCTGAACCATCTGGCCAATTGGGTGCTGCATCGCTTGGGTTTCCAGGGAGCCAGCGAGGGGGAGGAGGCGCATACAGAGGAGGAGATCCGCCTCCTCATGGAGGAAAGCCATCGGCAGGGGCTCATTGATGACACGGAAGTGGATTTCGTGGACAATGTCTTTGATTTCACGGAGCTCAATGTGCGGGAAATCATGGTGCCGCGCACGGATATGATCTGCCTTTACCTGGAGAACAGTCTGGAGGAAAACCTGGCTGTCATCATGGAGGAGCAGATGACCCGTTATCCGCTTTGCAGGGAGGACAAGGATCATATCATAGGTTTTCTGCATGTGAAGGATCTCATGCAATACCTTTATGCGGGCAAGAGACCTAATATCCGCAAATTGGCGCGCAAGGCATTGGTGGTGCCGGAGAGCATGGATGTGAGCCTGCTCCTCAAGACGATGCAGCAGCGGCGCTCCCAGTTGGCTGTTGTTGTGGATGAATACGGGGGCACTGCAGGCATGGTGACCATTGAGGACATCGTGGAAGAGATTGTCGGTGACATCCAGGACGAATTCGACGAGGAACGTCCCATGGCAGAAGCCAGGGGGGGCAATGTCTATTCCGTGGATGCCAAGCTCCTTCTGGAGGAACTGGAGGATGTCCTGGAAATCAAGATCGAGGACGAGGATGTGGATTCCGTGGGCGGATGGCTCAATGACCAAATCGGAGGAGACCCCAAGGTCGGGCAGATGGCTGCCTTTGGCGGCAATCTCTTCTATGTGGAGGAAGTGGACGGTGCCCGCATCATCCGTGTATTGGTACAGCTGGGACAGGCATTGCAGGAAGATCATGAGGAAATTGGGTAGCAAAAAGGAGGATGGGTATGGCATTTCAGCAGGAGAATTTTCAATCGGTCATAAAGGAATTTACGGTGGACAGTGAGCGTTTGCAGGAGATTGCCGCGAATTTTCGGCAGGATCTGAAGCTGGGCCTCAAGTCGCCGGAGGACTCTTCCCTTCGCATGCTGAAGTCCTATGTGGGGCTTCCTACGGGGAAGGAGAAAGGCGAGTATCTCGCGCTGGATTTCGGCGGCACGAATGTTCGCGTACTGAGGATCCGCTTGGAAGGCGAGGGCAAATATGAGGTGGTGAAGAAAGTAGGGAAACCCCTCCGTGTGGATGGCATCTATGATTATGTAGGTATTGGCTCCAAGGCGGAGGATATGTTCGATTTCCTTGCAGGGCTGATCGATGAGGCTGTAGATGGGGATCATGAGACAAAATACCTCTTGGGGCATACGTTTTCTTTCCCGTCGGAGCAGACAGATCTCTATAATGCAAAGCTCATTATCTGGACGAAGGAGTTTGCCACGGCAGATGTCGAGGGCAAGGTGGTCAATGATTTGCTGAAGGAGGCGCTTGCCCGCCAGGGACTTACGAATGTGGAGCCTGTCGCAGTCATCAATGATACGGTGGCGGTTCTCCTTTCGGCGGCCTATAAGCAGGAGCATGTCTATATCGGTTCCATCTATGCCACAGGGCATAATACCTGTTATCTGGAACCCTATGCGAGTTCTGCCGATGCGCCGATGATTCTGAACCTGGAATCCGGCGGCTTTTCGAAGCTCGCGCCGAACCGCTTTGACACCATGCTGGACGAGGCATCGGAAAAGCCGGGGGAACAGCGTCTGGAGAAGATGGCTTCCGGCCGCTATATGGGAGAGCTTTTCAGCATGGCGCTTGCCCGGCTTTTCGGCGATGCGCAGTGGCATTATGGTTTCACGAGCATTGATATGTCCGGCATTATCAGCGATGCCAGCGGGAATCTGAGCGAGGTGACGCGCATTGTATCCAGCCGGACCGGCCGTGAGCCGGATATGGAGGAGTGCCGCGATATCAAGGAGCTTGCAGAAGCCATCCTGGCTCGTTCTGCCCGCCTTGTGACCGCCACGTTTGTAGGAATCATCTGGCAGCTTGCCGGGAAGGGCGAGGTAGCGAACCAGCACATTGCAGTGGATGGATCTGTCTATGAGAAGATGCCGGGAGCCAAGGAAAATATCATGCGGGCGCTTTCGGAACTGCTCGGGGAGGATGCGGCAAAGGTGGACACAATCCTCGACAATGGGGGTTCCGGCCTGGGGGCGGCTATTGCTGCGGCAATGGCCGGGAAGTAAGGCGCTTCGGGCTTGTTGTGCAACCGATGGAAATTTAAATGAAAAAAAGCTTGCAAATCCCTTCGGTTCATAGTATAATACATTCTGTTAGTTATGTGGCGCCTTCGTCAAGTGGTTAAGACACCGCCCTCTCACGGCGGGTTCAAGGGTTCGAATCCCTTAGGCGTCACCATATATCGGCGCCTTCGTCAAGTGGTTAAGACACCGCCCTCTCACGGCGGGTTCAAGGGTTCGAATCCCTTAGGCGTCACCATCGATAGCAAGAGCCGGGATGATAGGATCCCGGCTTTTTTTTGCCTATGGCAAAACTTGAAAAACAGCGTTATAATAAACATAGGGGCATAGATACCATAAGAATATGATATGGATTTGAAAGAAGGATCAGGGATGGAAATCAAGGACATGCGGGCATTCTATGCTATCGTGGAGGAAGGAAATATCAGCCATGCGGCGCAGCGGCTGGATATTGCCCAGCCGGCGTTGTCGCGGCAGATGAAAAGGCTGGAGGCGGCGCTGGGAGTGCAGCTTTTCGAGCGGGGGAGCCGCCGTATCCGGCTGACGGAGGCAGGGCAGGTGCTCTATAATCGCGTGGAACATATCCTTGGCATGGTGGATGGCGCAGTGCGGGAGATTACGGAAATTGGATCCGGCGTGGCAGGAACCATCCATTTGGGGACGATCACAACTTCGGGCGCCATGCTCCTGCCGAAACTCATCACCGAGTTCCATCGGCGCTATCCCAAGGTGAATTTCCAGCTTTGGGAGGCGGATGGCGCAAGGATACTGGAACTTCTCGACAACCGCGTCATTGAGATCGCCATTACGAGGACGCAGGTGGATGCGAAGAGCTATGAATCCATCGTGCTTCCCAATGAGCCGTTGGTGGTGGTCATGAACAAGGAACAGGATGACAGCGAGGAAGAGGATGTGGTCCGGCTGGCAGAGTTGAGAGAGAAGCCTTTGATCGTCCCTTTGCGCTGGCAGTCCGTGTTCATCCAGAACTGCCGGAAGCAGGGATTCGAGCCGAGGATTGTCTGTGTCAGTGACAGCATCGTACAGGATTTGCTTCTGGTGAAGATGGGAATGGGCGCCTCTATTATACCGGTGTCTTCCATGACGCTTCTGACAGACGGCAATCTCATCTGCAAGCGGCTTACGGAGCCGGAGATGTCCACGCATACGGTGGTGTCGTGGCTCAAGAACAGGACACTTTCCCTGAGCAGCCAGTGCCTGCTTCGCCTGTTCCGGGAAATCCATGTCGGGGACGATGAAGGGATATAAAAGAAAGGAAAGATACAGCATGGAAACGGAGAATATCAAGATTGGGATGAAACGTGCGGCAACGGGAAGGGTCAGCGAGGAGAACTCCGCCCTTGCCATGGGGAGCGGCAGCCTGCCGGTCTATGCGACTCCTGCCATGACATGCCTTATGGAAAAGGCAGCGGCAGAGCTGGCGGAGGAATGCCTGCCGGAGGGATGGACTTCGGTGGGGATTTTTCTTTCCGTGCAGCATAAGGCGGCGACTCCCATTGGTATGGAAGTTCGGGCAGAAGCGGAAGTCACAGCGGTGGAGGGCAGGAAAATCACCTATGCGGTACGGGCATTCGATGGGCGTGAGGAAATCGGTTCCGGCACCCATGAGCGTTTCGCGGTGCTCCGGCAGAAATTTATGGCAAAGGCGGAGGCGAAACGGGCAGCCGGACAGGAGGGATGACGATGGGAGAGCCGATACGGGTCTTTATTGTGGAAGATGAGCGGCGCATTGCACGGTTCCTTCAGATGGAGCTGGAGCATGAAGGGTTCCGGACAGCGACAGAGGCGAACGGGCGCAAGGCGTTTGAGCGCATCATGCAGGAGGAGTATGATCTGGTGCTGCTGGATCTCATGCTGCCGGATATGGACGGCATGGAGATCTGCCGGAGAGTGAGAGAGGTATCCTCCATTCCCATTATCATGCTTACGGCACGGGGCGAGATCGAGTCCAAGGTGGGCGGGCTGGATCTGGGAGCCGATGACTATATGACGAAGCCTTTCGATGTGCAGGAACTTTTGGCGCGCATCCGTGCGGCACTCAGGAAACATGCGCCTCAGGAAGCGGTGCCGGAAGGGGAAAAGCTCGTGGTGAAGAACCTTGTTCTCTATCCAGGACGTTACGAGGTTCAGGTGGGCGGGCAGAATGTGGAGCTCACGAAGAAGGAGTATGCCCTTCTGGAGTATCTCATGCGCAATAAGCGCATGGTATTGAACCGCGATCAGATTCTGCAGACCGTATGGGGCTACGACTATGTAGGGGATACGAATGTGGTGGATGTCTATATCCGCTACCTGCGGTCGAAAATCGATGACAGGTTCCATGAGAAATTCATCCATACGGTGCGGGGCGTTGGGTACGTGATAAAGGAGTAAGCTCATGAAATCGTGGGGCGCACGGCTGAGGCAGGCGGTCAATCAGTTCTACTATCCTCGTATCTCCTTGAAGATTACCCTGATCTATGCGGCGATTCTCTGCGTTGTGTTGTTTGTTACCAGTGCGATTACAGGCGCGGGTGTGTATTTCAGCTTTTATCACCAAGCGGAGATCGAGATGGAGCTCAGCATCAGGAACACCTTGGAGAAGGTGGCGCAGGGAAGGCTTTTTACCCCTGATTTTTGGAAGGAAGACCCGCTTTTGCCCGGTGTTGTGCTGCGTGTGACGGATCTTTCCGGCAGGGTGATCATCGAGAACGATGCTCGGTATCCATCCATTGAGAAGATTGAGAGCAATCTTCGGGAAAAACCGCCCCTCTTCGCGAATCCGCAAATGGAGGTCGCAGATCTCAGGAACATGAGCATCTATTATGCCAAGGTGCAGGTCATGCAGAACGGCCAGCTCTATGGGCTCCATTTTTTCAAGACCATCACTGCGGAGAAAGCGTTTTTGCGGACGCTTCTCTGGGTGCTGTTCATCACGAATATCATAGGCTTTCTCATCGCTCTGGGGGCGGGATTCTTTTTGAGCCAGCGGGTCTTGAAGCCTATCCGCACCCTGACGCGCATGGCCAGGCGCATCGAGGCGGAACGCATGGGGAGCCGCATCCCGGTGTCGATTATGAGGCGCGATGAACTGACGGAGCTTGCGGAAACGTTCAATCACATGCTGGATCGCTTGCAGGAAGCCTTCAAGCAGCAGAAGCAGTTCGTTTCGGATGCATCCCATGAGCTTCGCACACCGGTGACGGTCATCCTCGGCTATTCCGACCTGTTGGGCCGCTGGGGCAGGGAAGACCCTGAGGTGCTGGATGAGGGGATTGCTTCCATCCGTTCCGAGGCAGAGAATATGCAGCAGCTGATAGAAGAACTGCTGTTTTTGGCGAGAGCCGACCAGAAGCGGCAGGTGCTTCATAAGGAGAGGCTGGAGCTGTCGGAGCTTGTGGCGGATATCATGAAGAAAATGCAGCTGGTTGCGACAAAGCATGAAGTGGAGCTTCGCCGCAATGATGAAGGCGAGATCTATGCCGATCCGGTCTCTATCCGCCAGATGCTTCGCATTTTCCTTGAGAACAGCCAGAAGTATACGCCGGAAGGCGGAAAAATCTATGCCTGCTCTGAACGGGAGGAGGATTGTTTCCATTTGGTGCTGGGGGACACGGGAATCGGCATCGCGCCCGAAAATCAGGAGAAGGTGTTTGAACGGTTTTATCGCGTGGACAGTTCCCGCACCAAGGAGGACGGCGGTGCGGGCGGAACCGGTTTGGGGCTGTCCATCGCCCGATGGATTGCGGAGCAGCACAATATTGAGATGACGTTGGAAAGCGACCTAGGGGAAGGCACGGAGATTCACTTGCTCATCCCGCTTCTTGAGCCTCAGGAACCGACGGTGAAGGAATAGCCGGCGTTGAATTCCTTGCCCGGGGCAAGCTCCTGGGTGCCGTGGCGCCGGCGGAAGTCCCCCGTGTATCCTTCCATGTCGGCATGGCCGAACCATGGCTCGATGCAGATGAAGGGGGCGCCGCCCTTTTCCGGGGACCAGAGGGCAAGGAAGGGGAAGTCCGGGAAGTGGATGCGGATGGATTTCTTGCTCTTGCGGGAACGGATGGCAATGGTGTCGGACTTCAGGCTGTCGAAGATCCAGGTGCCTTGGGCAAAGAAATCCCAGGAGAGGGGAAGCTCCTTGCCTTTGATGCCGGGGACGTGTTCCGGCTTCAGGAAGGCATCGGGAGTCACAGCGAATTTTTCCGCCTGTTCCGGGCAGTTGAATTCCAGGAAGCAGTCCTCGATGGTTTCCCCGGGGACAATGGGGCAGCGCAGGGCAGGATGGGCGCCGATGGAGAAGAACATGGTGTCCTCCCCTTCGTTCCTTACCTGCCAGAGCACATCCACGCGGTTTCCGTGGAGCTCATAGCCGATTTCCAGTCGGAATTTATAAGGATAGCATGCGAGGGTCTCCTCCGACCAGCCCAGGGCGAAGCGGATGGAGTCCTTTTCCTGTTTTATGAGGGTGTAGTTTGAGGTGCGCCCGAACCCGTGGGAGGGCAGCTCGTACTCCTTGCCGTCCACGCGATACTTCCCCTCCCATAGCTTGGCGATGATGGGGAAGAGAATGGGGGAGCTGTACTTCCACCACGCGGGATTCCCGTCCCAAAGGTATTCCGTGCCGTCGGCTTTCTCCGTGATGGAGCGCATCTCGCCGCCCTGCTCGCGGAAGGTGAGCCGAAGGATGTCATTTTCCAGGATGTAGATCATAAAAACGCCTCCTTGGTAGGATAAAGTAAACAGGTTCCTAGAGGTTAAGATTCGATTTCCGCAGGAAAAATCCTTTGTTTCTTTCATTGTATTCCACGGTCTTTTCGTGTACAATCAAGAAGGCAGAATAACAAGGGACAAAACTATAGCTTATCTGATACAAGCAAACGGGCATATGAAACCCGCGAAACCCTATGATATAAGGGGCTTCGCGGGTTTCTTG
>CACYDT010000147.1 GCA_902773295.1 uncultured Veillonellaceae bacterium | reverse complement strand
CGTGAGCAGGAAAATTTACCTGCCCACGGTATATGCAGAGACCGTAAAAGCTTTGCCTACGGCAAATTTCAACGGTCTCTAGTATAAGACGGGAGTCTCAGTCCCCATAAATCGTCGAATCTCATACATCAACGAACTCACAGAATACCATATTGCCGTATTTCATGCCCCGTTCCGTAAGCCAAAGCGCCTCCTCATCCTCCTGCAGCAATCCTTTGCCCTTGAGCTGCCCGATCACAGTGCCATAAACGGATTCCAAGCAACAGCCAAACTTCCTGCGGAATGCCTCCTTGTCGATGCCCCCGGCCGTGCGCAGCGCCAAAAAGGCAAACTCCTCCATGGCAATCGCCTCCGTGCGCCCCTCTTCCTCATGTGACGGGGAAATATCCTCCGTCATGCATCGGATGTACTCCGCAAGCTCCGCCGTATTCTCCCATCTCCTGCCATCCAGATAGGAATGTGCTGCCGCTCCCAATCCCAGATAGGGAACATCCTGCCAATAGCCAAGATTATGGCGGCTCTCATAGCCGGGACGTGCGAAATTCGATATCTCGTAACGGGCATAGCCCTGCCTTGGCAGTTCCTCCGCCATGTAATCATACATGGCCTCCTCCAGCTCCTCCCCCGGAAGCTCCAGTTTCCCAAGTTCCTTCCGGCGGGCAAACACGGTTCCTTCTTCCACCTGCAGGCCATAGACGGAGATATGCTGCACATCGAGTCCCGCGGCAATCGCGACGCTCCTTTGAAAATTCTCCAAGGACTGGCCCGGAAGACCGTAGATCAGGTCGAGGCTGATGTTCCGGAAACCGGCTTGCCGTGCCATCCCCACGGCAGATATTGCATCCGCCCCCGTATGGATGCGCCCGATGCGCCGGAGCAACCGATCATCAAAGCTCTGGACGCCCAGGCTCAGGCGGTTGGCGCCATATTGCCGCAGCATTTCCAGATAGCCCTTGTCCACAGTTCCCGGATTTGCTTCCACCGTGAATTCTTCCACACCCCCGGCCAGATCGCCCAGGCCGCAGAGAATCCGCTCCATCAGCTCCATGGGAAGAGCCGTGGGAGTTCCGCCCCCCATGTAGATGGTCGCAGGAGCCCCCCACCGTCCGCAATACAGCGAGCCCTGCACCGCAATCTCACGGCACAGGGCTTTGGCATAGCCTGCCATATCGTTCTCCCTGCCTGCATAGGAAGGAAAATCACAATAGAAGCATTTCCTCCGGCAAAAAGGGATGTGGATATAAATCCCCCAACGCATCAGTCGATTTTCAGGATGGCCATGAAAGCCTCCTGCGGCACCTCGACACTGCCCACAGCCTTCATGCGCTTCTTTCCTTCCTTCTGTTTCTCCAGGAGTTTCCTCTTGCGGGTAATATCGCCGCCGTAGCATTTCGCCAGAACGTCCTTCCGGCGGGCACGCACATTCTCCCTCGCAATGATCTTGCTGCCGATGGCCGCCTGGATGGGAATCTCGAACATCTGCTGGGGAATGATCTCCTTGAGCTTGGCCGCAAGCTGACGGCCGCGCCCTGCCGCACGATCGCGATGGACAATGGTGGAAAGGGCATCCACGGGATCTCCGTTCAGGAGAATGTCCACTTTCACCAGCTTCGATTCCTGGTAGTCCGCCAGCTCATAGTCCAGAGAAGCATAGCCCCGCGTCGCGGACTTCAGGCGGTCAAAGTAATCGAAGATAATCTCATTGAGGGGGATGTGGTACGCAATCATCACACGATTGGTGTCAAGATAGTCCATGCTCTTGTACTCGCCGCGTTTCTCCTGGGAAATCTCCATCACCGCGCCCACATAATCATTGGGAACAATCACTGTGGCTTTCACATAGGGCTCCTCGATATAGTCGATCTCCGTGGTAGGCGGCAGCTTCGCGGGGTTGTCCACCTTCACCATCTCGCCGTTGGTCTTGTGCACATGATAGATTACCGAGGGCGCCGTCGTGATGAGCTTGAGCTTGTATTCCCGCTCCAAACGCTCCTGTATGACATCCATGTGAAGAAGTCCCAGAAAGCCGCAGCGGAAGCCAAAGCCCAAGGCAACCGATGTCTCCGGCTCAAACACCAGAGCCGCATCATTGAGCTGCAATTTTTCCAGAGCATCCTTGAGATTATCATAATCCGCGCTATCCACGGGATAAAGGCCGCAGTATACCATCGGCGTCACACCGCGATACCCGGGAAGCGGCTCTGCCGCAGGATGGTCCTCGCTCGTGATGGTGTCACCCACGCGCACATCCCGCACATCCTTGAGGGAACCTGCCACAAAACCGACCTCGCCGGCACCGAGTTCCCCAAGATCTATGGGAGCCGGGCGGAAGCATCCCACATCCGTGACCTCAAAGACCTTGCCCGTTGCCATCATCCTGAGCCGCATGCCTTTTTTGATATGGCCTTCCATCACGCGGATATGGGCAATCACTCCCTTGTAGGAATCGAAATAGGAATCGAAGATGAGCGCCCGCAAGGGCTTTCCATCCTCTCCCTTCGGAGGCGGCACATGTTCCACGATGGCATCCAGGATCTCCCCGATGCCCTCCCCCGTCTTGGCGGAAGCGAGAACGGCATAAGAAGTGTCCAGCCCCACGGCCTCCTCGATTTCCTTCTTCACCCGTTCCGGCTCCGCACTGGGAAGATCGATTTTGTTGATGACAGGAATGATCTCCAGGTCATGCTCCAAAGCGAGGTAGACATTCGCCAATGTCTGGGCCTCCACCCCCTGGGCCGCATCCACGACAAGAAGTGCCCCTTCGCAGGCAGCAAGGCTCCTGGACACCTCATAGTTGAAATCCACATGGCCCGGCGTATCAATGAGGTTGAGCTGGTATACCTCGCCATCCTTGCCCTTGTATTCCAGCCGTACCGTCTGCGCCTTGATGGTAATGCCGCGCTCCCGCTCCAGATCCATGCTGTCCAGCACCTGCGCCTCCATCTCCCTCTCCGAAAGAGTGCCCGTACGCTCAATGAGCCGGTCTGCGATGGTCGACTTCCCATGGTCAATATGCGCGATAATCGAGAAATTGCGGATATTCTTGTTCTGCATTGAAATTTCCTTTCCAAAAATAAGATAGATTACTTTTTATTATAACGCAGTTATTCAAGTTTTGCCATGGAAAAAACGGTTGCTTTTTCAAAATCTCCGTGATAAAATAGATAAGCATCGAATTGTCAAGGGGGTGAATTACTTGCCGAATATCAAATCTTCTATCCTCAGTGTGAAGACTGACGCCAAGCGCCATGCGAAGAACGCCGCTGAGAAGTCCCGTGTGCGCACGGCTTCCCGTCGTGTCCTTGACGCTGTAGAGGCCGGAAACGCTGACGAAGCGAAATCCCTCCTTACGCTTGCCTGCAAGACGATTGACCAGGCCGCCGCAAACCATGTATACCACAGGAATGCCGCAGCCCGCAAGAAGTCCCGTTTGGCTCGCAAGGTCAACGCTATGGCGTAAGCTTGTATATGACATAAAAACACCCGCTCATGAGAGCGGGTGTTTTTATACTCGCGAGCAATAAAATTCTAGTCTCGCTACAAATAGTCCGCGGTATATGCAGAGAGCGTAAGAGCTTTCCCTTCGGGAAATTCTAACGCTCTCTAGTAT
>CACYDT010000146.1 GCA_902773295.1 uncultured Veillonellaceae bacterium | reverse complement strand
CCTGCTTCAATTACTTACGTAAATTCGCAGGACGCGGCTTATATCCCCAGAGCTAAAGCTCGGGGTTTTACGCCGCATTGGATAAATAGTTCACCAAATAGCCACCCGATCTTCCGGCGCAAGGTACATACCGTCACCCTCGGTAATGCCGTAGAAATTAAAAAATTCATCGTACTGCTGCAGTGTGCAGTTGATACGCAAATAACCCATGGGATGGACATCATTACGCCCTGGGCATTGCGGCTGTCCCAATCCATCATGAGCTGAAAAAGGTTGTAAGAGAGCTGAAGCGTTCTGTTCATTTTCAGTACCGACAAAATATTGCACAGTTTCAATTACCACGAAAAAAATAATTTATGAAGCGGAACTTGCCAAGAAGGACGCTGTCATCGCCTCAAACAGCGTAGTTTGCATCAAAGAACATGATCAACGATGGCCGGAGTCCACCAGCCATTCCTTGAGGCAACGTCTGTCGCTGTCGAAAGCCACCCCGATCCTGAATATTTCTCTGGAATCGGCTGCGTAAGGCAGGGCGTAGCCTTTTTCCTCGATTTGTGCCAGTGCCTCTTGAGCCGGTTTATCCAATTTACATTCAAAGATGTAGACATAGTTCTCCGTTTCCAAAATGCAATCTGCCCGCCCTTTGCTGCTGTGGACCTCACACTGCACGAACTGCGAAAGCAGAGTAAAGACGATGTAGAGCACCGACTGGAAGTAGTGCTCGAAAGGGGCATCATTTGTTGTATAGGGGATTTGGGCAAAGAGAGCGGTGAGAATGTTCCGTATACTTTCGCAGTCACCACTTTCTACGGCTTCGTCCAGAGTCAAGATATCTGTCCCTCTTCCCGGAATAGCGGCAGCGGAGTATTTCGGCAGCAGACTTTCCAGCAGTCCGTATTTAACCTCGTCATTGGGAAAGCCCAAAGTGAAACGTCTGCGCTTGGCATCGTAGCCAAGGATCGTGAGATAGCCGGTCTGATATAGCAAAGGGATAATATCGGGATTGTCAGCCCTGTAATCAGACAAGGACGATGAATTGGCATAGATGGTGCGATTGGTGAAGCGCCTGACATCGAAATGCATATACTTCAGACGCTGCACCAGAAAGGTGGGTGTGCCAGTAGCAAACCAGTAGGAGTTGATTTCTTTTTCGGCCAGTGCATTCAAAAGACTGAAAGGGTTGTACAGCCCCTCGGACTGAGGATGGAAGCGATAGCCGTCATAGTGTTTTTCCAACAGAGCCAGGCATTCCGCCTGGCTTATGCTATTCTCTTTGGACATGGCAGAAATTTCGGGAGCAAAGTTGGAGAGCAATTCCTTCTCCGTGATACCGCAGAGATCTGCATAGTCTTTTGTCAGAGAGATATCCCTGAGCTGGTTCAAATCGCTGAAAATGCTGACCTTGCTGAATTTCGTGACTCCTGTGATAAAAACAAATTGCAGATATTCATCATAGCTTTTCAAGGTACCGAAAAAACCTTTGAATACTGCTTTGTTATGCTTTTCCAGTTCATTATTTTCAAGTGCCTCCAGCAAGGGCTTGTCGTATTCGTCCACCAGCACCACGCAACGGCGGCCGGTTTTCTCATTGGCAAGTTTCAAGAGAGTCTGAAAACGTGCACTAAGCGTGCCCTGCGGTGTGCAGTTGTACGTATGTTCCCATCCTCGAAGCATCTTATCCAAGACATCTTCAAGAGCGGTATCGCAATGATAGTTCTCACCATTGAAATCGAAGCAAAACACGGGATAAACCTGCCAAGCATCCTTGCGACCTGCCTCCAAAGTCTCAATATCCAATCCCTCAAAGAGTTCTTTCTTTCCTTCCCAGTAAGCGCTGAGAACAGAGAGAAACAGACTTTTGCCAAAGCGACGGGGACGGCTGAGGAAATACTGCCGCCCATTTTGGGCCAATTCATAGATGTAACGTGTCTTGTCAACATACAGGAAGTTTTCCTGTCGCAAAATCGAAAAACTCTGCACTCCGATGGGGAGCTTTCTTCTCATTGTCTCCATAATCCATCCTCCCGTTTTTCTGTTCTCATTTTTCCTCGTCATACCTCTGCAGCAAGAGGTCTTCCATGTGCTGCTTTTGGTATTTTTCCAGGTAAGGACGGAAGAAGATGGTGGGGATGGCGACGCCGATGGTCATGGCGATGACGACGGTAGCTGCTTCCACACCGCTCCGAATGCCCGCCAGCAAGGTCTGTGCATCAATGGTGGTGATGTTGAGGATGGAGAAGAGGAGGCGGTAGAGAAGAACGCCGGGCATCAGGGGAATCACCGCCGGGATGGTCAGGACGGCGCCCGGGGTATGGAACCAATGGGTGGCCTTCTGCACCACACTGCCAAGGATGGCAGCGCCGAGGAAAGAGCCTGCCACCAGATTGGCATCGAACTGGACCACGAGGATATTGCGGACATCCACGGCGATAACCCCGCCGACGGCGGCAACGGGCAGGAGCTTCCATGGCAGACGGAAGAGAACCGAGTAGCCGACGGCGCAGAGGGCGGCGGCCAAAGCCTGGGAGATGTAGATATCCTCTGGATGTATGGGAACGCGGGTGAAGTCCGTGATGTTCCATGCCCAAAGGGCGATACTGATGCCAAAGGTCATGCTCCCGATGATGAGCAGGGTGTTCATGGCGCGGGTCATTCCTGCCATGATGTAGTTGTTCAGCATATCGTCCACGGCATTGATGAGGGGAATACCGGGAATGAGGAAAAGGGCTGCGGCAATCATCGGGTAGGAAGGAGTGGAAGTGCCGGAGACAGACTGCGCAAAACAGGCCAGAAAGGTCGCTGCAAAGGCGGAGATGGCGATTCCCGCATAGTGGTTGAACCCGTAAGAATTGCAGATGCGTCGGACAATGAAGCCCATGGCAGCGCTGAAGGCTGTGCAGAAGAAGGAAACCCAGTCACCGCCGAACAGCTTGCAGATGCTGCCGCAGGCCATACCCACACAGAGGAGACCGAGCGGCAACGGATAGGGCCTGCAGTGTCTCTGGATCCGGCGCAGATGCGCCTCATATTTTTCCAGTGTATAGTTTTCGCGAACGGCAATCCATGTGAGATTGCTGACATCGGAGATGACGGACATGTTCACGCCGTGTTCCCGGCACTTGCGGAACTCCGTGTAGGAGTGCCCGTCACCATTGATGTTCAGCATAATGGTGGTATAATTGATATGGATGTGGAGTTTGTCCGGGGTGATATCCATATAGGTCGCGGCGCGAAGCATGTCCCGCATGATCTGGGCTGTGGCTGCCCCGTTTGCCATGAGAAGCTCCCCCGTCAGGAGAATCAGTTTCATTTTATACATGATGCGCTGATAGGGATAGGCAATCAGCTCGTTCTGTTTCATATATTCACTGCTTTCTTATCGTATCGTCACGTAGCCCATATATCATACTACATGAAACACGGTATCGCAAGTAAAGTCTTGTACAAGAGAGACTGTAGTGCTATAGTAGAAGATAGTATAGAGAGGATGTGATTGCGTGAAAATAGACAGAAAATGGATGGCCTGCCCCGGGAGGCTTATAGCGGCAACGTTGCTTCTGCCGCACGGAACAGCGCTGGCGGCGCCGGAACAGGACGGCGTGCTGCCTCCCGTGCTGCGCGATGTCATGGTGGTTCTGGCGCTTGTCCTTGCCGTGCTGCTGCTGATTGCCGTGGCGGTGCTCTGGTCGATGCAGCATCACTACAGAGCACGGCTGGCGGTGCTCGACCGATTGACGAACGACATGAAAGCCGTCACTGCGGAGCTTCGTTCTTTGCAGTCGCTCATCTTGCCGCCTTCCTTAGATGATCTCCCGATAGAGCTGCCGAAGGAACCGGAACCACCGGAACCGCAGAAAGTGCCCCCACCGGAACTTCCGAAGGAGACCCCAAAGGAGACGGAACCGGTTCTTTCCTCCCCCGAACCCGAACCGCAGGAGAAGGAACCCACGACAGTGAAGCGCTCTGTCTGGCAAGGTTTCGTGGACGACTTCAACAACCTGGCCCAAAGCGTGGATGTGCCGAAAGCCGATGTTGCATGCGAGAACTTTGCCGGCTTGCAGAAACTGGTACTGTTGGACTGCATTGCCCATAGCGGAGCCGCAATCAAGGGAAGCCAGGCGGAACCTATCTTTGCCGTAGAGAAATCCGTGAAGGGGAGCGTCTATTGGGCATGGCCGATTCCCAAAGAAAAAGACCGCTATGCTGTAGTGCCGAACCCCATCATTTCCTATGATGACAACCTTCATCGCGAAGGCGGGATGAAGGAGACCTTTGCCTCGAATTTCGAGAATGGCGCAGCATCTGTTTACCGGCATGTATCTGTCAAATTTCCTGCGATTTTCAAAAAAGAAGGCGAGAAGTGGAAAATCGAGCAACCTGGATTGATACGCCTAGAAGAATAGAAGGTGCGGAAAGCAAACCGAATGGCTTGTTTTCCGCACCTTTTTGAATATCTCTATTGTATGTTCTTGTCATGCAGATCCTTGTACTTCTTCTTTTCAAAGAATTCGTCCACTGCGGCTATGAGCTTGTCGCGCGGCATGGTTTTCAGGAGATAGCCGTCGGGTTTCAAGGACACGACCTTCATGACGCTCTCACGATCGCCCTTGCCCGTAAGGAAAATGACGGGAATGGAATCCACCTTGGTTTCGCTGCGAATCATTTCCAACACCTGCGGGCCGCTGGTCACAGGCATTTCATAGTCCAGCAGGATGAGATCCGGCTTGTTGTCGGCAATGTACATGAGCGCCTGGGCTCCTGATGTCACGATAGTCACCCGATACTTGCCGGACAGCCAGTCCTTGGCCATTTTCAGGAAAGTGCCATCGTCATCCACGAGGAGAATGTTCTTGCGCCGGGACAGATCATCATTTGCCCGGAGCAGCCAGTCTGCCTGTTCCACTAATTTTTTGATGTCAAACGGACGCTCAAAACTTCCTGCTACCAAAGCCTTCGGGATGCTTTCCGTAGCAGTTTCGATTTCTGTTGCCGTGCCAACCAAAATGAGCAGCTTGTCCTCCTCCGTGCAGATATCCTTGAGGTAAACCAAGAAATTCGCAATATCATCCACAAAAGGCCCGAGGTAGAAGACAAAGAGATCCGACTCACCCTTGCACTCGGTGATTGCAGCGATTTCCGGCTCTATCTGGAGCACGTCATAATCAGCATCCTGCAGGTTCTTCACTATGGTATTTGCCATAAAGGACTTGCCCTTGGCAATGAAGATTACATTTTTTTTCATGTTGGTGCCTCCTTTCTAAAGTATGGTCAAATATGCTCGAATATATACATCTAAACACATTTAAGCCAATAAACCTTGTTAAATCTCCACTTAACGGTTCGTCCTTGAGAGATTTCAGCCAACCACGGGAGGACTGCCGGAAGAAAGGAACGGAACATCTCCCGGCACCACCTTTTCCGGCGGCAGGTATTTGAGTATCATATTTTCCAGCTGTGTGCCGTTGATGGGCTTGGTCAGGTAGTCCCGGAAACCGGCATCGATATACATGTTTCTGGCTCCGGATACCACATTGGCCGTGAGGGATATGACAGGAGTATCCTTGTTGGGGTTCCCTGCAGTCTCCCGCATCCGCCGCATGGTCTCGATGCCGTCCATCTCCGGCATGCGATGGTCAAGAAAGATAATATCGTAACGGTTCTTCCCGACCAAGCGCAGGCACTCCCGACCGCTTCCCGCTGTGTCGATCTGCATGCGTGTCCGCTTCAGGAGTCCCTTCACCACGGTGAGGTTCACGGGAGTATCATCCACCACGAGAAGCCTTGCGCCCGGTGCCGTGAAAGCCTCCCGATACGCCGGGCGCCTTTCCAGCATGTGATGGCATGCCTCTCCGAAATTTCCCATGGGCTCCCAACGCAGAACCTCCTGCTTCAAAACAAAGGAAAAAACAGATCCCCGGCCGTAGACGCTTTCCACTTCCAGCTTCGATCCCATGAGATTGAGAAGGCACTGAGTGATGTTCATGCCAAGCCCTGTTCCTTCAATGGCGCGATTGCGCTCCTCCTCAATGCGCTCGAAGGCTGTGAAGAGCTTCGCAAGGTCCTCTTCCTTGATGCCGATGCCCGTATCCCGTACACTGGCCTTGAGCAGGATGGACGCGGCATCCTGCTTTTCGTAATCCATGGAGAAGGTCACTGTCCCCTGTTTCGTGTACTTCACGGCATTGGTCAGAATGTTCATGATGACCTGCCTGATGCGGAGTTCATCCCCCAGGAGGATATTGGGAATGTCCTCCGGCACGTTCACGACGAAATTCAGTCCCTTTTTCTCTGCCCGGATCCAGGCCGTGTCTACCAGGTCGTTCAGCATAGAACTCAATGAATATTCCACGGGAATGATGTCCAGCTTGCCCGCCTCGATTTTCGAGAAATCCAGGACATCGTTCACCAGTCCGAGAAGGCTGTTTCCCGCCGTGCGGATGTTTTCCGCATACTCGAGAATCGCCGGGCTGGTCTCCTCGCGAAGAATCATCACATCCATGCCGAGAATCGCGTTAATGGGAGTTCGGATCTCATGGCTCATATTCGAGAGGAATTGGGATTTTGCTATGGTTGCCGCTTGTGCTGCTTCGGCCATATCCTGAAGCTTCCGGTTGGATTCCTTCAATTCCCTGGTAGTGGCATCCAGGAAGACGGCCAAGCGGGTGGACAGAGGAATCCGCTTGTTTGGCCTGAGCCTCGGCAGTTCCGGCAGGATTGCCCCATCCTCCGGACGCTCCCCCTCGCGCATCCCCACGACGACGAAGGAACTGTTGAGCATGCCTCCCTTCCCCCGATGACGATAGATCTCCCCTGCGCCATAGCTGCTCGCAAACTGTGGCTGCATGCGCCGATAGGCATCCATCTCCTGCACGGCCTCCCCCTTCAGAAAGGCCAGCCGGTTGGTACAGGCACATATAAAGACACCCTCGGGTCGAAACTCCCACATCCGCTCGCTCGCTTCCCGTGTCTCCTGCAAAAGCTCGCCGGAATTCGCATAAGAAAGACGATACTTCTCTCCCTCATGGACATCTGCATTGAAATAAAGCTTCCCGTCAGTGTCAATAAGGGGCGGAGTACGTGCTATGAGAAAGCCGTCGCGCTCTGTGATCATCGGGAACTCGCAGACATTCTCCAGAAAGCGCTCATCCGGGGGCACGTTCAGGTACTTCCGATAAACTTCCGTGGCGGGAATGCCGTCAATGGTCGCAATGCATGTCCTGCTGATAGCCTTGGTCACGACCATCTCCTTGCCCAACGGTTTCCAGCCCAGCAGGCAGTCTGCCTGCACATGAAGCTCCTCGCCGGAAAAGACCGCCATGACAATACCCGTATCGTAGAGCTTGTTCCCCAGAATATAGCACACTAGATGCGATTCCATCTCTGCGATACTCGTGTGGACAAACTCCGGATTCACATCGCGATCCATGAAGGAACCGGCCAGGGAACCAAAAAAGGGGACATCGGCATTTTCCTCTGCGACGCCAATGACAAAGCGCGAAACATCGATGTTGAGCCCCACGCAGAAAATCTCCACGCCTTTGACATCCTTCATCTGAGCAATCCTGCGCCCGAAATTGCGCCCGGCGGTCTTGTAGTGCACAGGCCGCCCCACATGTTCCAGAAGCGTGACCTGCGCATGGGCAAAATAGGAGCAGTTCATGAAAAGAAAGGGTTCCTCCGGCTCCTTAGGGAAAAACGTCATGGAAATGCCCGCCACAACAGCCTTAGGAAGGCTGTCGCGAACAAAAGCGCCGACTTCCCCCGCATCCCGCATCGAAATCTGCGGCATGAGAAGTCTCACATAAATACCGCTTGCCTCCCGGTATGCCTCAGATTCCCGTATCTTCTCCAGACATTCACCGAGACGCCCGAGAATTGCAGCGCAATCCTCCCCATGTGTCACAGATATTTGATAATTCTCCTGAATCATAGGTCTCGCTCCTTTGATCCATCATGCTTTCAGCAGATCCTTTTCCCCTGTCCTGTCTCATCCAACCACATATGGTTAATTTCGTCAAACAAAAGCGAAATCCTTCCCGCATAGGCTTCCTTGTGACGAAAAACGCGAACCATCCTGATGTATACATTCTACATCAGGATGAGGTTTCCCTTCCCCAAACTCGAATCAGTTTTGGCATAACCTTCAAGGAAGACGAATATCTTGCACAATGAGAATGACTGCTATAACGAAACTGACTTCATGGAAGCCAACTCCGTTAAGCCTGAAAATGCTTGGGAAATATGGTATAATGATAGCGAGGTGTTTGTTTTGGATGAAAAAGAAGCAATGCAGGGAACCGTGAAAAAATCCGGTCGGGGCCATTTCCTCTGCGAGAAGGTGCCAAGGCTGGTCATGACGGTTGGTGCCTATTTGATTTCGCTTACGTTCCCGTTGGTCGGGACATTCGCAGCAGCGTTCTCGCAGTTCGTTCTTCCGCCGTTTGACCGGGCTATTGGGGAAAAACTCGCCATCGCGCTCTCAGCCTTCCTGCTGGTCTGGTTGCACAAACGGTGGTTCGCCCCCGACTATGAAGGATCGATGCGGATCCATGTTCCGTACGGAGACATACTCCGCTGGAGCGTTCCCTTATGGGTGTGCCTGGGCTGCTGCGTCCCAATCGAGGCTTTCGCGAGGGGGGAATTTCACTTCCATCTGACCTTTGCCATGGCTGCCCTGTGCCTGTGTGCCGGATTCTTGGAGGAGGCCGTTTACCGCGCCTTCATCGTTTCCATCGGTATGCGCTATCTGTCCGGCAAAAACCGCGTCTGGTGGACGCTGGGCATATCGGCGGGAGTATTCGCGTTTGCTCATGCCGCAAACGTGCTGGCGGGCGCCGCTGTGGATCTAACCATTTTCCAGATCATCAGCTGCGTGCCCTTTGGTCTGTATGCCGCAGCGATTACGCTGCGTTCCGGGAGTTTCCTGCCTGCGGCTGTCCTTCACACGCTGTTCGACATCATCGCCATGGGCACCACCCCGGGCATAGACGATGGCATCATGCGAGGCACGATAGGCTGGAGCGATTTCGTCAGCGCCGGGCTGGAATACATCTTCCTCGCGGCTTTCAGTTTTTGGCTGGTCAAAACATACCAGACGGAAATCCTGGTGCTCTGGGAGAAGAAATGGAGCATGGTTCAGGAGAAAATGGAAGAGAACAGTTGACACTCCCCATAAATGAATTCAGAGGATTCTTAAGTTCCTTAATTCAACGACCGTTGCGAAATAAAAGGACGCTGGCTTAATGTTGAAAGCCAACGTCCTTTTTCTTATGGGAAACTTCTTCCATTCCTCTTCTCCAGGTACGTTCGCAACATTTCCAATGTCCAATCCCGCAAGAGACGATGATGCTCTTGAAAGTAGGCATACCAATCGGGTTCAAAGGCGATGGTGCTCTCGAGGCCATCCAGATTTGTGAATCTATATGGGAGATGAGGAATCCGGTTCAGCTTACTGGCAAGAGCCTTCCTGTTGCCATTCATGTCCTTTTCTGTCAGACTTTTTGCAAAAGAAGAGAGAAATCTGTAGGGGACGTGATCCAAAATCCTAGATTTCAGTTTTTGTGGGTCTATACTGTCCTTGCCGTATATGGAAATGATAGCGGCTTCAAGCGTATCTCTGAAGCCTAACGAAAGGTGTTGCTTTATGACAAACGGTTGGGCGGCATAAATCATATCATTCGCAAGGTAATTGAAACCGCAAGCAGTCAAGCCTTCTTCCACAGCGGAAAGGAGAGATAAGAACCAAAAATACTTATGGCTGTTAGTAATCCTATGAAAAGTCTCGTATAAGCAGTTGATATCCAGACCATCTTCCATTGGTGGCTCCATGGTATGTTACGCTCCCTTGTTGGTCAAAAGAGGAAAAATGATGGGCGAGACGAAATTTTCTTAAAATATAGGAATCATTTTTACAGAGTGGGGTGGAAAACATGAATGATAAAACAGCTCAAACAACGTATGGGTATGCCAGGGTCAGTTCTGTCTCGCAGAATGAGGACAGGCAGATAATAGCGCTTAGGGAGATGGGGGTACCGGAAAACAACATTTATGTGGATAAGATATCAGGAAAGAATTTCGATCGTCCGGCATATAAGAAGCTTATGAATGAGTTGCGCCCAGGGGCCGTGCTGTACATAAAATCCATAGACCGCTTGGGGAGAAATTATTCGGATATTGGTGAGCAATGGCGCATGATAACGAAGGAAAAAAAGGCCGATGTTTGCGTGATTGATATGCCTGTGCTGGATACCAGACGCGAAAAAAACCTTTTGGGAACCTTTATCAGTGATATTATTCTGGCATTATTGAGCTATTGCAGCGACAATGAATTGAGTCTCATACATCAGAGACAGCGGGAGGGGATAGAAGCTGCCAGAGCTAACGGGGTGCGGCTTGGACGACCGCCCAAACCGTTGCCGGATAATTTTCACAAAGTATGCAAGGAATGGGCTCTGGGAAAAATCAGTACAGCAGTCGCAGCCAAACAATGCGGCCTGCCGGAGTCAACTTTTCGATATAAGGCAAAAATTTACAGGCAACAAGGCATTTGATGTGTAACAGAAATCACCTGTTTCTTTCATAGATGCATGGCAACCTGATTTTACAGAAAATTTCGTCTGTGCTAGAGAAGAGGCATGCAAAAATGTATACTTTTTGACCATGCCAAAAGCATCGGTATAATGCCCTTCATGCCAGACTTCTCCCTACCTTAATATATTATATCATTCCATG
>CACYDT010000145.1 GCA_902773295.1 uncultured Veillonellaceae bacterium | reverse complement strand
TTCGTCGTTCAGCGACGATGATTGATGGCGATGGCCCGGTAGTTTAGTTGGTTAGAATGCCGCCCTGTCACGGCGGAGGTCAGGGGTTCAAGTCCCCTTCGGGTCGCCATATATTTTGCGGAAATAGCTCAGTGGTAGAGCACCACCTTGCCAAGGTGGGGGTCGCGAGTTCGAGCCTCGTTTTCCGCTCCATAATCAGGCGACATAGCCAAGTGGTAAGGCCGAGGTCTGCAAAACCTTTATCCCCAGTTCGATTCTGGGTGTCGCCTCCAAGTTTGGAATTCAGTCCGGAAGCATGCTTCCGGACTTTTTCTATACTCGTGAGCAGGAAAATTTCCCTGCCCACGGTATCAGTAAGCGCACCATTCAAATAAGAACGAGGCGGTACACGGTTCAAGGGAGCATATGGTTTCATGAAAAAAGCATTTATTGGTGTCTATGGCTGCCAGATGAATGTCTCTGATGCAGAGCGCATGGAGGGACAGCTGCATTCCATTGGTTATGTGAGGACGGGGTCGATGGAAGATGCTGACCTGATTCTCCTCAATACCTGTTGCGTGAGGGAAACAGCGGAAGACAAGGTTTATGGAAAGATTGGCGAGATCAAGCACATCAGGGAAAAGAATCCGGGGCTTATTTTCGGCATTGCGGGATGCATGGCCCAGAAGGAAGGGGAGAATCTCATCCGGCGCGCCCCGCATATCGATTTTGTCCTCGGAACGAACAAGGTGCAGGAACTCGTAAATGTAGTAAGGGAAATCGAAGCAGAGCGCGGCCATGTGGTAGATGTGAGCTTTTCGGAAACGGAACTTCCCGAAGGTCTGCCGGTGGAGAGGGGAGGCCGTCTTTCCGCATGGGTGCCCATCATGTATGGATGCAATAATTTCTGTACGTATTGCATTGTCCCCTATGTACGTGGACGGGAACGCAGCCGCTTGCCGGAGGATGTCGTAAAGGAAGTCGGGGAAGCCGTGGCAAAAGGCTATAAGGAAGTCACGCTTTTGGGGCAGAATGTCAATTCTTACGGCAAGGATCATGGCAGGGCGGATTTTGCCGATCTCCTGGGAATGGTGGATGCCGTGCCGGGAATAGAGAGGGTGCGCTTCATGACTTCTCATCCGAAGGATCTCAGCGACAAGGTCATTGCGGCGATCCGGGATGGGGAACATATCTGCGAGCATATCCATCTGCCTGTCCAGTATGGGACAAACCGCGTGCTGAAGGCCATGAATCGCGTGTATACGGTGGAAGGATACAGGGATTTGGTGGGGCGCATCCGGGAAGCTTTGCCGGATGTGAGCCTTACCACGGATCTCATCGTGGGATTTCCGGGGGAGACGGAGGAGGATTTTTCTGCTCTGCTGGATTTCCTGCGGGAAATCCGCTATGATTCGGCTTATACCTTTCTCTATTCCAAACGCTCGGGGACGCCGGCTGCGACGATGGAAAACCAGGTGGCAGAGGATTGCAAGAAGCGGCGCCTCCGAGAGCTCATGGAAGTTCAGAACGGCATCAGCCGGGAAATCAACGAAGGACTTCTTGGAAAGAGCCTGGAAGTCATGGTGGAAGGTGCAAGCAAGAATGATGCCGGAATCTGGACCGGACGCACCCGCACGAACAAGATTGTCCTTTGGGAGCATGGGGATGAGCAGCCGGGAGATTTTGTGCAGGTGAGGATTACCCAGCCGCAGACTTGGGTGCTGAAGGGCGAGGTCTGTTCGCGGATTCCAAGATAGAGATAAGATGGAGGAAAATATGGAGCTTACCCCGATGATGCAACAATATCTGGCAACGAAGGAGCGGTATCCCAATACCATCCTGTTTTTCAGGCTTGGGGATTTCTATGAAATGTTCTTCGATGATGCGAAGCTCGTCTCGCGGGAATTGGGGCTTACACTTACCAGTCGGAGCGGGGATACGGATAAGTCTCCTATGTGCGGCGTTCCCTATCATGCGGCGGATTCCTATATCAACAAGCTCGTCAATAAGGGGTATAAGGTGGCCATTGCCGAGCAGATCGGAGACCCGAAGGCCAAGGGGCTTACCAAGCGGGAAGTCATCAAGGTGGTGACTCCCGGAACAGTGCTTTCGGAGACAGCTTTGAAGGATGCCCAGAACAATTATATTGCCCTGGTTTATGAGAAAGATGAGGGAATCGTGCTGGCCGGTGCGGACATTTCCACGGGAGAATGCTTTTATGGCATCTACCGTGGCCAGGACCGCATCCAGATGCTCTTCGATGAGCTTTACCGCCTGATGATGCCGGAATTGCTCCTTGTGGGAAAGCTTTCTTTTCGCGAGGCTTTGGATGAATTCATGTCCCTGCGCATGGGAACCTGTGCCTTTACGGAGATTGCGGAGATTTCCCGCGCCGTGGAGGAGCGCATCGTACAGCATTTCGATGCGGACAACCGTCCGTCGGAGCTCATTGGCCGTGAAGCCGTGGCTACGCTTCTCGATTACCTTCATGAAACGGTGAGGACGGATCTTTCCCATCTCTCCAAGCTTTCCTATCTCGATGCTTCGGAGAACCTTGTCCTCGATACCTACACCTTGCGGAATCTGGAAGTTACACGGAATCTCCGGGATGGCGGGAAGAAGGATACTTTGCTCGATGTGCTGGATTTTACCCAGACGGCCATGGGGAGCCGCCTTCTCAGGAAATGGCTGGAATATCCTCTGATCAATGTTGTGAAAATCAATCACCGCCTGGATGCGGTGGAGGAATTGGTGAAGGATTTCGCTTTGCGGGAAGAGATTCGTTCCGGCTGCAAGGGGATCCATGATTTCGAGCGCTTGCTTACCCGTATTGAAGTGGGATCGGCCAATGCAAGGGATCTCATTGCCCTGAAAGTGTCCCTGATGTGCCTGCCGGGAATCCGGCAGCATCTTTCCGGCACTCAATCCGCGCTTCTGAAATCCTGCCATGAAAATATCCGGGTCTATGATGATTTGGTGGAGCTCTTGCAGCGTTCTATTGTGGAGGAGCCCGGGCTCACCCTTCGCGACGGGGGAATCATCAAGGATGGTTATAACGGGGAACTGGATGAGTACCGTCGTATCGCCCATGACAGCAAAAGCATGTTGCAGGAGATGGAGGACAGGGAGAAGGAAGCTACGGGGATCCGATCCCTGAAAATCGGCTACAACAAGGTATTCGGTTATTATATTGAAGTCAGGCGAAGCGGAACGGAACTTGTGCCTGACCGTTATATACGGAAGCAGACATTGGCCAATGCCGAGCGATATATCACGGAAGAATTGAAGGAGTTCGAGACGAAAATCCTGGGAGCGCAGGAGAAAATCGTCAATATGGAGTACAATCTCTTCACTGAGGTGCGGGATGTCATCAAGACACGGCTTTCCAGTATCCAGCAGACGGCGCATGAAATTGCTGTTGCCGATGTGCTGGCGGGATTTGCCGAGGCAGCATGCTCCTATCATTATGTGCGGCCAAAGATTCTGGTCAATGGGGAGATTGACATCAAGGACGGCCGGCATCCGCTGGTGGAACGTATTTTGACGCGGGAGCTTTTCGTTCCCAATGATACGCGGCTCAACCATAGCGATTGCGAAACCATGTTGATCACAGGGCCGAATATGGCGGGAAAATCCACCTATATGCGGCAGGTGGCGCTTCTGGCACTCATGGCGCAGGCGGGGAGTTTCCTCCCGGCCAGGGAAGCTGCGATTTCTCCGGTAGACCGCATCTTTACCCGGATTGGCGCCAGCGATGATCTCGTGAGCGGGCAGAGCACCTTCATGGTGGAAATGAATGAGGTTGCCCAGATTCTGAAATATGCTACGGAGAACAGTTTGGTGATTCTCGATGAGATCGGCAGGGGAACCAGTACCTATGACGGAATGAGCATTGCGCGTGCTGTGGTTGAGCATATTGCGAAAAAAGTGCATGCAAAGACCCTCTTTGCCACTCATTACCATGAGCTTACGGATATGGAGGATGGCAGAATCCGGAATTTCTGTGTGGCAGTGAAAGAACGGGGAACGCAGGTAGCGTTTCTTCGCCGTATCGTGGCAGGAAGTGCTGACAAGTCCTATGGCATTCATGTGGCCAGGCTTGCAGGGCTGCCAAAGCCTGTTACTCAGAGGGCGGAGGAGATTTTGAAGTCCCTTGAGGCGGCAGATTCGTCGGCGAGTGCGGAAGCCCGGCAGGGAGAGCAGGAAAACATGACGGGGGCAAAGCAGCTCCCGCCGGCGCAGATGGATTTTATGGGATCTCTTTTTTCCTCGGCAATCAGCGATGAGCTTCTTTCCCTCGATATTATGTCCATGACACCATTGGAAGCGATGAACGAACTGTATAAGCTGCAGGAACAGGCGAAGAAGGAGGCAGGAAAGGCATGAGCATCATCCATGTGCTCGATGACAGTACGATCAACAAGATTGCCGCAGGGGAAGTCGTGGAGCGCCCGGCCTCTGTCATCAAGGAACTTGTGGAGAACTCCATGGATGCCGGGGCCGATCATATAGAGGTGGAGATCATGGCGGGCGGCACCGGTTTCATGCGGGTGACAGACAATGGCAAGGGTATGGCCATGGAAGATGCGAGACTTGCGATTCTTCGTCATGCCACCAGTAAAATCCGGGAGGCGGGGGATCTTGTGTCCATAGGAACCCTGGGATTCCGAGGGGAGGCTCTTCCGACAATTGCTTCCGTGTCCCGTTTTTCCATGCTGACGCGTCAGGAGGGAAGCGAACTGGGAACCAGGGTGGATATCATTGGCGGCAGGGAGCCGGATATCCGCGAGGCCGGCTGCAATATTGGCACCACCGTTAAGGCAGAGGATCTCTTTTTCAATACGCCTGCCCGCAAGAAGTTCCTGAAGACCCATCATACCGAAGCGGCAAAAATCAATGAATTCATCGTGAAACTGGCGCTTTCCCGTCCGGATATTGCCTTCCGTTTCGTGAACAACAACAAGCCGTCCCTTGTGACTCCCGGGAACGGCAATCTTTATGATGCCATCCGCAGCATATACGGAGCCGGCACGGCAGATTCGCTTCTGGGGCTGAGTTTTGAGGATGAGGACATCAGGATTTCCGGCTATATCACGAAGCCCTCTATGCTCAAGAGCAGCCGTGCATGGCAGACTTATATCGTCAATGGGCGCATCATCCAAAGCAAGGTGATGGCAAAAGCCGTGGACAATGCGTATAAATCCATGATACCGAAGAGCGGGTTTCCCTTGGTGGTATTGAATATGGAGGTGCCGCAGCGTACGATTGACGTCAATGTGCATCCACAGAAGATCGAGATGAAATTTGAGGATGAGAGCCGGATCTTCAAGGCTGTGTACAAGGCAGTTCTGGATGCTGTCCGTCCTGCAGGCCGGTCCTTGCAGAAGGCCGCTGCGGTAGTGGAGAAGGCGGAACGGCATTATACCATGGAACCCATGCACTTCGTGCCTGCTTCCGCACCGAAGCCGGAAGCTTCTTTGGATGGATTTTCTCCCAAAACAATTTACGAGGCCGTGAGCCGTCCTCTGCAGGATCCGTCCGCGATGAGCTTTCACGCTGCACGGGAAGTCCTGCATCGTGAACGGCCGGCTTCCAAGGGAACCGATGGAAAGGAAGGAGATGGCATCCTCGGACTGTCCGTGTCAGGAGAGGGGTCTGCCGTCCGGGAGGGCACACCCGGAACCCCCTTTGGGGAAGGACAGCTTTCTTATGAAGGAACTATTCTTCCTATCGGGCAGGTGGACAGGTGCTATATCATTGCCCAGGATCTGAAAGGCTTGTATATCGTGGATCAGCATGCGGCCCATGAGCGGATTCTTTTCGACAGGCTCTCTGCCATGGCGGAGAAGATTCCTTCCCAGCAGCTTCTTGTCCATCTCGTTCTGCCGTTCGATGCGGGAGAGGCTTCCCTGCTGGAGAACCATCAGGAGCTTTTCCGAAGGCTTGGGTTTTCCCTGGAAGCCAGCGGGCCGAAGGAGTTCCGCCTCATGGAGATTCCCGTGGATATTCCCGTGGGAGAGGCGGAGGATGTGATCCGGGAAATTCTCATGAATCTCCGGGACATGCACGAGGTCACGGCGAAAGAAATCCGCCATACAGTTCTCGCGACAACGGCATGCCGGGCTGCCATCAAGGCAGGGGACGAACTCAACTTCAGGCAGATGCAGATTGTCCTGGAGGAGCTTGCCTCTACCCCATGCCCGTACACATGTCCTCATGGAAGGCCCACGATTCTGAAATTCTCCAGTGATGAGTTGGCGAAAATGTTCAAGAGAACAGGATTTTGAGCAAAGACACCTTTTCCGGAAGGTGTCTTTGCTTTTTGATATAAAATGATACGCCAGGATACGTGTATATGAAAAAGTCGATGAAATAGCTGTTGACTTTGTTTTTCCTCGATGATAATATATAGAAGTGCCTGATTTGGAGGAAATATGAGTGGCAGGGGAGCGATGGAAATGGCACTTGATGCACTGAAAAATGCAAATCGGGTCATTGGAATCAAGCAGGTTACCAAAGCTGTCCGGAAGGGCATTGTCCGGGATGTCTATGTTGCCGACAATGCAGATGAGCGTTGCCTGGCTCCGCTCATTGCCCTGTGCGGGGAACAGGCCATGGAGCTTTTCCATGTGGATTCCATGAAGGAACTGGGCGAGGCGTGCGGCATTGAAGTCGGTGCAGCAGCCGCAGCAGTCCTGAAATCATCCTGTTAGAAACTTTGCGGGTTTCCCGTAGAGCTTTCATAAATAATAAATTCTCAATAGGAAGGAAGGAGGTGCATGTATGCCTACAATCAATCAGCTTGTTCGCAAGAGCAGAAAGAGCATGCAGGAGAAATCTACAGCACCAGCACTCAAGAATTGCCCGCAGAAACGCGGTGTTTGCACGCGTGTCTATACGACTACGCCGAAGAAGCCGAACTCCGCACTGCGTAAGGTTGCCCGTGTTCGTCTCACAAACAGCATTGAGGTGACTGCATACATTCCTGGCATTGGTCATAATCTCCAGGAGCATAGTGTTGTCCTGATTCGTGGCGGCCGCGTCAAAGACTTGCCGGGTGTTCGTTACCACATCATCCGCGGTTCCCTGGATACTGCCGGTGTTCAGGATCGTGGCCAGGCTCGTTCCAAGTATGGGGCGAAGCGTGCGAAGAAAAAGTAATATGCTTCATGAATAGTAGATTATGACAAGGAGGTAGAACGATGCCCAGAAAAGGTCCTGTACCTAAGCGGGATGTATTGCCGGATCCGGTATATCATTCCAAGACCGTTACGAAGTTCATCAACAAAGTAATGCTTTCCGGCAAGAAGAGCGTTGCGGAGCGTGTCGTATATGATGCGTTCGAGGCTATTCGGGCAAAGACGGGCAAGGATCCGTTGGAAGTGTTCGAAACTGCTCTCAAAAATGTCATGCCGGTTCTCGAGGTTCGTGCGCGCCGTGTGGGCGGCGCCAACTACCAGGTGCCCGTGGAGGTCCGTCCGGATCGCCGCATGACGCTTGGTATCCGCTGGCTGGTCAATTACGCGCGTCTTCGCGGTGAGAAGACCATGGATCAGAGGCTTTCCGGAGAGCTTATGGATGCGGCCAATAACACAGGCGCTGCCATCAAGAAGAAGGAAGACACCCATAAGATGGCAGAGGCAAACAAAGCATTTGCACATTATCGTTGGTAAATCGGGCGGTATCGTAGTTTTAAGGAGAGATTTTAAAAGTGGCAAGAGAGTTTTCGCTTGAAAAAACTCGTAACATCGGTATCATGGCACATATTGATGCCGGAAAAACGACAACGACGGAGCGTATTCTCTTCTACACGGGAATCAATCACAAGATCGGCGAGGTTCATGATGGCGCAGCTACCATGGACTGGATGGTTCAGGAACAGGAGCGCGGCATTACGATTACGTCTGCAGCGACGACCTGCCACTGGAAAGGCCA
>CACYDT010000144.1 GCA_902773295.1 uncultured Veillonellaceae bacterium | reverse complement strand
TTGTCAAGACTTTTTTAATGCCTTTTTCAAAATATCTAATGAGAAATATGCTGTATTTGCTTAACTAAACGCCATTGAGCGGGAGTGTCAAAACATTATACAAAAATTGGAGGAATTTATTTTGTCGGTTACAACGGAAGATCTTCGCCGGGAGATAAAGAAGCGCCGCACTTTTGCCATCATATCCCATCCGGATGCAGGAAAGACAACCCTGACCGAAAAGCTGCTGCTCTACGGCGGGGCAATCCATCTCGCAGGTTCTATCAAATCAAGGAAAACCCAGCGCCATGCAGTTTCTGATTGGATGGAAATCGAAAAGCAGCGCGGGATCTCAGTGACATCATCGGTACTGCAATTCGATTACGAAGGCTGCCGCATCAATATCCTGGATACCCCGGGCCACCAGGATTTCAGCGAGGACACCTATCGCACGCTCATGGCTGTGGACAGCGCCGTCATGATCATTGATGTCGCCAAGGGCGTGGAAGCGCAGACGAAAAAGCTGTTCAAAGTCTGCAAGCAGCGGGGGATTCCCATTTTCACCTTCGTGAACAAACTGGATCGCTTTGGCAAGGCTCCCTTGGATCTCATGGATGAAATCGAACAGGTGCTTGGCATCCGTTCCTATCCCATGAATTGGCCTATCGGGGTGGACGGGAAATATATGGGGGTCTATGACCGCCAGAAGAACCGTGTGGAGCTTTTCGCCGAGGATGTGACCCATGGACAGGAGGAGCGGGCTTCCGAGGTGTTTTCCATGGAAGACCCGGCCATGAAGGAGCGTGTCGGGGAAAGCGCCTATGAAGCACTTATGGATGACATTGCCCTGCTGGATGAAGCAGGGGAGGATTTCGACTTGGAAAAAGTCGCGGCGGGGGAATTGACACCGATGTTCTTTGGCTCGGCCATGACAAATTTCGGCGTGCAGAATTTTCTGGAAGAGTACATACGTCTCGCGCCATCACCCGCACCGCGCAAATCATCTGACGGCGTGATCCAACCGGAGGATACGAAGTTCTCTGCTTTTGTGTTCAAAATCCAGGCGAACATGAACCCGGCGCATCGGGATCGTCTGGCTTTTATCCGTATCTGTTCCGGGAAATTCGAGCGCAATATGGATGTCTACCATCACAAGTCGGATAAAGTAATCCGACTGGCCCAGCCACAGCAGTTTTTGGCACAGGATCGCCAGATCATCGATGAGGCATGGCCGGGGGACATTGTTGGGCTCTTTGATCCCGGCATCTTCGGCATTGGCGATACGATTTGCGATGAATCTCATAAATTCGATTTCGAGGAATTTCCCGTATTCCCTCCGGAGAAATTCGCGAGGGTACAGGCCAAGGATACGATGAAGCGCAAGCAGTTCGTCAAAGGGATGGAGCAGCTTACGCAGGAAGGCGCAATCCAGCTCTTCCAGCAAGCCGGCGCCGGTATGGAATCCTATATTGTCGGCACTGTGGGAACCCTGCAGTTCGAAGTGCTGGAGTATCGTCTGAAAAACGAGTACAATGTGGATATCATCATGCAGATGCAGCCCTTTGAGGTTGCACGATGGATGGCATGGGAAGATGGCCGCGAGGTTGTGCCCGCCGATTTGCGCGGTGCAGACCGTGGCATGTTCGTCTATGACCGCAAGGGAAATCCTGTGCTGCTCGTAAACAACGAATGGGCGCTGGGATGGATTACGGACAACAATCCCAAGCTTATCCTGAATCATGTTCCCTTTGACAGGAAAGAAGCGTAATCGCTGCAGTTTGAGAAGCCGTGGAAAGGTTCCGTTTTTCAGTTTTATGGAAGGTAGGTTCAAATATATGGAAACATCTTTTCTTCTTCCCATTTCCCGACGTGATTTTGTGAAAATGGCGGGCATGGCGGCAGGCGCTCTGGCCTGTGGCGCAGCCGGTGCGCCCGGGCAGGCAGAAGCGGGCGAGCTGTCTGTGTCCGGGGAACAGATAAAGTATGCAGGAAAGAATATTCCCGTGCTGTTCTCTGTCGATGTGTGCGTGGCAGGTGGCGGCCCCGCGGGAACGGCGGCGGCAATCAACGCGGCAAGGAACGGGGCAAGGACGGTTCTCCTGGAACGTGGCGCGGCTCTGGGAGGGCTGGCGGTATTGGGATGCGTCTATCCCTTTATGGATACTCATGCGCCGAACAGCGATACTCCCTATGTTGCAGAAGTGAAAGAACGCCTTCGGAAGAAGGGAATTGAGCCGCTGGACGGTGTGACGGGACAGACCTGGCACAATCCGGAGGTTCTGGCGCTCATCTATGATGAGATGTGCGAGGAAGCAGGGGTCGAGATTCTTTATCAGTCGGTTCTGGTGGATGCCGTTCTTTCCAAGGGGAGCATACGGGCATGTATCATCCAGACCATTGCAGGGCTGGCGGCTATCCGCGCCAAGACCTTCATTGATGCCACGGGGGATGCCTATCTTGCACGGGCAGCAGGAGTTCCGCATGAGCGTGGGTATGAAAAGACGGGGAACAACCAGCCCCTTTCCTTCCGCTTCGAAATGGGCGGCATTGATGTGGAGCGCCTTTATCAGCATGTGGCTGTCGAGCTCCAGGAAGACTGGTGCAAGTCCAAGCTGCCGTATTTCGAGATTGCCGAGGCCATGCATCGGAAGCAGAGGTATAAACTGGAAGAGCTCATGGCCCGGGGCGTGGCATCCGGGGAAATCACCCAGGAAGAAGCGGAATACATGCAGGCCTATACCATCATCGGCAAGGATGGTGTCATGAGTATGAACTGCCCGGAAATTCCTGTGCGGTTCTCCGCCACGGATCCCATTTCCTACAGCAAGGCTGTCACTTTCGGCCGCAAAATGATGCGCCATATCGCTTCCTATCTCATCCGCCATCTTCCGGGCTTTGAACATGCCTTCATCAGCCGGGAGGCGGCCATGCTGGGAGCCAGGGAATCCTGGAGGATTCTCGGGAAACACTATCTGGTGGAGGACGACTATCATGGACAGAGCCGTTTCCCCGATGCTGTCTGCCGCACCGCCTGGTTCATCGATGCCCATGGCGAGAAAGTGTCGGAAAAACTGCCGAAAGGCGGATTCTATGAGATTCCCTATCGTTCTTTGGTGGCAAAGGAAATCAGCAATCTCATCGTGGCAGGGCGCTGTATCAGCGCCAGTTTCATCCTGCAGGCATCCATGCGCATCCAGCCTACCTGCATGAGCATCGGCGAAGCCGCAGGCATTGCCGCCGCCTGGGGGCTGAAGCAGGGCATTCCGGCCAATGAGGTTTCCTGGGACAAGCTGCCGGAAAACAAGAGGAGTTATGTGAGCGAAGGAAAATAGGGGAGAGGATGACGATGGAAATGAGGATGTGTTGGAGCAAAGGTGTGAAAATGCTCTTTGTCCTTTGCTTGGCCGTGGCTGTTTTCCTGCCATTCAGGATTGTATCCGCCGGTCATTTGGAAGATATTATGGCAAAAGGAACGATCCGCATAGGAACAACGGGAGACTATATTCCCATGTCATATCTCAATCCAGAGACAGGAAAGTATGAGGGAATTGATGCGGAATTATCTGTGCTCATCGCCGATTCCCTTGGGGTGAAAATCGAGTATGTGCCGACCTCATGGCCGACATTGGCTTCTGATATGCTGGCCGGGAAGTTTGATATTGCTTTGTGCGGCATATCGAGGAACTACGCCCGTGCCAAGACCATGGCGATGTCGGATGCTTATGGGGAAGGCATCTTCGGCAAGACCATTCTGTGCCGAAAAAGTGATGAGAAGAAATATAAGAGCCTTGCCGATATCGACAAGCCCAATGTTCGTGTTATGATAAATCCCGGCGGCACCAACGAAAAATTCGCTCATGCTCATCTGAAACATGCCAGACTCATGGTTCATCAAGAAAATGCCGATATCCCCCGGCAAATCGCAGAAGGGAACGCAGACATCATGATAACGGAAACCGTGGAAGCCGCGCGCTATACAGAAAAGGATGCAAGACTGGCCGCACCGCTTATCCATGAACCGTTCACACGCCATTCCTGCGGCATACTCATGCAAAAGGGAGACCAAGAGTTCCTGAACTATATCAATGATATCGGGGTCATAAGGTAAAAGATGTTCACCTAATACCCCAGATAGTGAAAACCCTGTGTTGAAAAAAGGTGTCAATTAGGCGGACGAATTGTTCTTATTGGTGCCATATTTCTAAGTCTCCTTCCCTATGTCT
>CACYDT010000143.1 GCA_902773295.1 uncultured Veillonellaceae bacterium | reverse complement strand
AGGCGTGTGGTTTAGGAAGAAAGCCTCACTGATGCCCAAGCCAAAAACCGCCCGCCATAGGGCGGACGGTTTTTTTGCTTCTTCTTTCGAAGAAAGAATCTGTTATTTGTTGAACATGTTCCTCAGCGCCTGCTTGTTCACATCGCGATTGAGCTGCGCCAGATACGTCGTGAGCTTGATGCTCTTCGGGCAGACTTCCACACAGTTCTGGCTGTTGCCGCAACTTGTGATGCCCCCCTTGCCCATGAGTGCCTCGAGGCGTTTGGGCGCATCGAACTTCCCAAGGGGATGCAGGTTGAAGAGGTATGCCTGCACCGTGGGAGCCGGGCCGATGAAATCGGACTGGGGACCGACGTTGGGGCATGCCTCCAGGCAGCAGCCGCAGGTCATGCAGTGGGAAATCTCATAAGCCGTCTGTGCCGTATAGGGATTCTGGATGGGGGCATCCTTGGACTCCCAGCTGCCATCGATCTCCACCCAGCCCTGGATGCGCTTGAGGCTCTCGAACATAACGGAACGATCGATGAGGAGATCGCGGATAACCGGGAACGTACGGGCAGGAGCAAGACGGATTGGCTGCTCCAGCTCATCAATCAAGGCGCAGCAAGCCTGGCGGCCGACGCCGTTGATGACCATCATGCAAGCGCCGCAGACTTTCTCCAGGCAGTTGCACTCCCACGTCACGGGAGGAACCCGCTTCCCGTCAACCGTCACGGGGTTCTTCTGGATCTCCATAAGGGACGCCACGACATTGAGACCCGGGCGGTAATCCACATCGAACTCCTGGGTGTACGGCTTCTCATTGGGGGCGTCCTGGCGCTCGATAATAAACCTTACTTTCTTCTGATCTGCCATTTCTATGTGTCCTCCCTCTTACTCTTTCTTAGCTACGGCGTAGTTCCTAAGACGCGGCTTGATAAGGGAATGCTCGAACTCGCGGTAAGTAACGATGGGCTCTTCCGTCTTCTTGTCAAAGGTAACCACGGTGGTACGCATGAACTTCTCGTCATCACGCGGCATGAACACGAGATCGCCCTTGGCATCCGTCACGCGCTTGCCATTTGCATCGAGGACAATCTTGGCATGGGCGCCGCGGCTCTCGTCGCGAAGGCGGGCAGCCTTCGTGATGGCCATGGCATAAATGATCATGTTCCTGAGCTGGCGCACGAACATAGCTTCCTGGTTTGCCCAGGAACCATGGTCGGTGACACCGATATTATTCCAGCGCTTGAGGATGTCCTTGAGCTCCTTGAGGCACTGCTCCAAGCCGTTGTTGTCGCGCTCGACGGAAACGTACTTGTACATGATGTCGCCCAGCTCATGATGCAGCTTGTGGGCATTCTCCGGGCCGTTCATGTTGCGGATGCGGTCGAACTCCTCCACGCACTCCCTGCGGGCAGCTTCCATCTCCTCCGCCGTAAGCTCCACGCCGTTCTCACCGGCACGGGCAAAGCGGAGCGCCTCCGGTCCGGAAATCGTGCCGGAATATGCTGCGGAGAGAAGGGAATTCGCGCCGAGGCGGTTCGCGCCATGGTACTGGTAGTCGCACTCGCCGGAAGCCATGAGGCCGGGAATGTTCGTATGATGCTCGCGATCCACCCAGATGCCGCCCATGGAATAATGGATGGACGGGAAAATCTCCATCGGGACTTCCCGGGGATCCTTGCCAACGAAGTCCGAATACATCTCGAGAATGCCGCCCAGCTTGCGCAGGAGGTAGTCCCCGTCAATGTGGGAAAGGTCGAGATAGACGCGGTTCGGGTTCTGCATACCGAGACCCATATGCACAACAACCTTGTAGATCGCACGGGATGCAACATCACGCGGCACGAGGTTTCCGTAGGCCGGATACATATCCTCGAGGAAGTACCAGCGCTCCTTCTCCCCCGTCTGGGGGTTGTTGCGCCATACCCAGACGCGTCCGCCCTCACCGCGGCACGCCTCGGACATGAGCCGGTTCTTGTCGGAGCCGGGGATAGCCGTGGGATGGATCTGGAGGAACTCGGGGTTGCCGATCTCTGCGCCCTGCTGATAAACAGCGGAAACTGCGGAACCGTTGCAGATCGTAGACGCCGTGCAGCGGCCATAGACCTGACCCGGGCCGCCCGTAGCAAGAATGACCACATCTGCGGGGAAAGCAGTGATTTCATTGGAATTCATGTTCTGGGCAACGATGCCGCGAACAATGCCGTCTTTATTCTTGATGGCCTTGATGAACTCCCAGAACTCATATTTCTTGACCTTGCCCTTGACTTCCCAGCGGCGGACCTGCTCGTCCAACGCGTAGAGAAGCTGCTGGCCCGTCGTGGAGCCTGCGAAGCAGGTGCGCTTGTTCTTCTGGCCGCCGAAATTACGGAGATCCAGTGTGCCTTCTGCCGTGCGGGTGAAGGGCACGCCCATGCGATCGAACATCTTGATGAGCTTCGGCGCAGCCTCTACCATGCCCTTGACTGCGAGCTGGTCTGCAAGGAAATCGCCGCCGTACACAGTATCATCAAAATGCTCATAAATGCTGTCATGCTCCCCCTTGGTATCCATGCAGGCATTGATGCCGCCCTGCGCACAGAGGGAATGGGAACGCTTCACGGGGCAGTAAGAGAAGAGATCTACCACACCGCCGTCCTCACAGATCTTCAACGTAGCCATGAGACCGGAAAGGCCACCGCCTACGACAATAATCCTTTTTTCTGCTTTTGCCATTGAAATTCTCCTTTTCTATACTCGCGAACAAAACCATTTGCCAAATCCCCACAAATCGTTCGCCACATATAGCAATGTTTCCTGACGCTAATAACTCCCATGCCTCAGATGAAGTAGCTGCCCATGAACGCAAGCGTAACAAGGCAGAGAACAACGCAAAGACCCATGCTCAGGGCGCTTACGACATTTTGCGAACGGGGGCCTTTCGTGATGCCCCAGGTCATGCAGAAAGTGGTGATACCATTGCAGAAATGGAAGATTGCCGCGAACATGCCCAAAATGTAGAGAACCGAAACAATCGGATTCCCCGTAAAGTAGCTCTGCAAAAGTTCATAGGAAATCGGCGTGCCGGTAACGCCCTTGATGTAGAAGCGGAGATAACCGATATGCCAGAGGAGGAAAACGACGAGGTACCATGCCGTCCAGCGCTGCACCGCAAAGCACCAGTTGCGGGTATAGCCGAAGCGGCCGGGATTGTTGTTGGCCTGCAGCGCAATGTAGACGCCATAGATTGCATGGAACAGCAAGGGGACAGCAATAGCGCCCACCTCAAGTCCGAGGAAAATCGGCTTCGGTATCAGCTCCATCATGGCAAGAGAACTGTTCAGCGCCTCCGGGCCTCCCATGGCCATGGAGTTCGTGAAAATGTGCTCAAAGAGCACCGCACCTAAGCACACGAGACCGCACAGCGAATGCAGACGGCGCACGTAAAAAGTTGTGTTAAACATTCTGAACCTCCTAGTTTTGCTTTAGGAACTGTCTGCCAGTTCCTTGTGTTGATAGTTATCGCAGTGTTCCGCAGCCGGTGCAAAGCAAGCTGCTGCGCACCGGCCGCCTCCCACTCAATACCCCTTCAGAGTACGGTACTTCTCCTGGTTCGTCTCGTAGAGGCTGTTGCCCTCGCAGTCAATCACCACGATGGCCGGGAAATCCTCCACCGTGAGACGGGCCACGGCCTCCGGGCCGAGCTCCGGATAAGCGAGAACCTCATACTTCTTGACAGACTTCGCAATGAGAGCCGCTGCGCCGCCCACAGCCGCGAAATAAGTCACCCCGTTCTTCTTCATGGACTCAACGACTTCCTTCGAACGGGAACCCTTGCCAATCATACCCGTGATGCCCTGCTCCAGCATCGTCGGCGTATAGGCATCCATGCGGCCGGATGTCGTGGGACCGCATGACCCGATGGGATCGCCGGGCTTCGCCGGTGTCGGGCCGAGGTAATAAACCACCTGATCCTTCCAGTCCACGGGAAGTTTCTCTCCACGGGCAAGAGCCTCCGTCATTGCCTTGTGGGCAGCATCCCGGGCAGAAATCACCTCACCGGTGATGAGCACGGCATCCCCGGCGCGAAGCTTCTTTGACATCTCCTTCGTAAAAGGAGTTTGAATACGAATCTGTTCAGCCATTATTGCATCCTCCTGTTCTCATCCATTTTCGAAACCACGGCAGCTTACAGCTCACGGTGCGCATGGCGCATCGCATGGCAGCAGATCGTGACCGCCACGGGAAGCCCCGCGATATGGGTCGGGCCCCACTCGATATTGACGGCCAGCGCCGAAGTGGTACCGCCGAGCTGCGGGCCGATGCCCGTCTGGTTGATGAGTCCCAGGAGTTCCTCCTCCAGCTTCGCATATTCCGGCATGGGATTTCTCTGGTCAATGGAGCGTGTAAGAGCTTTCTTCGACATAAGAGCCGCACGATCCATCGTGCCGCCGATGCCAATGCCGACCACCATGGGCGGGCAGGGATTCATGCTGGCATGGAGTATAATCTCCATGACGGCTTTCTTGACACCTTCCACACCATCGGCGGGAACGAGCATCTTGACACCGGACTTGTTCTCGGAGCCGAAGCCTTTCGGGGCAACCGTAATATCCAGCTTGTCCCCCGGAACAATCTCCGTATAGATGACGCCCGGCGTGTTGTTCTGCGTATTCTTGCGATTGAAAAGCGGCTCAGCCACCACGGATTTCCTGAGATAGCCCTCCGTATAGCCCTTGGCAATACCGGCATTCACGGCATCTTCCAGATTGCCGCCGGTGATGTGAAGGTCCTGCCCGACCTTCAGGAAGACAATGGTCATGCCCGTGTCCTGGCAATAAGGCCTGTCCTCGGCCTTCGCAATCTCCGCATTGCGGATGATCTGGTCGAGCACCACCTGACCCACCGGGGACTTCTCTGTCTCACGCCCCCGCTTGAGTCCGTTGTAGACATCTTCCGGCAGGTAGTAGGCCGCTTCCTTACACATCTCGGCCACGTTTTCCGTGATTGTCTTTACATCGAGTTCTCGCAAAGTAATCCCTCCCATAAATATAACACATAGCTCCAGACACACTCAATATCACATTATATATTATGCGCCCTTCTACAAAATCCTGCAAGCTTTCTAAAAGAAATTAAAGAAATTTATCCGATGCCGGCGATGACCAAAACTCCTACGGAATCAGTCTCATGTGAGCACGAACTCGGACCGTAAAAGCATGAAGAACGATATCTATATCTCCATCCGATATTCCTTCACTTCCGGCTCTTTTCCCGGCAGAAGCTCCGCCGTCATAAAGGAAGGACGCATCTCATCCCTGGGGCGCGATGCGCTACCGGGGTTCAGGATGCAGACCTTTCCTGACCGTCGATCCAGCTTGTGCGTATGCCCGTAGACGGCAATATCGCATCCGGCTTCCCCGGCAGCCTCTTCCAGCTGCTCCGTGCCGTAATTCACCCCGTAGGTATGGCCATGGGTGAGAAATATCCTGTGTCCCCCGGCCTCCACAACAATCTCATCCGGAGCATCCGACCGGGGCCAGTCCCCGTTGCCCGCCACCTTCACAACCCCGGTATTCGAGCGCATTTCCAAGTACCTCGCATCATCGACAAAATCCCCTGCATGGAGCCACAGCTCCACCTCGGGAGCCATCTCCAGAACGGCCTCCACGGCTCCCGTATTCCCATGGGTATCGCTGACAATGCCAATCCTCATCCTCTCATCCCTGCCTTCCGTAAACATCCCGAAGCTTTTCTGCCATCTTGTGAAGCGCCTCGCCCCGATGGCTGATCTTATCCTTTTCCTCCAAGCTCATCTCCGCAATAGTCTTTTCCCCCACATAGAAGTAGGGATCGTAGCCAAAGCCGTTCCTCCCCTTGGGAGTCTTTCGTATCACACCGTCACAACGTCCCTCCGTGAGGATTTCCTGCCCGTCCTCGCCGATGTACACCAAGGCGCAGCGATAATCCGCAGGGGATTCCTCTGCCCCCACGCGTTCCAGTTCCTGCAGGAGCTTTGCGTTGTTCGTTGCATCGTCCGCATGGAACCCGGAGAATCGGGCGGAATGGACACCCGGAGCGCCATCCAGCACCGCAACTTCCAAACCGGAATCATCCGCCACACAGGCCATCCCTGTCTGCTCATGATAAAACCCGGCTTTGATGCGGGCATTCTCCGCAAAAGTCGTCCCGTCCTCCACCGGCTCCGGGAACTTTCCCACCTCCGCAAGAGAAAGAACCTCCACGGGGAACTCACAAAAAGCCGCCCGCATCTCCCGGAGCTTCCCTTGGTTCTTCGTCGCAATCACAATCTTCTTCATAATGCTCCTCCTGTTACCCCACACGCCCGACGCGCCATACAAGCTGCCCGCCGAGCACGTCTTTCTGGCGGGAGATCAGCTCCGCGATTCCTTGCTCTCCATATTGCATCAGCCGATCCATCTCCTGCCGGGAAAAAGGCCGGCCCTCCCCCGTTCCCTGGACTTCCACGAACTGTCCCTCTCCGGTCATGACCAGGTTCATATCCACAAGCGCCTGAGAATCTTCCTCATAGCAAAGGTCAAGAATGGGCTCTCCCTCCTTGGAAATGCCCACAGAAATCGCCGCCAGGAAGTCCTTCACGGGAAAGACCCCTCCCGGCCGGTAAAAGCTCTCGCAAGCCTCCACAAGAGCAACGAACGCTCCCGTGATGGAAGCCGTCCGCGTACCGCCGTCCGCCTGGATCACATCGCAGTCAATCATGATGGTGCGCTCCCCAAGGGCCTTCGTATCCACCACGGAACGCAGGGAACGCCCGATGAGGCGCTGGATCTCCTGGGTCCTTCCCGCAGGCTTCCCACGGGATGCCTCCCTCTGTGTCCTGGTTGCCGTGGAACTTGGGAGCATGGAGTATTCCGCCGTCACCCATCCTTCTCCCGTTCCCTTGAGGAAAAAGGGAACACGATCCTCCACCGATGCTGCACAGATGACTTTCGTGTTCCCCATCTCGATGAGCACGGAACCCGCCGGATACCTTTGGAAATGCCGCGTCATCCTGAATCGTCGCATCTCATCCGGCCTGCGTCCATCCATCCTTCCCATGCAATATCACTTCCTTGAATGTTTCATCTATTTTTCTTACAAAATAAAACAGGGAACCACTTCACCGAGAGACAAAATCCCATACGTATTTCGTTTCCCCAATGAGCCGTTCCCCATCCTGTGAATCTTCCGCTATCTATCCATGTTGTTCCTGATACTGCCTGTAGTTCTTGATGATGCAAATCGGCGTTTTCTGCGATGCGTTGCCGAAGGGATTGTCAATGAGAAGCTGCGCCGCAAGCTCGCCGTTGAGACCGTTGCTCACTCCCACCACGCGGGAACGCTTGAGGTCGTTGACATCGGCAATCATGGCGCCGAAGCAGCCCATGCGGTGCTGGATGCGGCCCGCCACATCGTCCGGATCCTTCGGCCCGTAGACAATGCACTTGTCAAAAGGGGGCATGGTCCCCGTCACATCATCGATGAGAGCCGCCTGCTGGCCGCCCCACTTGTAGAAAAGCCCCCCCTGACCTATGAGCTTCCCAAGGAAACCGGCAAAGAGCGCAAAAGCCACACGCCATTTCCCCTCCACATCCATGAGGGACTGCATGCCGTGGGGACTGGCCAGGCTGCCATAGTCCGGGATGAAGCGGCAGCAGAACTGCGCTACCCTGCTGATCCTCAACTCCTCCGGCCGCACAAAACGCCCCTGGGTAATCGCCACGACGCTTTCCGCACAGCAGACAAGGTCATCCTTTCCCACATTTGCTTTTGTATAACGCTCAATGCTGTCCACGATATCATCCTTCTCCGTCAGGATGCGCGTGGGCACCGGTATCAACTTCATATCATCCGCCATCATGCCACCTCAATCCTTTGCCAGCCGCACACCTGCAAGGCCGGCAATCTCGTCCGCCGGAAGCAGGATCCTCACCTTGCGGTAATGCCACGGCCTCCGTCCGGTCTCCAACCAGATGAGCTCCAAGGGGAGATCCACCATGTGGGAAAGCGCCTCCTTGAGCGTCATGCCCTTGCGCGCCGTGAGGCGCACCTTCGCCAGAATGTTCAGCCGGTCCGGAGCCTCGCCTTTCTTATGGATGAGCACCGCCTCGAAGTAATCGTCCTCGCGGGGGCATCCCTCGCACTCCGCCTTGCCCCTGGCCTCGATGCCATCATACTGCTCATAGGGGAGCTGCGGGCGCACCAAAGCATCCATGATTGTAGCGCACTGCTTGCCCTCATTGGCAAACTCCAGTTTCGTGGAAAGAAGAATGCTGCTTTCCGTTTGATCCTCCACCACAAAAGGAGTGCGGCTCTCCGTCTGCACCACTACATCTTCTATGCCCACAACTGCAAAATAAAGCTTCACAAGAATGAATCCGAGCACAAGCAGACCAATGATTCCATACAATACCACCAAAATAATGCCTCCTAATTGCTGTTTTCCCGCGCTTCCCGTTCTGACATCTCTGCCGCCATAGCCTTCTCCAGCTTGTTGTAATATTTATCGGAAAGCCGCGTGATATGGCCTGTTTCCCTGCTCGTGTAGACATTCTGCGTATGCCCCTTCACGAGCACCGTGCCATCCGATTTCCTGAGCACGCGGTAATCAAAGACCATCTTGACGCGCGTCAAGGCCACCGCCGTAGTCTCGATGAGAAGGTCATCATCGTAATATCCCGGCGAGAGAAATTTCGCCTGCACATCCGTAATGGGAAAAACGAAGCCATCTTCCATCAAATCATTCAGCGTGATGCCGATGGAACGCAGGTACTCCACCCTGCCGATCTCAAACCAGCGAATATAATTCGCATGATGAACCACCGCCATCGCATCGGTGTCATAGAAATTCACCCGATATTCCGCTGTCACTGACAAGCACAATCCCCCCTGCAACTGTATTATGCAAAAACGCACCCCTCTAGCCTATTCCAATCGGGCAGCAAAGTCAAGGCTTTTATGCTTGCCTGATATTTTGAAAAATTAGCGAATCAAGCCCGCAAGGTTAGTTTTCGTGTAAGGGCATAATGCGAAACACCGTTTCGCGCGGAGTTTATGGCAGAAAATACATTTCATCCAGCCGCTTCATATAGGATTGCAGGCGCGCCAGCTCCGAGGGCGCCTCCACCTTCCGGCCGGAATAGAAATATTCCACGGACATGGGATGGTCCTCCAACGCATTCCTTGCCTTGAGCTGACGGACCAGCTCCCTGACCGTTCCCTCGTTCCCATCGACAAAATGCACATTCTCCGGCAAAAGCTCCCGAAAGGTATCCTTAAAATAATTGAAATGGGTGCACCCCAGCACCAGCGCGGAATACTTGGAAAAATCATAGGAAGCAAGCTGCTCCTTCAAGTATCCCGCCACCTCCTTGGAACGGAACTCCATCCGCTCGGCAAACTCCACCAAACGGGGCAGTGGCAGAAGATCCACCAAGTGCTCCTTGTCCACATGCTCAATGAGGATCCGCATCTTCTGCCCGCTCACCGTGATGGGTGTCGCTACCACGAGGACACGATGCTCCCCGTCGAGATCCAGGGCACGTTTCGCGGCAGGCTCCATGCCGATGATGGGAATGTCATAGCGCTGCCGCATCTCCTTCACCGCCACGCTCGTCGCCGTATTGCAAGCCGTGACAATGGCCTTCACACCGCAATCGACAAGAAAGCCAAACGCTTCCCCCACAAATTCCATGACCTGCTCCCTGGGCTTCACCCCATAGGGTACATGATCCTCATCCGCAAAAAAGATAAACTGCTCCCTTGGAAGCAGTTTCATAGCATGATGCAGCACCGCAAGCCCACCGATGCCCGAATCGAAAAATGCAATCTTCATCCTGTCTTCCCCGCCTCAAGCAGTTTTTTCTATCCTTTCCGCAGCCTCGTGCAGTTCTTTCGCAACATCTGACCGCAAGTTCCTGACAGACTCCGTGGAAGCCGTGGAAATCCTCATGCCTTCAATCTGCGCGGAAATCCTGTCCTGCCCTTCCCGCAGCGCCGAAAGGATCTCCACCGCATCATAACTGTTGATTCTCTGCTCTATGCTGCTCGTTTTTTCCTCCACTCTGCTCATTCTCTCCTCCAATCTGCTCGTTTTTTCCTCCAATCCGCTCATTCTCTCCTCCAATCTGCTCGTTTTTTCCTCCAATCCGCT
>CACYDT010000142.1 GCA_902773295.1 uncultured Veillonellaceae bacterium | reverse complement strand
TTGCAATCGTTCAGCATGGTGCGGAAGGAGTCATCGTAGGCGGTGGGACTGGGATGGAAGGCTGTTTGGGGAGCGTGGCGGCCTTTTTTCTTGGAGTTTGGCTTGCGCTTGCGTTTCATGGCAGCTTCTCCTCTCTTTGATAGATTTATCTTATCATAAAATCACATGGTAGACAATGAGGCTGACCTCCATGGTATATGTTGCCGTACAGCATCTTCGTCATAGCAAGCGAAAGTCTTCCATAGATTATTTCTTGGAAAAGAGGATTTCCTGCCGTTTGCGACGAATCTAAAGAATATCGGACGGATTCTTGGTTTGCGATTTTATTTGGGATGGGGGGGAGACGTTGCAGGCGCCCGGGAAGGACTTCCGGGCTGCAACGGAAATTTATGGCAAATGACAAGCACATCGGCATTGTGGCGCATGATTCATGGCTGGAGCCTTATGAGGAGGCTATTCGCGGGCGGCATGACCATGCCCAGTGGATGATCAACCGGCTCACGAAAAACGGGAAGCAGTCCCTTTCCGAGTTTGCTTCCGGGCATCTCTATTTCGGATTGCACCGGACGGAGAAGGGCTGGGTTTTCCGTGAGTGGGCGCCCAATGCCATGTCCATCTATCTGGTGGGGGATTTTAACGGCTGGCAGGAGGACGAGACCTATCGCCTCAAGCATATCATGGGAACGGGCAACTGGGAGCTCAAGCTCCCGGCAGACAAGATGAAGCACGGCGACCTCTACAAGATGCGGGTGCATTGGTGGGGCGGCGAAGGGGAACGCATCCCTGCCTGGTGCCAGAGGGTCGTGCAGGACGAGCAGACGAAGATTTTCTCCGCCCAGGTCTGGGAGCCGAGGCAGTCTTTCGTCTGGCATGACCAGGACTTCAAAATCCGTACGGATCCTCTGCTCATCTATGAGTGCCATATCGGCATGGGACAGGATGCGGAGAAGGTGGGCACCTACAAGGAATTCAAGGAGAATGTCCTGCCACGAGTCATCAAGGCCGGCTACAACTGCATCCAGATCATGGCCATCCAGGAGCATCCCTACTACGGCAGCTTCGGTTACCATGTGAGTTCCTTCTTCGCGGCAAGCAGCCGTTTCGGAACGCCGGAGGAGCTCAAGGATCTCGTGGACACTGCCCATCGGGAGGGCATCGGCGTCATCATGGACATCGTCCACAGCCATGCGGTCAAGAACGAGGTGGAGGGGCTTGGGAACCTCTGCGGCGACCCGAACCAGTTCTTCTATCCGGGGGATCGCCATGAGCATCCCGCTTGGGACAGTCTTTGCTTCGACTACGGCAAGGACGATGTGATGCATTTCCTGCTCTCTAACTGCAAGTATTGGCTGGAGGAATACCATTTCGACGGCTTCCGCTTCGACGGCATCACTTCCATGCTCTATTACAGCCATGGCCTTGGCGAGGCGTTCAACGGCTACGGTGACTATTTCAACGGGCATCAGGATGATAATGCCATCTGCTATCTGACCCTGGCCAACAAGCTGATCCATGATGTGAAGCCCTCTGCCATTACCATTGCGGAGGATGTGAGCGGCATGCCGGGGCTGGCGGCGAAGTTCGAGGATGGCGGCTATGGATTCGACTACCGCCTGGCCATGAACATCCCGGACTACTGGATCAAGACCATCAAGGAGCAGAGCGACGAGAACTGGAAGCCCTCCAGCATCTTCTGGGAAGTGACCAACCGCCGCGCAGATGAGAAGACCGTCTCCTATGCGGAGAGCCATGACCAGGCATTGGTGGGAGACAAGACCATCATCTTCCGCCTGATCGATGCGGACATGTACTGGCATTTCACCGCCGGGGACCAGAACGGCATGGTCACCCGCGGCATTGCCCTCCACAAGATGATCCGCCTTGTGACGGCCTCTACCATCAACGGCGGCTATCTCAACTTCATGGGCAACGAATTCGGGCATCCGGAATGGATCGACTTCCCGAGGGAAGGGAACGGGTGGAGCTATAAGTACGCCCGTCGCCAGTGGCATTTGGTGGATGACAAGAATTTGAGCTACCATTATCTGGGGGATTTCGATCGGGAGATGCTTTCCGTCCTCAAGAGCATCAAGGACTTCCAGACGTTGCCCGTCATCGAGATCTGGCACAATGACGGCGACCAGATTCTCGCCTATATGCGCGGCGATCTCGTCTTTGTCTTCAACTTCTCTCCCACGCGCTCTTTCACGGATTATGGTTTCCTGGTTCCGCCGGGGCAGTATGATGTGGTGCTGAACACCGATGCCAAGCAGTTCGGCGGCAACGGTTTCTCGGACGATCATCTTCCCCATATGACCAACCATGATCCGCTCTACGAAGGAGAGCACAAGGAATGGCTGAAGCTCTACATCCCGGCCCGCAGCGCCGTTGTATTGCGCAAGCACGAATAAGGAAAAGAAACCGCCCTGGCGGGCGGCTTCCGCTTCCGGGGCTGATGAGTCCCCTGAAGCATGGGAATCTATGCTCTAGGATGTTGCGGCTTATCCAATGCGGCGTAAAACCCCGAGCTTTAGCTCTGGGGATATAAGCCGCGTCCTGCGAATTTACGTAAGTAATTGAAGCAG
>CACYDT010000141.1 GCA_902773295.1 uncultured Veillonellaceae bacterium | reverse complement strand
GAAGAAAAACTGCACTACCTATTTTTCCCGCCTCTATCAGGCGCGATATCTGGCGGGCATTGTAGCAGGCAGCGAGAGCCGGACGGGAGTGCTGGGCTATGTGACTGCGACACCGAATGCCCAGGCCAACCGCGGAATCAATGCCTACGCTTTGGGAATGCGCCTTGCCAACCCGAAGGCGCGGCTCATTGTCCGTTTCGTCAACAGCTGGGACAATGAAGAAGAGGAACGAGCAAGCGTCCTCCTTCTGGCCGACAGGGGCGCGGATGTCATCACCTATCATGAGGACAGACCCTATGCCGTGCGGGAAGCGGAAGAGCTGGGACTTTTCAGCACCGGTTATGACAGTGTGTATGAAAAATACTCCGATCGGTTCCTGACAGCGGCGCTGTACGACTGGGCTATGGTTTACAGGAGAGTGGTGGGCGACTATCTGAGTGGGAGGACGAATGCATCCCGCAATTACTGGCTGGATATAGCAGAAGGCGGCGTCAGGCTGTATCCCCTGTCTCCTCTCGTGCAGCCCGAAACCATCGCGCTGGTGAAACGGGAAGAGGAGCGCATCATGACGAAACGGGACGTGTTTTCCGGCGTGATCCGCGACAACAAAGGGAACCTCCGCTGCGAGGAGGGCGAAAGAATCAGCGACCACGAGCTGTTTACCGGTATGGATTGGTTTGTTGAGGGAGTAGAGATTTATGAATAGCAGATTCTCTTTTAAGGGGAAAGGAAGCAATCTCCTGGGCACCCTCTTTTTTGCTGTGATATTACTGATTGTGGGGACGCTGTTCCAGCAGCGGATGAGCGAGCTCCTGATCCATTATACAGAGAATCAGACGAAGCGGCAGGCGGAGACGCTGTCAAGGCAAGCTGCGGAAAAGCTGGGGACAGAGCTGGAAAATCTCGCCTATATCGCTTCCAAGATTGAAGCCAATCCGGCGGAAATGGAGAGGCTCATGCCGTTGGTTTTCAATGAAGCAGGCGTGAAACAGGGACTGCTTACCATTGACGGCCAGGCGATTTTTGGGGACATTCTGTCCCTTTATACCTACGATGGTATACAGACCTCTGTGCGGGGGGAAAAGGCAATCACATTTGTGCAGAATTGTGGGATTCTGTTCACCTGTCCGGTGTTCCATGGCAAGAATATCAAATATGTTCTCTATCGGCTCTATCCACCCGAAACCATCAGGAAGAGGTTTTCTATCAGCTGCTATGACGATATCGGCAGGATGTGTGTCGTCACACGGAAAGGGGATATTATCATTCCTTTTGCGCAGCTTGATGAGGAAGATGTGTACTTCATGCAGAGCGACGAACTCAAGGATTGCTTCCATTTCATGCATCGGGAGATGGAAACCTCCATGGCGGCGGCTCGCACCTTCCATACGACACGGGGCGATCTGCTGCTGTTTGAGGCGGAAATCCCGGGGACGAACTATCTGGTTGCGGGGTTCGTGCCGAAGGAAAAAGCCTCCGAGGGGATTGGGCGCCTCACGCTTCTGGTGATTTGGGTATTCGGTCTGCTGATGATCCTTGTTGCGGTCGGTGCCATGTATCTGGTTCAGATCCGGAACGATATCTATGAGAGCGAGGAACTCAAAAAGGCAAAGGCCACGGCCGAGGATGCCTCCCGCGCCAAGAGTGATTTCCTTGCCAACATGTCCCATGAAATCCGTACGCCGATCAATGCGGTTCTCGGTATGAATGAGATGATCCTGCGGGAATGCAAGGACAAACATATCCTTTCCTATTCCGAAGATGTGAAGGCTGCCGGCAACACATTGCTGGGGATCATCAATGATATTCTGGATTTCTCCAAAATCGAGGCAGGAAAAATCGACATCATTCCTGCGGAATACGACCTTTCCGATAGCCTGAACGACCTTGTGACGATGATTCAGGTGCGGGCGGAAAGCAAAAATCTCTCCCTTGTACTGGGATTCGATCCCCATCTGCCGAAACAGCTCTATGGGGATGAGATCCACATCAAGCAGGTGATCACGAATATCCTGACAAATGCGGTGAAATATACGGAAAAAGGAAGTGTGACATTTTCCGTCGGTTTTGATCGTATCGAGGGTACGCCGGATGAGGTGCTGCTTCATTTCTCTGTGGAGGATACGGGCATCGGCATCAAGCAACAGGATATCCAAAAGCTTTTTTCCGAGTTCGAGCGCATCGAGGAAAAACGCAACCGCAAGATCGAAGGCACCGGTCTGGGGATGGCCATTACCAGAAAACTGCTCCGCATGATGGGCACAGATCTGGAGGTACACAGTGTCTATGGCTGCGGTTCCAGATTTTCCTTTTCCCTGCGACAGAAAGTTGTCAGCTGGGAACCTTTGGGAGACTACAAGAAAGCCCATCAGACGCATATTTCAAAGCATAAAAAATACAAAGAAAAGTTCATAGCTCCCGATGCCTGTGTCCTTGTAGTGGATGACACTCCGCTGAATCTCATAGTGTTCAAAGGGCTTCTGAAGCAGACGCAGATTCGGATTGATACGGCGAACGATGGGGATGAGGGAATCTCCAAGTCTCGGGAAAAGAAGTATGACATCATTTTCCTTGATCATATGATGCCGGGGAAGGATGGCATCGAAACCTTGAAATATATGAGGGCAATGTCGGATAATCCGAACCGCGAGACTCCCGTGGTTTCCCTGACGGCCAACGCTATTTCAGGTGCCAGGGAAGAATACATCGCTGCCGGGTTCCAGGACTATCTGACCAAACCCATAGACAGCACCAAATTGGAAAGCCTGCTCATCCAATATCTGCCCAAGGAAAAAGTGCGTGTGCGTGGGGATGGAACGAAAGCCGTGACCGCCGCCGGAACCACGCTGCCCTCCTGGATTCATGAGCTGGAGGGAATCGACACGCAGGAAGGCATCGAGCATTGCGGTTCGGAAGCTGCCTATCTGGACACAGTGAAGGTATTTGCCGGATCGGCATTGTCCGGGATTAAGGATATCCAAGACTGTTTCCGGAGTGAGGACTGGCCAAACTATACAATCAAGGTTCATGCCCTCAAGAGCACGGCGCGCATCATCGGTGCAAAACTGCTTTCAGAAATGGCGAAACGCATGGAGGATGCGGGAAATGCCGGAAAGATAGAGAAAATCAAGGTGGAAACGCCAGCGCTCTTGTCCATTTACCGTAGCTTCGCAGAAAAACTCGCGCCTCTTTGCCCGCCGAAGCAGCGGGAAGAGGAAAAGGCGCCGATCGATGAGGCAACGCTGAGAGAAGCCTACGATACCTTGAAGGAATTTGTCGCCTCCTTTGATTATGACAATGCGATGTTTGTTCTGGAATCATTGGATGGCTATCGTTTGCCGGAAGATGAGGAGAAACGCTACCAGAACATCCGGACGGCATTGGAAAAGCTGGATTGGGAAAAAGCAGGACAAATCCTTGCGGATGGGGAGACAGCGTAGTTTGCATCAAAGAACATGATCAACGATCTTCCTCAATCTTTAAAGATGGCAAAGAAGTTTACAGCAGCTTTCAAGGTTCAGCTATTATCAACAGCCAAAATCCACAAAAGAATCACCCCTTTACCCGCGAAAGCCGTTTTCGCGTAGCTTCTGTCTCCAAGATGTTTACCG
>CACYDT010000140.1 GCA_902773295.1 uncultured Veillonellaceae bacterium | reverse complement strand
GACCGTTGAAATTTGCCGTAGGCAAAGCTTTTACGGTCTCTGCATATACCGTGGGCAGGTAAATTTTCCTGCTCACGAGTATAATATAGTATTGTTGCATTGCGCTCGTAGTCCAGTGGATAGGACGTTAGCCTCCGGAGCTGAAAGCGTGGGTTCGACTCCCGCCGAGCGCACCACGAAAAAAACAGGCTTCACGGGATTTCCCGTGAAGCCTTTTTGTTTTTTCAAACCATCAGAAGTTCCCGCCCAAGTTCTCCATTGCATCAATCACAACCACGCAGTCCGGGCGTACCATCTGCAGGACGAAACGCATTTTGTCCTCCGGAAGGGACACACAGCCGCCCGTATAGGGCTTCGCCGGGCCAAAGCAGTGCAGGAAGATTGCAGATCCCTTGCCGGGAGTGCCGTTCTCATTGTAGCTGATGTTCATGCAGTAAACATAGTGAGGATTGTAGTCCACGATATGCTCGCTGTCCTCTGTATTGAGCCCGGGCATCTCGCGGATATCCACCATCCGGTTGTACTTCATGCCGGGACGGGCATCCCCCGACCAGTAGATATCCCATCCACCTGCTTGTAGGGAATCGCGCAGCCGGGATCCGGTGCCATGCCGAAAGCCTCCGTGAAACGGAACACGCCCACAGGAGTCTTCCCATCGCCTTCCTTCGTCTTGCCCAGCCCGTTCTTTCCAATGAATCCTGGCGTGGTCATAATCCTCTGCCAGTTGCCGTCCGCATCCTTCTCATGCATGGAAATCCAGGCCGTCGTCCCGCCGACACCCGCCACGACAAACAGCTGGTTGGCATCCCTTGCCACTGGGAGATTCCGGACCCACTCCGGCGAAGCCTCCCTCGCCTCGGCAGCCATGTTCCCAAAAGCAAAGATCGCTCCCATGACAACCGCCAAAAACCACATCCATTTCCTCATAAACATTAGCCCCCATTCTGCTGACATCAGCACAATATTCACGCTTCCAGTATAACATGCTTACAAGCCAAAATCCAGCATCCTTTGCGAATCATTCAAATTTTGCAAAAAACAAAAAAGCCATGCCTGCTTCTTCGCGGCATGGCTTTTTTTGTTTTATTCCTTCGGGAAGAATTCATCATGGATAGCGTTGACCGCCTCCGTGAGCTGGGATCCCTTTACAAGACAGGAAATACTGATCTCAGATGTGCTGATGATGTCGATGTTGACATTCGCTCCGGCCAGAGCGCCGAACATACGGGCTGCAATGCCAGGGTTGCCGAGCATTCCGGCGCCGACGATGGAGACCTTCGCCACGTCCTCCTCGATAAGGACTGCAATGGCGCTGAGCTTCTCTGCCACCTTGTCCACAACCCCCTTTGCCTGGGAGAGATCCGAAGATGCCACGGTGAACACCATATCCGTCACGTTCTTCTCAATGTTGCGGATGCTCTGGACGATCATATCCACATCGATATTCGCCTCTGCGAGCGCGGAGAATATCTCATGGGCAATGCCCGGCGTATTCGGGATACCGAGAACCGCAATCTTCGCTACTTTATTATCATGGGCAACGCCCCGGATCACAAAACTCTTCTCTTCCATCGTATACTCCTCCCTAATGATCGTGCCTGGTTTCGTGGTGAACGTAGACCGTACATGGATGGGGATGTTGTAGTACTGCCCCATCTCCACCGAGCGGGGCTGCATGACACCTGCGCCAAGGCGGGCCATCTCCAGCATCTCGCTGTAGGTGATTTCCTTCATCTTCCGTGCGCCTTTGCAGATCCTGGGATCTGCAGAAAAGACACCCTCCACATCCGTGAAAATCTCGCAGGTGTCTGCCCGAAGGGCTCCCGCAAGAGCTACCGCAGAGGTATCGGATCCTCCGCGCCCAAGCGTCACGGGATCGCCATGCTTGTCCGCGCCCTGGAAGCCGGCAACGACAACGATGTTCCCCTTCTCCAATTCCTCGCGCACGCGATCCGGCTGGATATCAAGGATGCGTCCCTTCGTATGGACCGAATCCGTCCTCATTCCCACCATGGGTCCCGTCAGAGAAACCGCCGGCTGCCCCAGCTTCTTGAAGGCCATCGTCAGAAGAGCGATGGAAACCTGCTCCCCCGTGGTCAGAAGCATGTCCATCTCCCTCGCAAAACGGTATGGATCTTTATCAATGCCATGAGCCAGCTCAATGAGATCATCCGTCGTGTCTCCCATGGCAGACACAACCATGACAATCCTGTCCCCCGGCTCCTTCTCATCCAGGATCCTCTTTGCGACAGCCATGATCTTCTCCGTGGTGGCAACAGAACTGCCACCGAATTTCTTTACAATAAGCGCCATGATTCTCCCCCTATCCCCTTGCAGCGAGGATTCTTATACCAAAATGATTGCAAACAGGACAAAATATACCTTCCGATGCCTTTCCCAAAAAGCATATAACCTCGCCAAGTGTTCCCATTATAACGCAATTGTCCGGATTTTGCCATAGGCAAAATATACTTATCGATGTTTCGGCGGGCTTGCTCCTCATTTTATACTCGCGAGCAATGAAATTCTAGTCTCGCTACAAATAGTCCGCGGTATATGCAGAGAGCGTAAGAGCTTTCCCTTCGGGAAATTCTAACGCTCTCTAGTAT
>CACYDT010000139.1 GCA_902773295.1 uncultured Veillonellaceae bacterium | reverse complement strand
ATATCTCAAAGGCATCTCTGCCCTCATCTGCTTCACTTCCGGAACCTCTTCACAAAAACATCCTCCGTCTCCGGCTTGCCGAAGTAAAAGCCCTGGATGGCATCCGCCTCGCACTCGTCACGCAGGCAGAGGTAGATGTCCTCCTCCTCCACGCCTTCCACGCAGACCTCAAGATCCAGCTTGTGGCAGAGCTTGATGGCGTATTTCACGAGATTCTTGTTGAACTCGCGGGTCAGCATGTCCTCGATGACGGAGCGGTCCAGCTTGATGAGATCGCACTCAAACTGTCGCAGGAAGTCCAATGTGGCGTAGCCCGAGCCGAAATCATCCATGGCAATCCGGACACCGAGCTTGCGGAAGGAAGCGAACTGCTCGTTCACGAAATCCCAGTCCGTCACGTTCTGGCCCTCGGTAAGCTCGAAAACGATATGCTTTGGATCCATGTCATAGCGCTGCAAGCAATCCTCCACGAAAGGAAACAGCATCTGCTCCTCCAACTGGTAGAGGGAGATATTGATGCTCATCTGAAAGTCCGGCATGTATTCGAGCCACTTCTTGCAGGTCTTTACGGCCTGCTCGATGATCCAGTGCCCCGCAGGAATGATCAGGCGCGTCTTTTCCAGGACGGGAATGAATTCCAAGGGAGGGAGGACTTCGCCCGTCCCGCTCGTCCATCGCAGCAATGCCTCTGCCCCATACAGAGAAGCGTCTGCAGCGCGCACCTGCGGCTGGAAGCAGAGAAAAAAGTCCTCGCAGCCTCTCGCGATGCTGTTCTTCATGAAGCCCTGCATCATGATATTGTAACGCCAGCGCTCATAGGCGGCCTCCTGGAAGAAGCTGATCCTGTCGCCGCCCCCCTCCTGGCGGGCAATGGTCTTCGCTGCCTGGGCATTCCGAAGAAGCGTGTCCGAATCCTTCCCGTCTCTCGGATAGAATGCTACCCCCGCCGTCGTCGTGCAATAGACCTTGTCCTCAATGACCGCAATGTCGCGCAGGCTGAGCTGCAGACTGGCAAAAACAATCTCCATCTCCTCCGGCATGCTCTCCGGCCAGAAAATGCAGAATTGATCCCCATCCAGCCGGTAGAGCTGGATATCATAAGGCAGGACATTCATGATGTTATCCGTAATCTGGCGAAGAGCCTCGTCACCGACATTTGGGCCGCAAACCTCATTGACCAGCTGGAAATTATCCAGACCAATGACCATGACCGCCCCGTTCGTATTGCCGTCCATATTCTTGAGCTCTTCATCGAGAGCCTTGACAAGCTCAAACCGGTTTGGCAGATTGGTTGCCGGATCCAACTGCAACACTCGATTTTCCTGTTCCATATATTCTACCTTCTTTCTGCACGGCAGGCCGCGAGGCTTCCTCCTGCCCTATTCCGGTATTTCGATTTTTCCGCAAGTCTTATTACATAGTATTCGGCGAATGAAAGAAAATTCCTTCCCCCGCAGGCAGAAAAACGCCCTGCGGAAAAATTTTTCTTCCGCAGGGCGTTTCCCTTATCCAATGCCGCTTCTTTTTATTTTGCCATGAGCTTTGCCACTTTGTTGGCAAACTCCACGGGATTTTCCGGCATGATTCCTTCGATAATCAAAGCCTGGGTATAGAGCAGGTCACAATAGTCCTTGAAGTCCTGCCCATCCTTGTTGGCAGCATGCAGAGACTGCAGACGGCCAAAGAGTTCGTGATGGGGGTTGATCTCCAGGATGCGCTTTGCTTTGAACATGGGGTTATTCATCTCGGCAAACGTCTGCTCCATGGAGAGGGACGGCCCCTGCTCATCTGCCACAAGGCAGACAGCGCTGGTCTTCAAGCGGTTCGAGACTTTGACCTCCGAAACCTTGTCCCCAAGGGTTTCCTTGATGTCCTTCATGAGATCGTCGTTGGACTTGGCAATCTCCTCGGTCTCCTTCTTCGTCTCCTGGGATTCCGCATCATCGAGATCGAGATCCCCGCGGCTGATGGAATGGAACTGCTTGCCCTCGTACTCCCGGATGGTCTCGATGCAGAACTCATCCACGGGATCGAGAAGATAGAGTACCTCAATGCCCTTGTCGCGGAGCAGTTCCATCTGAGGAAGGTTCTCAATGGTTTCCTTGTCCTTGGCTGTGGCGTAGTAAATCTTCTTCTGGCTCTCGGGCATGCGATCCACATATTCCTTCAGGGAAACGAGCTTCCCTTCCTTCGATGTCAGGAACAGGAGGAGATTCTTGAGCTTGTCTATGGTATCGTTTCCGGAGTACATGCTGTTGTAGACGCCAATCTTCAGGGATTTGCCGTACTCATTCCAGAACTTCTCGTAGTCCTCGCGCTTGTTCTTCATATTGCGCTCCAGCGTCTTCAGGATGTTCTTCTCCAGGGCGCGGCCGATGTCCTTGAGCTCCTTGCTCTGCTGCAGAAGCTCGCGGGAGATGTTCAGGGAAAGATCCGGGCTGTCCACAAGCCCCTTCATGAAGCGCAGGTAATCCGGCAGAAGATCCTTGCACTTGTCCATGATAAAGACATGGCGGGAATAGAGCTGAAGCCCCGGCTCATAGTCCGTATGATAGAGATTGAAGGGGGCGTGGGCCGGAATGCAGAGGAGCGCCGTATACTCCACCATGCCCTCAGCTTTCGTATGGAAGACTTCCATGGGGTTCTCCCACTCATGGAACTGGTTCTTGAAGAACTCGTTGTAGTCCTCTTCCTTGAGCTCCGACTTGTTCTTCGTCCAGAGGGGCTGCATGGAGTTCAGTGTGCGAACCTCCACCTTCTTGATTTTCTCAGCCCCCTCGATAGGCTTGCCCTCGTCGTCCTTCGGCGTTTCCTCAATCTCATAGTTCATCTTGATGGGATAGCGCACATAGTCCGAATACTTCTTCACGAGGCTCTGGAGCTTGTAGTTCTCCGTGAAGTCCTCATCTGCACCGTCACCGTAGAACTCCTTCTTCAATGTGATGATGACCGAAGTACCGCGCTTCTCCTTCTCGCACTCCTCAATGCTGTAGGAACCGTCGCCCGTGGATTCCCAACGGACCGCCTCCTCTGTCCCGGCCTTGCGCGTGATGATGGTGACCTTCTCCGCCACCATGAACGCGGAATAGAAGCCCACACCAAACTGGCCGATGAGCTCCTTGTCCGTGATGTCCTCGTTGGACTCCTTCGCCTTCTTGAGCTGCTCCAGGAATGCCTTCGTACCGGACTTGGCAATCGTACCAATATTCTCGATGACTTCTTCCCGGTTCATGCCAATGCCATTGTCCGAGATGGTCAGCGTATGGCTCTCCTTGTCCGGCACAAGGAAAATCTCATATTCCTCATCCCCCTCCAGAAGGTCATGGTTCGTGAGGCTCTCGAAATGCACCTTGTCAATGGCGTCGGAGGCATTGGATATGAGCTCCCGAAGGAAAATCTCCTTATTGGTATAGATGGAATTGATCATGAGATCCAGAAGCTGTTTGGTCTCAGCCTGGAATTCGCGTGTTTCTTTTGCCATATTTTTCACCCTTATCTTTCAAGTTGTTAGCACTCGTACAAAGTGAGTGCCAAATCATCGTTACTTATCATAGCGCAAAATAGACAAAAAGTCAAAGAAAATTTCCATGAAAAAAACAGGTCTGAATCCTTTGTTATGCACTGTGGAGGGATGGCCCGGAAGGAGATGGGGCGGTTCTATACTCGTGAGCAGGAAAATTTACCTGCCCACGGTATATGCAGAGACCGTAAAAGCTTTGCCTACGGCAAATTTCAACGGTCT
>CACYDT010000138.1 GCA_902773295.1 uncultured Veillonellaceae bacterium | reverse complement strand
CATTGAGATGACCCTTTGCATGGGCGCCTCCATCAGTGCGGGGCATGGGTTCAACAAGATGCTCGGCAAGGAGAGCGAAGGGAAAACCGTGTCGGTCATCGGCGACTCCACCTTCATGCACTCCGGCATGACAGGACTGGCAAACGTAGCCTACAATCAGTCGAATTCCACCATCATCATCCTCGACAACAGCATCACGGGCATGACGGGGCATCAGCAGAATCCCACCACGGGATTCAACATCAAGGGAGATCCGGCAGGAAAGATCGACCTGGAAGCGCTTTGCCGCGCCATGGGCATCCGCCGCGTCCGCGTGGTGGATCCCTATGACCTCAAGGCATGTGACACGGCCATTGCCGAGGAACTGGCCGCCCGGGAGGCTTCCGTCATCATTTCCCGCCGTCCCTGCGCCCTTCTGAAAAAGGTGAAGCACAAGGCTCCCCTGTCCGTTGACAAGGAAAAGTGCATCGGCTGCAAGTCCTGCATGCGGGTGGGCTGCCCTGCTGTTTCCATAAAGGACGGCAAGGCCGTAGTGGATACGAACCAGTGCGTCGGCTGCGGCGTTTGCAGCCAGCTCTGCCCGAAGCAGGCATTTTTCAGCACAGAGAAGGTATAAGGAGGAAGCATGATGGAGACGAAAAACATCATTATTGTGGGTGTTGGCGGCCAGGGCTCCCTTCTGGCCAGCAAAATTCTGGGGGATTTGCTGCTCCGGCAGGGCTATGACGTGAAAGTATCCGAGGTGCACGGCATGTCCCAGAGAGGCGGCAGCGTCATCACCTATGTGCGCTTCGGCGACCGTGTGTATTCCCCCGTGGTGGATGAGGGAGAGGCAGACTACATCGTTTCCTTCGAGATTCTGGAAACGGCGCGCTGGCTCTCCTATCTGAAACCCGGCGGGCAGATTGTCACGAACACCCAGGAGATCGACCCCATGCCCGTCATCACGGGAGCGGCGTCATATCCGGAACATCTGGTGGAAAAAATCAAGGAACAGGGAATCAAGATCGATGCCATGGACTGCCTCTCTCTCGCCAAGGAGGCAGGTTCTCCGAAGGCCGTGAACATCGTCCTCCTCGGGCGGCTTTCCCATTACTTCGATATCAGCGAGGAGGCGTGGCAGGAAGTCCTGACCGCCAACGTTCCGCAGAAGTTCCTGGAACTCAACCAAAAAGCGTTTGCGTTGGGAAAAGGCTATACAGCATAATGAATTCATAACAGAGGAGAAATGATGGATAGCAAGTCGATATATGACGATTGGATGCAGCATGTGAAGATTTCCTATCTTCTTGAAGAATTGCAAAAGATGAATACAGAGGAGATAGAAGAGGCTTTCTGCCGGAATCTGTCCTTTGGCACCGGTGGTCTGCGAGGCAAGATGGGAGCAGGAACGAACCGCATGAATGTATGCACCGTGGCAAAAGCCAGCCAAGGGGTGGCAGATTATATCAAAGGGCGCTTTTCCTTCCCTTCTGTTGCCATGGCATACGACAGCCGGAAACGGAGCAGCGAATTTGCAAAGACAGCGGCTTCTGTCTTTGCAGCCAACGGCATCAAGGTATGGATATACAGGGAACTGATGCCCACGCCTTGTCTTTCTTATGCCGTCCGCAAACTCACTTGTTCGGCAGGCGTTGTGGTGACAGCAAGCCATAATCCCGCAGAAGACAACGGCTACAAGGTGTATGGAGCGGAACGAGAGCAATCCGTCCTCTACGGAGATGAAATCGCCGGCGATGTTGCCATTGTATACAGTCCGTTGAACGGAACAGGACGCAAACCCGTAACCCAGGTTCTTCGTGCCTCCTGCAATTTTGGCGGATTTGGAGACTTGTATGTTTGCTGACCATAAAATGTAGAGATATCAAGACTTGGTAATCCTTAGGAACTGGCAATCCAAAAGAAAAGAGGTAGACTATGGAACGGTATTTCCAAGAAGAGATTGAATGTGCGCCATTGGAAAAAATCAAGGCGATGCAGGATGAGAAGCTCGCAAAGCAGGTGCGGCATGTCTGGGACAATGTGCCTTATTATCGGGCGAAGATGGAGGAAAAGGGAGTTCGGCCCGAGGATATCCGGTCGGCGGCCGACCTCTCAAAACTGCCCTTTCTTTCGAAGGCAGACCTCAAGGCCGCCTATCCTTATGGGCTTCTCGCCGTTCCTTTGAGGGACTGCGTTCGCATTCATTCCACTTCCGGCACCACTGGGAAAAGGGTCATTGCTTTCTATACCCAGGAAGACATCGACATGTGGAACGATTGCTGCGCTCGTGCCATCATGGCGGCGGGCGGCACAAACGAGGATGTTTGCCACATCGCCTATGGCTATGGTCTCTTTACAGGGGGCGCAGGTGTGGACGGAGGCTCCCACAGGGTGGGCTGCCTCACGGTTCCGGCAAGTTCCGGCAACACGGAGCGGCAGGTCATGTTCATCATGGATCTCAAGGCGACGATTCTCTGCTGCACGCCGAGTTATGCGGCATATCTTGGAGAGAGTATGAAGGAGATGGGCTACGGTCCCGATGACATTCCCCTCAAAATCGGCATCTTCGGCGCAGAGGCATGGTCGGAGGAAATGCGGCGGGACATCGAGAAAACCCTTGGCATCAAGGCTTATGACATCTACGGCCTCACGGAGATCTCAGGGCCCGGCGTTGCCTTCGAATGCTCGGAGCAGCACGGCATGCACATCAATGAGGATCATTTCATCGTGGAGGTCATCGACCCCGATACGGGAGAAGTCCTGCCCGAGGGCAGCCAGGGGGAGCTGGTTTTCACCTCTCTCGACAAGAAGGCTTTCCCTCTCCTCCGTTACCGCACGCGGGACATCTGCACCCTTTCCCGCGAGAAGTGCTCCTGCGGCCGCACCTTTGTACGCATGATGAAGCCCAAGGGACGCTCCGACGACATGCTCATCATCCGCGGCGTGAACGTGTTCCCGAGCCAGATTGAGACGGTACTGCTGAATCACGGCTATGCAGCGAACTATCAGATCATCATCGACCGGGTGAACAATACGGATACCCTCGATGTGAAGGTGGAGCTCATGCCCCAGATGTTCACGGACAGTGTCAGCGAAATCGACGAGCGCCGCCGAGAGCTTGCAGAGGGAATCAAGAACATCCTCGGCATCCGGGCGAAGGTTTCACTGGTAGCGCCCAAGAGCATCGAGCGGAGCGAGGGCAAGGCCGTTCGCGTCATTGACAAGCGGAAGATTTGAGCGGAGTTCAGTTTGGAGGTGCTGAAACATGAGTGTACAGCAGATTTCGGTCTTTCTGGAGAACAAGCCGGGCATGCTGAAGAAGATGACGGCAGTGCTGAGGGAGCATGATATCAACATCCGTGCGCTTTGCGTGGCGGATACGAAGGATTTCGGCATCGTGCGCATGCTGGTGAACGATGTCTATGAAGCAACCAATGTCCTGAACGAGGCGCATTTCATCACATCGCTGAAACCGGTGCTCGTATTTGCCATTCCCGATGTGGCGGGAGGACTGGACGAGCTTCTGGAGAAATTCGACGAAGCAAAGATCAACATCGACTACATGTATGCCTTTGCGGGCAAGACAAGTGCCTACATGATTTTCCGCGTGAACAAGACCAGCGAGGCGGAGGCCAGGCTGGGAGGAAAGGGCTTGTCTTCCCTGACAGAGGAAGAAGTGGCAAAGGTTTGACGGCATTGCGGACAGCCCTGCAACAGAATTTGTTGCAGGGCTGTTTTTGTAGAAAATTATTTTCAATAGGAACAATCTGTGATATAGTATATATGTTAATTTGGTATAGATAAGTTGTGAAAGGAGCACTATCCTATGAGTATTCGCATCGGCATTTTAGGATATGGGAATCTTGGCCGTGGCGTGGAATGCGCCGTTTCAGCCAATGAGGATATGGAGCTGGCAGCGGTGTTCACGAGGCGTGACCCGGCGACACTCAAGATTCGGACGGCGGGGGTTCCCGTGGTAAACGTCAAAGATGTGGAGGCATGGAAGGACAAGATTGATGTGATGATCCTCTGCGGGGGCAGCGCCACGGATCTTCCCGAGCAGACGCCCCGCTATGCGAGGCTGTTCAACGTCATCGACAGCTTCGACACCCATGCCCGCATCCCGGAGCATTTCGCGGCGGTAGACAAAGCCGCAAAGGAAAGCGGGCATATCGGCATCATTTCCGTGGGCTGGGATCCCGGACTTTTCTCTCTGGCTCGTGTCTACAGCAACGCCATCCTTCCCGAGGGCAAAGATTATACCTTCTGGGGCAAGGGCGTGTCCCAGGGCCACTCCGATGCCATCCGCCGCATAGAGGGCGTGAAGAACGCGAAGCAGTACACGGTACCTGTGGAAAGCGCCCTCCATGCGGTGCGCTCCGGCAGCAATCCGGAACTAACCACGCGCCAGAAGCACACGAGGGAGTGCTTTGTCGTCCTGGAGGAAGGCGCGGATGCGGCAAAGGTGGAGCAGGAGATCAAGACCATGCCCAACTACTTTGCCGACTACGATACCACGGTGCATTTCATCAGCGAGGAAGAGCTTTTGAAGAACCATGGCGGTCTTGCCCATGGCGGCTTCGTCATCCGCTCCGGCAGGACGGGACACGAAAAGGAGCACAACCACATCATCGAGTTCAGCCTGAAGCTGGACTCCAATCCCGAGTTCACCACCAGTGTCCTCATCGCCTATGCCCGCGCCGCCTGCCGCATGGCAAAGGAAGGACAGTCCGGCTGCAAGACCGTGCTGGACATCCCCCCGGCCTACCTGTCGGCAGCGAGCAACGAGGAACTCCGCGCCCATTTGCTGTAATCCTTGCTTGTCTCATGGGGTACCGTTGGAGCGGCATATCTCCAATTATCTTCGGGACGGTTGTGACAGAGCTGGCCTATATCCTCTTTTTGAACCTGGCCAAGGAAACCGGGGCGGAGCAGTATTTCACCACCAGGGTGCTCATTGATGTGATGACCCGGCCTTGGGAGCGTGGTGCAACGGCAAAATCATAGCCGAACTGATAGAGAGATAGAAACACCTCGACCCCCTATGAAATATGGGGCTTCGAGGTGTTTTGCTTTGTGGAGAAGTGGCTTGACACTCCCCATGGCTGAAGCCAGGGGATTCTTGGTTCGCTGAGCACTGCGGCACGACCGTAGCCGTTCCGTCTTACACGCTCT
>CACYDT010000137.1 GCA_902773295.1 uncultured Veillonellaceae bacterium | reverse complement strand
TGGCCTGGATAGGGGACGAGATGAAGAACGCAAAAGAGCTATGACAGAAAAAGAAGAGAGTGCCAAGGCTATGCTTCGCGACCACATGGCATTCTCGCAAGTGGAAAGATACACGCATCTGCCCATGCCCCGTATTCAGGAACTTGCACGTGGCTTGGGAATGCTCTGAATTTTATCCGATGATAACGGGAGTCTTAGCCCCCATAAAGCACTGGGTAAATTCGACTAAATTCCGTAAGAGTCTAAAACTCCCACGGAAGTCTCATTTTATCCGACTCATGCAAAGGCCGCTTGCACGGAAATGCAGGCGGCCTTTGTGCGTAGTGCGCCCGGCGGTACACGTTTCTAACCGGTGAAAGTCCGGAATCTGCCCCCTGGCTCATAAGGCAGGCAAAGCCTGCCAGCATATCTTCGAAAGAACTTTCCCTGATATCCTTCAAGCTGAGGAACACGACAGGCCGCGTCCCCTGCTCTGCCATATACCGTTCTCCCGCTTTTTCGATCTTGCTGCCCTCGAACAGAGCGCGATGATCCATTGCATCCTCCAACGTGAAGAAGTAATAGAGCATGCTCATGGAAAGTGTCTTGCCAAAGCGCCTGGGACGGGTAATGAGGGTGGCCTGGGCATGGCCGTCAATCAACGCTTTGATGAAGTCCGTCTTGTCCACATAGTAATACTGCTCCCGCACCCGTCGGAAATCATCCACCCCCACAGGCATCACATAATGCTGCTTCATAACCGCCTCTCATTTCCTTCATCATCAAAACCGTCTTATACATTTTTTTCCAAATCAATCTCCAGACCTTCCAGCCATTCCTCGAATTCCCTCTGCCGTCTTTCCCATTCCGTTTCCGGGAAGCTCGCCCGCACGGTGTTCCCCGCCAGGATTCCCTTGAGCCGGATGCCTTCTTTCTCCGCGATGAACACGGGGCGCCGGAGCTTTTCGTTCCGGCGCATTTCCCATGGATTGGGCAGGGCTTCTTCCAATTCCCTTGCAGAAACAGGAATCCGGTATTCATACGTTCTGGAATCGGCAAAGCAGTTTTCCACTTTTTTCCGTTCGAATTTCATCCCCTGATATCCCTCACAGCCTCAATGACGGCATGGATTTCCTCCCTGCTTGTGAAACGCGACAGGGACAGCCTGACCGTTTCCGGGACTCCGAGGCAGGAAAAAATCTTCGGCGCGCAGTGCAGACCCGTCCTGCAAATGATATCATAGCTTTCCTCCAGCAGATATCCCACATCCGCCGCGCTTTCCCCCGGCAGGGTGAAACTGACGACGGGGGTCGTTTCCCCTTCGGGCAGGATGACTCTTGCCCCGGCCTCCTGCAAACCTTCCCGCAGGCACAGCACGAGGGATGAAATCTCCGCAGTCTCCAGCGGGTGTTCCCCTGCCCATTCCAAGGCTGCCAAGAGTCCATGGAAGGATGGCTCGTTTCCGGTTCCCGCCTCCAGATGAAGGGGCATTTCCACGGGCATTTCCGCCAAGTCGCTGTGGATTCCCGTGCCGCCCTGCAGCCACGGGCGAAGCCGGATTCCCTTTCGGACGAAAAGCCCTCCCGTTCCCTGGGGGCCCAGGAGGTATTTATGTCCCGTGAAGGCAAGCATATCAATGCCCCAGGAATCCGCTTCCACGGGGATCCAGCCAAGGCTCTGGGAAGCGTCCAGAAGAACCGCTGCACCGAAGGACTTGGCAAGAGCCGCCATGGCAGCGGCATCATGGACTGCTCCGGTCACATTGGAAGCATGGGGAAAGACGGCAAGTTTCGGACGATGTTTCTTCAATGCTTCTTCCCATGCTTCCGCCCGGACACACCCCGTCTCGTCCGTGTCCAGGTACAGGACGCGGATTCCCTCCCTCGCCTCCCTGTCATGCAGAGGACGAAGGACGCTGTTGTGCTCGGCTTTGGTCGCGATGACCACATCGCCCGCCTCTAACGGAAAGCCATGCAAAGCGAGATTCAGCCCCCATGTCGCATTGGGACCCAGAGCGATATCTTCCCCGTCCGCCACGCCCATCAGCCTTGCCATGCGCTGCCGCACGGCCGCGAACACATCGAAGTCCTCGATTCCTCCGCGGTGCATGGAGCCGGGCAGCGCCTCCAGTGCCTTTTTCACCGCCTCTGCCACACCATCCGGCTTCGGCCAGCTCGTGGCCGCATTGTTCAAGTAAATTCTTTTGTCCATGGGAACGCGCCTTTCTCAGATTGCCTCATGCTGCTCCAAAAGCTCCATGCACTTCTCCAACACCGCCTGCAGGAGCATAGGACAGCGCTGGATCTTGTTCCGCTCGTCCCCCTGCAGGATGCATCGGCAGGAAATGCCCCCGTATTCTCCGGTGTAGTCCCGGAACCATTCCACGAATTCCCCCAGAATCCTGTTCCCGTCGGGGTGCTCCAGCTCATCCGCCTCCCCCTTGCCCAGGAAGTAAGAAAGAAAACATGCCCCTCCCGTCAATGCGCCGCAGATCTCCCCGGTATTCCCGATTCCTCCGGAGAGTCCGCCCATGGCGCGAATGAGGTCTGGATTCTCCTTTTCCTCGGATTCCAGAGCCAATGTCAGGAGAATCTGCCCGCAGAAAAAGCCATCCCTCGAAAGTTCCAGCATGCGTTCCAGCACATCATCCATCGTCATCCCCGCTCCTTTCCCGCAACAGCCAAATAATAGCGGCAACCCTTCCCACGGACATGACAGAAAGCCTCGGCGGTTCCCTCCCAGACACATGCCAGATAGTATTCGCGCCAGAGATCCGTGATGTCCTCCAGTTCAAGCAGGCAGAAGGAATGCGCGGCCAGCATCCTTTCCCACTCGTCAGCCGTTCCGAAATACACATCCCCCAGGGCAAGCACTCCTTCCGGCTTCAAGATGCGCCATGCTTCCCCAATCGCCCCCTCCAAGCTTCCCGTGATATAGAAAGAACATTCGGAGAGCACGAGATCGAAACTCCCCTCTAGGAAGGGAGTATGGAGCATGTTCCCCCAAAGGATGCCCTCCCCCGGCTCCAAATCAATCCCTGTGGCTTTCCATCCCTGCCCCTCCAAAAGGCGCACAGCCTCCCCATTCCCGGCGCCCATGTCCAAAGCACAGCGGTTCGAGGCCGGAGCAGCATGCGCCTCCGCCATTTGGAGAAGGCGCATGGTCGTTTCGGTTCCGCCGGGGTGAAGCGCCCTCACTTGTCCTCCAATACCTTCTCCACGGAGAGCACTTTCCCCATGGCAAGTTCCTCCGGCACATAGACGAAGCCGCATTTCGGGCAGACCGGCAGTTCCACGGGAAAGGCGTTTTCGAGGTAGCTGAAAACGGCATTGGACTTCTCCAGGGGAACCCCACATTTTTGGCAGATAAGGCTACCGTCCGTTTCTATGGTGTAATAGTTCTTCTTTTCCGCCATGCCGCCCACCTACCTTGTCTGCACCGTCATCCGATGGCTGTAGGCGCCCCGGACGGTATATCCGTTCTCTTCCTCCGTGAACTTCACCCAGAAAGTCACGTTCCCGATGCGGCGGCATGCGGTCAGAAGTCCCGTCTTTTGGTCGAGGATGGCCTCCCCCGTCTCCCGGTAGTGCTTCATCACCTTCCAAACGTCCGTGTCGAGGATCATCCTGTCGTCTATCTGTCGGCGGGCTTCCTCCGTGATCTCCCCCGCAAATCCCATTTCCTCCGGCATAAGTTCCTCCCCGCAAAATTCCCGCAAAACCCGCTCCTTCAAAAGAAGCCGGTTCTTCCTCTTCTCCGATATGTCCGGCGGCTCCCCCGCCGGGGCGGCATAGAGAAGCTCCAGAAGGTGCATGGACTGCGCTCCCTGCCTCGCCAGCCGATCCCGGCATGCCATGCAGTAGGTGATATAGGGTGCCTCCGGGAATTCCTTCCGGCACTCCTCCGCCATTTTTGCCGCCACGTCCCGATTCGTATAGGAAACCAGCCCGCCATAGCCGCAACAGGAAGTCTTGTCCCCTGTCCATTCGGCAGGAAGCAGAGTAAAGCCAAGCTCCCTTGCAATCCTGCGGACATCCTCCCGCATTCCTGCATCGTTCCGCGCCCCGCAAGCATCGTGCAGGACAGCCTCCCCGCCTTCAGAAGCGGCCTCTCCCGGAAGCCCGATGCCCAGAAGAAGCTCCCAAACTCCCTTCACCCTGCCAAGCCCCTCTTCTTCCATCGTTTTCTTGCAGGTGGGACATGCGGCGAGAATCACCGGGTTTCCGAGCTTTCTCAATTCCTGCCGCAAGAACTCCTTCTGCTCCGCAAACATCTCCCGCCGCCCGGCCCATTTCGCGATGGCGCCGCAACAGCCGAGCATCAGCGCGACTCCTCCTTCCAGCCGCCCGGAAATGTCCCGATACGCCCGGATGACCGCCTCCGGCGCAACAGCGCCTGCCTGGCAGCCGGGGAAGAAAACATAGCGGCAGGGCTCTTCCCGCCCCAAGGGAACACAGCTGAGAAAGGCCTCCGTATTGGAGAACAGCATGTCCTGCAGGGCGAATTCATGCACGGCAAGGCTCATCTTCCCCGTGTCCACCATATTCTCCCTTGCCAGCCGGCAGATTTCCCCCATATCGTAGCCGTTGGGACAGGTCACTTTGCACTGTCCGCAGAGAGAGCAGCTATTCATGGGCTTGTTCATCATGTGATCCCCCATGATAATGCCCGCATTGTTGTAAATCTCCCGCGTCAGGATCCGTGGGAACTTCGAGAAATGGCGAAGATACACACAGCCTTTGAGGCACTCCTCACAGGCGCATTGGATGCACCTCGAAGCCTCCCGGGAAGCAGCCTCCCCATAGCCTTCCGCCTCTTCCCCGGGCAGGGGAATGCGGAAAGAAGATGCTGTCTGGGACAGATCCGTGTAGAGGCGCGAGGTGACGGTTCCTTCCTCACCCCGCATGGTGGAGGGATCCAGCCCTTGCGCCAACCGATCCGCCGAGACACTGGCCCTTCTCGCATCATAGAAGACCCGCAGGCATTCCCCCATTCCATCATCCTCCGAAGCCGGCGGGGCGCAGAGAATACCGTCTTCCCCAAGCAGTGTCACAGGATCCGGCGCCTCCTGCACGAGATAGCCTGCGGCGCAGAGCAGCTCAAAGCCCTTCCGTTTTTCCTCCACAAAAGCGGGGGTAACGGGACTCCCATAGAAGATGTTCACATCCATCCTGCCCAGCCGGGCCATTTCCCGCGCCATAGCCTCCGGTGGAAGAAACGGCGCGCAAAGGCGCAGGAGAGCATCTGCGTCTTCCGCTTCCACATAGAATTCCACGGGATAGCTTTTGTCGGCCAGCTGCGCTGCCACAAGAAGCGTAAAGAGCTCCGTGCCGAACACCGCCGCCTTTTTTTTCTTCCTGAATTTCAGGAGCCCTTTCCCCTTCCGGGGCGCTCCTAGGAACATGGCGGCGCGCTCCAGACCCGCGATGTCGATGCTTTCCCCCGCCTCTCCCCTGCGGCAGGCCGCCTCGCAGGGATGATGGCATCCATGGGCCAGGATCTCCGGGAAGGGGGAAATGCGCTCCAGCATGGCCCGGGCCTCCGTGAATTTCCGCGCCGCCATCTTTGCCATGAATTCCCTCACATCCAGCTTCATGGGGCAAGCCGCCGAGCAGAAGGGAGGCTGCTCATGGACACAGAGGCTCTCCCGCGCCTCCAGCTCTTCCTTGGAAAAGAGCTGCTTCTGGTGATAATCCCTCGTGTTCCGTTCCTTGAAATGATCTTTCATGGCACCATCCCCGACTTTGCAGAAATATCCTGTCTCTATGAGTATATTTCTGCATCATGGCCGGGAATCCTTCCATGAGCAAAGCAAAATCGGCATGTCACCCTGTCGGTTTCCTTGACAAGCCTTCCATTTCTTACTATGATAACCCTGTCAGGATTATTTTGTTCACTCTCGATCAGGAGGGCATTTTATGAAAGAATACACGCCATTCAAGTCCGGCAAGGTCCGCGAGGTCTATGATGCCGGGGACAGCATCATCATGGTGGCAACGGATCGCATCTCTGCGTTCGACCATATCTTGAAGAACCGGATCACCCGGAAGGGAGCTATCCTCACGCAGATGTCGAAGTTCTGGTTCGACTTCACAAAGGACATTCTGCCCAACCACATGATTTCCGTGGACAATGCGGATATGCCGGAATTCTTCCGCCAGCCGGAATTTTTGGGGAACAGCATGAAATGCAAGAAGCTCACAATGATTCCCATGGAATGCATCGTGAGGGGCTACATCACAGGCAGCGGTTGGGAGAGCTATCAAAAGAGCGGCGAGATTTGCGGCATCAAGCTCCCGCAGGGGCTCAAGGAGTCCGAGAAACTGCCGGAACCGATTTTCACGCCGAGCACCAAGGCAGAACTTGGGGATCACGATGAGAATGTGTCCCTGGAACAAGGTGCCAAGGTACTGGAACAGGCATTCCCGGGAAAGGGTCGGGAGTATGTGGAGAAAGTACGGGACTTCACCATTGCCATCTACAAGAAATGCGCCGACTATGCCTTGACCCGAGGCATCATCATTGCAGACACGAAATTCGAGTTCGGCCTTGACGAGAAGGGAAACATCGTCCTCGGCGATGAAGTGCTGACCCCGGACAGCTCGCGTTTCTGGCCGCTGGAAGGCTATAAGGCCGGCCAGTCCCAGCCATCCTACGACAAACAGTTCGTGCGCGACTGGCTCAAGGCAAACCCGGACAGCGATTACCTCCTTCCCCAGGACATCATCGACAAAACCATCGCGAAGTACAAGGAAGCCTATCAGATGCTGACGGGGAAAGATTTCTGATGATACCGCGAACTTCATAAATATAAAAAGGGCTTCCACGCAAGCAATATGCGTGGAAGCCCTTTTTCGGCAGGTTCCTCAGAAAGCCGGGACAACGGCTCCCTTGTATTTCTCTGTGATGAATTCCTTTACTTTGTCAGACTTCAATGCCTTGATGAGCGCCTCGATCTCCGGACGCTTTTCGTCGCCCTGGCGGACGGCGATGATGTTCACGTAGGGGGAAGTGCTATCCTCGATGAAGAGGGCATCCTTGGTGGGGACGAGATCCACCTGCATGGCATAGTTCGTATTGATGACAGCGGCATCCACATCCTCCAAGGTGCGGGGAACCTGAGCGGCCTCAACCTCCTGGAACTTGATGTTCTTGGGGTTTTCCGCGATGTCCTGGATGGTCGCCTTCTCCGCGACACCGGCCTTGAGCTTCAGGACGCCTGCCTTCTCCAGAAGGAGGAGGGCGCGGCCCTCATTGGTGGGGTCGTTGGGAACAGCGATGGAGGCGCCGTCCTTCAGTTCCTTGATATCCTTGATCTTCCTGGAGTAGATGCCCATGGGCTCGATGTGGATCCCTGCGGCATTGGCAATCTTGCAGTCCTTGTGCTCGCTGATGAAGTTCTCCAGATAGGGGGCATGCTGGAAGAAGTTCGCATCCAGCTCCTTGTCGTTGAGAGCGAGGTTCGGCTGCACGTAATCGCTGAATTCGATAATATTGAGCTCAATGCCTTCCTTCTGGAGGGCAGGCTTTATGATCTCCAGAATCTCCGCATGAGGAACGGCAGTCGCGCCGACTTTCAGAACCTTCGCCCCGGAAGAAGACGATGCCCCGGAGCCGGACGATTTGGCCTGGTCGCCGCCACAGCCGGTGAGAACCAGACAGGCTGCCATGAGTGCCGCCAGGAGCGCAAATGCTTTTTTCATTGATGATTCCTCCTTTAGAAAGTACCATTAGAAAGTTACTTTTTATTCAAATGCCGTGCAAGGGTATTGCCGGCAAATTGAACGAGCTGAACGAGAACGATAAGGATAACGACGGTGGCGAGCATGACATCCGGACGGAAGCGCTGGTAGCCATACCGGATGGCGAGATCTCCCAGACCGCCGCCACCAATGGCACCTGCCATGGCGGATTCCCCCACCAATGCGATGATGACCGTGGTGAGCTGGGCAATGATGCTCGGCATCGCCTCCGGCAAAAGGACTCTCCATATAATCTGCACAGGCGTCGCCCCCATGGAAAGAGCTGCTTCCACAATGCCATAGGGAACTTCCTTCAAGGAAGTCTCGACCTGCCGTCCGATAAAGGGAACCGAGGCAATGACCAAGGGAACCATGGCCGCCGTTGTCCCGATGGCACTCCCTACGAGAAGCCTGGTCAGCGGGATGATAGCCACCATGAGGATGATAAAAGGAATGGAACGGACAGCGTTGACCACAGCGCCAATGCACCGGTTCAGAACCAGGGACTCCAGTATCTGCCCCTTGCCGGTCGTGTGGAGAAGAACGCCGAGAGGAACGCCGAGAATCGTCGCGATGGCCATGGAAACCGCCACCATATAGACCGTCTCGCCGAGCGCCTTAGTCAAGAGAGGCAGCATGTCGCTTGACATAGCCGATCACCTCCATCCTGAGATCGCAAGCCCGCAGATAATCCAAGGCTTCCTCGATGTCCTTCTCCCCGCCGGTAATCCCGATGATCATGCGCCCGAAGGGCGTGGACTTGATCTGGTCGAGATTGCCGAACAGCAGGGTGCATTCGACATTGCAGGAACGTATCATGCCGGCAATGACGGGATCGTCCGCGGATTCCCCGAGGAAGATAAGCCGCAGCAGGAGATAGCTGCCGGGCACGGGCTCCTTGGAAATCGCGTTCCCGCGAAAAGCCGCCGGGAGTTCGTTGGAAAGGAGAACGCTGATGAATTCCTTTGTGATGGGCTTTTGGGGGTTGGTGAAAACCTCCATGACCGTGCCCTGTTCCGCAATGACACCGTTCTCTATGACGGCCACTTTGTCGCAGATGTCCTTGATGACCTGCATCTCGTGAGTGATGACCACGACGGTCAGGGAAAGTTTCCGGTTGATGTCGCGAATGAGCTCCAAGATGGACTTTGTTGTCTGCGGATCCAGTGCACTCGTGGCCTCGTCGCAGAGGAGCACCTTCGGGTCGCTGGCCAATGCCCTCGCGATGCCGACGCGCTGCTTCTGCCCTCCTGAGAGCTGGGAAGGGTATTGGTGCGCCTTGTCAGCGAGGCCGACGAGATTCAGGAGCGGCTCCACCTTTTTCCGGATGATGTCTTCTCCCGTACCCGAAAGACGGAGCGGAAAGGCGATGTTGTCATAAACCGTCGCCGAAGAAAGCAAGTTGAAATGCTGGAAGATCATGCCGATCTCTTTCCTTGCTTTGCGAAGCTCCCCTTCGCTCATAGCGGTGAGATCCCTGGAATCGACGATGACCTGCCCGGAGGTCGGGCGTTCCAGCATATTGATACAGCGGATCAGCGTGGACTTTCCCGCGCCGCTGAGGCCGATGATGCCGTAGATTTCCCCTCTCCCGATTTCGAGGCTGATGTTCCTGAGCGCCTTCACGGGGCCGGAGGGGCTGTCATATACTTTTTCTATCTGGGATAGCTTTATCATGAAGCCGTGCTCCTTAATACCTATCTATTTTATATGTTTTACATAGTATCATGCGGTGCAAAACTTGTCAACCAAAACATAGTATAGCGCAAGAACGAAAGTTTTGCCATAGGCAAAACTTTCCAATTGCTGTATAATGGAAGCACCGGAATCTTGAACATGCACAAAGAGCCTGTATCGCATGGGCACCCGCAAGAGGCCAATCCTCACAGTTCCTAAGGCTTGTCATGTTCCTGAAAATGCCGGCGTAAATCGAAACAAACAAAGGAAGGTATGATATGGGATTCTTGTCTGATTTTTTCAGTCGTTTCCACAGGGAACAGCCTATGACGCAGTATCCTCTGGAGGAGATCACGGAGCTGGATCGCGAAATCGCGGCTCTTTATACGATGCTGGTGGATGTCATGGGTTCGGATAAGCTGGTCATCATGGCCGGAAAGCTGGATGCACTGAAATATATGCGTTCCACTGTGCGAGGGGAACGCGTCCTGGCTCTCTGGCGCATTTTGGAGGAGAATCCTACGCTGAACACCGTGCCCAAGGACGAGGAAATCCCTGCCATCCTCGCCCAGCTTTCCGAAAGGCTGGCGGATATCATGGCCCGCCGCAACCTTGAGGACAAGATTGAAAGAAAGGTCAACGAAAAACTGGAACAGGAGCATGAGGATTACGTGAAAGATATCCGCATGCAGGTCCTCAAGGAAGAGAAACCAGAGGCGGAATCCCCTCATGACGCAAAGAAACGCGAGGAGCTTGAGAACCTGGAAAAAGTCCATCTCACGCAATCCGTCATGGAACTCCTGCGCCCGAAGTCGTTGGACGAGATTGTGGGGCAGGAGCGGGCCGTGAAGTCGCTCATGGCAAAGCTCAGTTCCCCTTATCCGCAGCATCTCCTGCTCTACGGTCCGCCGGGAGTTGGCAAGACGACGGCTGCCCGCCTTGTGCTGGAAGTTGCGAAAAAAAAGGAGCATTCCCCCTTTTCCCTAAAAGCGCCTTTCGTGGAAACCGATGGCACGACACTGCGCTGGGATCCCAGGGACATGACAAACCCCTTGCTGGGCTCTGTTCACGATCCCATCTATCAGGGAGCACAGAAAAGCCTGGCAGACATCGGCGTACCGGAGCCGAAACCCGGTCTTGTCACCGATGCCCACGGCGGCATTCTCTTCATCGACGAAATCGGCGAAATGGATGAAATGCTCCAGAACAAGCTCCTCAAGGTCCTGGAAGACAAGCGCGCTTTCTTTGAGTCTGCCTACTATGACCCGACGGACGAAAAAGTGCCGCCCTATATCAAAAAACTGTTCGAGGAAGGGGCACCTGCGGATTTCGTGCTCATCGGCGCCACGACCCGCGATGCTTCCCATATCAATCCGGCTCTGCGATCCCGTTGCGCGGAAATCTATTTCGAGCCGCTGACGCCGAAGCACATTGAAGAAATCGTATCCAATGCGGCAAAGAAACTGGGCGCCACATTGGAAGACGGCATTGCGGAGCTGATCAGCGAATACACCATCGAGGGACGCAAAGCCATCAACATTCTGGCAGACGCCTACAGCCTTGCCATGGAACGGGAAATAGGGACCGCCCCTTCCGAAGATTCCCAAAGCCCTGCAGATAATGCGGAAAAAGTGGATCTGACGAAAAAGCCCAAAGAAATCCTGTCGGCACAAATTCCGGTGACGGTCGGCAAAGCTGACATCTATGAAGTCGCCCAGGTGAGCAGGCTTTCCCCTTTCGTGACAAAGAAGGCTTCCGCTGAACTTCGCAAGGGACATATCTTCGGGCTTGGCGTAGCGGGCTTCCTGGGATCCGCCATCGAGATCGAGGCGGTGGCTTTCCCCGCCCATGAAAAGGGAAAGGGAACAGTCCGCTTCAACGAAACAGCCGGAAGCATGGCGAAGGATTCCGTATTCAACGCAGCCTCTGTCATGCGCGCCCTCACCGGCAAGGACATCAACGACTATGATATCCATATCAATGTCATCGGGGGCGGCAATATCGACGGCCCCAGTGCGGGAACCGCCATCCTCGCTGTAATCGTCAGCGCTGTGACAGGACGCAGGATCCGGCAGGATGTCGCCGTAACAGGGGAGATTTCCCTTCAGGGGCGGGTGCGCCCTGTAGGCGGTGTTTTCGAAAAGGCCTACGGCGCGAAACAGGCAGGCATCAAAACGATGGTCATTCCGAAAGAAAACAGCAAAGACATACCCAAAGGTCATCTCGGCCTGGATATCCATCCGGTTTCCACGGCAGAAGAAGCCTTTTCCTATATCTTTGAGGAGGAAGAGGAGGATAAAACAGCATGACGGAACGCATGCCGCCACAAAACATAGAAGCCGAGCAGGCTGTGCTCGGGGCTATTCTCATCAAGAAAGAAGCCCTGACGGAAGTGCAGGAAATCCTGCAGCCGGATGACTTTTACAGAGAGGCCCATCGCATCGTCTACAATGCGATGGAAGAACTCTTCGTAAACAATGAGGCGGTAGACCTCGTGACACTCACAGAGCAGCTCCGAAAGAGAAACCAGCTGGACAAAATCGGAGGCATTACATTTATCGCATCTCTTGCCAACAGCATCCCTACAGCGGCAAATGTAGTGCATCACGCAAAGATTGTGCGGGAAAAAGCCGAGCTTCGGAATCTCATCGATGCGGCAACGGAAATCGCCAGCAATGCTTACGAAGGGGCAGATGAAGTCGAAGAGATCATGGATGCGGCGGAAAAGAAGATCCTCGCCGTGGCTTCCGGCCGGACAAACGCTGCCTTCGAACCGATCAAAAACATCATCGTGCGATCCATTGACCGCATCTCTACACTCTATGAATCCAAGGGCGGGCTTACGGGGCTGTCCACGGGATTCAAAGATCTGGATCAGCTGACATCCGGCCTCCAAGCCTCGGATCTCGTTCTTGTGGCAGCCCGTCCTTCCATGGGAAAGACAGCCTTCACGCTGAATATCGCAACCAATGTATCCCTCCAGGGATATTCCGTTGCCTTTTTCTCCCTGGAAATGTCGAAGGAACAGCTCGTGCAGCGCATGCTCTGCTCCGAGGGATCCATCGACTCCCAACGCCTGCGCACAGGACAGCTGCAGGATGATGAGTGGGGGAATCTCATCAACACAGCAGACCGGATATCCCGTGCGAAGCTCTATATCGACGATACGGCAGGCATCACGGTCATGGAGCTCCGCTCCAAGGCACGGCGCCTCAAGGCAGAGCATGGATTGGATCTCATCATCATCGATTATTTGCAGCTCATGCAGGGACGGGGGCCGCGGATGGGAGACAACCGCCAGCAGGAAATCTCCGATATCTCCCGTTCATTGAAGGCTCTTGCAAGGGAACTGAATGTGCCGGTGGTAGCGCTCTCGCAGCTCTCGCGCGGCGTGGAGTCCCGTCAGATCAAGAAGCCCATGCTCTCGGATCTCCGCGAGTCCGGCTCCCTGGAACAGGATGCGGACATCGTCATGTTCCTCTACCGCGAGGACTATTACGACCAGGACACGGAAAACAAGAACATCACGGAAGTCATCATAGCGAAGCACCGCAATGGCCCCGTGGACACTGTAAACCTTTTCTTCCAGAAGGAGTTTACCAGATTTCGGGATCTTGCGCGGATGCAATAAAAAACAAGGCCGTGGCAAAATGATTTTGCCACGGCCTTGTTTTTTTCGTCCGATTCACACAGCATATTCCAGAACACAATCTTCTCCTGCTTCCACGGCATCGCCGCTCTCGTGGGGAAGAAGTTCCGCCACTTTGTCGTAATTGACGATGAGGACAGGGGAAATGAGGTTGATGCGACGCCGTTTGAGGAATTCCAGGTCCAGCTCCAGGATAGGGGTACCGGCCTTCACATAATCTCCCCGCTTATGCAATGCCTTGATGCCGACACCCTCCAACAGGATGGTATCAAGCCCCACATGCACGAGAATCTGCACACCGTCATCCGTCGTGATGGCAAAAGCATGCTTCGTGTCAAAGAACAGGGTAATCTCCCCGTCGCAGGGAGCCACCACCTGTCTGCTGTTGGCCAGAATAGCGAGGCCATCACCCGTGAGTTTCTCCGAAAAAATCGGATCCGGCACTTGCCCTAAGGCAATGGTCTGACCGCTGACCGGGGCAATCAGTTGATGTCGTGTCTTCATGATTCGCTGCGCTTCCTTGTGAAAAAATTCGATCGAATCGCATGGAGGGCGCATTTTCACCTGCCTTTTCGATGGATTTGAATGATGCATCCGTTTTCTTTTATTTTACACCCTTTCTGCCTATCCATCAAGGGATATTGAGATATCTTATGGGATATTTGGTATATTTTTGCTCACGGCAGTATGCTTGATGATATCCTCGATGCGAAGGTCGATTTCCAACTGCTGCTTATGGAGGGTTTCTGCCGTTTCGAATTCCACGGGCTTGTCCTCCCGGAGAGCCTTGACGAAATGCTGCCAGGTCTTGATCGTGATTTCCGTGGACTGCTGGCGCAAGCGGGCAAGATAGGTCGCGCCTGTGGGTATCTCAATCTCATCCAGTTTCTGCTGGCGCTTCTTGAGGGATGGGATGACCTCATCCAGAAGCAAGGCGCGGATCTCGCTCTTTTGTTTTTCGGAAAGCCGGCCGGAAGAGGTCCTCGTAAGGTTCCGGAACCGCTGCTGCTGCTTCTGGAATTCCCGGTTGCTCTGATCCACGATATCCTGCGTGGCAGCGATATAATCCGCAATATCCTTGTTCTGCAGCGGCGCGATGATATTCAGGTAATCCTTGTAGTTCCTGATATAGGCAATCTGCCATAGCCCCTCGGGAGATTCCTCCATGACAAGCTCCAACTTGAACGGCGTCTGCGTATAATCCTCGATGACATTCAGTTCTGCCACGGCCGTCGTGCCGTTATGGGAAATCTCGCCCAATCCCACAAGCGTAGTGTTGCGGAGCTGGCTGCGCTCCAGAAGCCTTTCGTAGTCAATGCCGAGCTGCCGCCCCTTGAGGATATCCACGCCCCCCGGCAAGATCCATGCGTTCTTGTCGAGACGGGCCAGAATGGTTTCTTTTGCGCCCTCTGTGATCTGCGGCTTGATCATGACATAGAATTTCTCAAAAAGCACCTTCGTCTGCGGTGTCAGCGTGGCATCGTAGGCAAAGAGGTCAACAGTCAGGTCATCATAGGCATTTGCCGTCAGAAGATCGAGGTTCACATGCTGCTGAAAAGCCACGGCATCGTTATTCTCCAAGGCGTTCATCGTCTGCCGGAGAGCGTATTCCGGCGTGCGTATATAAATGCCGAAATACCATACAGCAGCGGCTATGATGGTACCGAGCAGCAAAAACAGCAGCAATGTCTGCCGATAGCGCCTGCTTCGTCGCTTTTGCAATGTCTTCTGCCATGTATAGTCGTCCATTCAATTGCTCCTGTTCTATCATTTCTCTCTGACAATATTATAACGCCAATCGGAGGATTTCGCCATAGGCGAAATCCTCCGATTCTGCCGCCATGTTTTCTCTTGGAAAAAGGAAACATATATGCTAAAATAGGACATAATCGTTTGAATGAGAAAGGCGATGCCAATGAAATGGATCAATCATCAGGTCGTTACAGGCGTCATTGTCTACACCGTGACAGAAGATTTGCTGTTCGCATCTTTCAGTATGGCAGGAGCTATCTTTCCTGACAAGGTAGAAGGAAATCCCCGAGGAGGGATATCGTTCCGGAAATGGCGCAGCCGTCATCGCGGCTGGTCCCACTGCCCGCTGATCTACCTGGCGTTCATCGGGCTTCTTGCAAAATGTCAGGATGCTTCTTCTCTGCCCGGATTCTTTGGCAGCGCTGCCTTTCTCTCCCTTGCGGAAACACCGATCCATCTGGGCATTGCTCTGGGGATTGGCGCGCTTCTGCATATTGCGGAAGATTCTGTCTGCGGCAAAGTCCCTCTGCTCACGCCCAGCCGCAAAGTGGGCATTCGCTTGTTCACCGTGGGCTCGATCACAGAATACCTTTTCTCACTGGTGGTGGTCCTGCTCTGCTACGCTGCCCGCACCATGCTTTGAAGACCCGCCCGATGGAAAGGGGCTGCCTCGCAACGATAGGCGCGGCAGCCCCTTGTTTTATTTCGCCGTAATCCCATCGGCAATGATCTTCTTCAATGCCTTCTCCGACAGTTCCTCCCCTTCCATCATAAGAAGCTCCGTGCGGCAGGCGGCAAGGATATTGATGGCGGCATCGATGTCCTTAGTGCGGGAGAAAGCCTCTTCGCTGTCCATGAGCTTCTGGAGTGCCTTGCGCGTGGTTGCGGAGAGCTTTTCCCGGAGGGAATCCCGTTTTTTTGCCCGTTTCTCAAAGGCTGCTGCAAGCTCCAGAATCTGCTCCATGGTATGAGCCGCAGCTAGGCAGTCGTACTTCATCTGGGCGGTCAATGCCTGCCCGCCCTGTTCCTCAGGCAGATGCCCTTTCTTCACAATATCCTTGAAACGATCAACTGTTGCCATGTTATATCTCATCCCCTGTTCAAACAACGGAACAGGACAGTCCCTGCTCCTTCTTAACGGTTCCATTCTCAAAAGAATTCGCTGCAATCAAATATAAATCCTTCTTTATAAAGTTACTTTGTTTTTATGAGCCGGATATTTTTCTCATCTTGTCAGGGAACTTTCCGGGCTGGCAGAATACAGAAGGAATTTGGGGAATGACAGAGAATATTTAAAAAGATAAGTTTTGCTATGCGAATGTTTTTATGAGATGTTTGGAGATGTGAAGTATTATGCAGCTTACGATGATGCCGATGGACACCTGCCAAGGATTCCATATCCGTCCGGGTTTTTTTCTGTTGCCCGGCACGACGCTCTTTCCAGGGGGCGTGAATTTTTCCCTGTATTCCAAAGAGGCGGCTTCCTGCGAACTGGTATTGTATCATGCACATGAGAAAAAGCCCTTTGCCGTCCTGCCTTTCACAGACAAATATCGCATGGGGCATATTTTTTCCATGTTCATTTTCGACCTGGACTGCGAAGATCTGGAATACGGTTTCCGGCTTGACGGGGAATATGATGAACAGAAGGGGCTCCTTTACGATGCCGGGAAAAGCCTCTTGGATCCCCGTGCCTTGATCGTGACGGGGCGCGAAGTTTGGGGGCATCTGCCCGACCCTACGAACCCCTTCCAGTTCCGCGGCAGGATTTCTGCATGGGAGTTCGATTGGGGCGCGGATCATCCTTTGAAGTGGCCCCACAACGATTTGATCATCTACGAAGTCCATGTCAGGGGATTCACCAAGGACGAGTCTTCCGGAGTGAAGCACAAGGGGACTTTTGACGGCATGCGCGAGAAGATTCCCTATCTCAAAGACCTGGGTGTGACAGCGGTGGAGCTTCTGCCTGTTTTCGAGTTCGATGAGTTCGACGGGCTTCTGGAGCCACGCCGCAACAAAGACGGAGATATCCTCTACAATTACTGGGGCTACAACACGGTGGGCTTTTTCGCGCCCAAGGCCGGCTATGCCGCCACGGGGACGAAGAACGGGCAGATGGAGGAATTCAAGAACCTGGTCAAGTGCTTCCATGACAACAACATCAAGGTCATCCTGGATGTTGTCTTCAACCATACCTGCGAGGGCAATGAGGACGGGCCATGCTTCTCCTTCAAGGGCATTGACAACAAAACCTACTATATGTTGAAGCCCGACGGAACCTACCAGAACTTCAGCGGCTGCGGCAATACGATGAACTGCAACCATCCTCTTGTGCGCGACATGATACGCGGATGCCTGCGCTACTGGGTCTGCCACTACCATGTGGATGGCTTCCGCTTCGATCTCGCCTCCATTTTGGGACGCAGCCAAGACGGGGAACCATTGGACAATCCGCCTCTCTTGGAGGAACTCGCCCACGACCCCATCCTCGCCGACATGATCCTGATCGCGGAGGCATGGGATGCCGCCGGTCTCTACCAGGTGGGCACCTTCCCCAACTACGGCCGCTGGGCAGAGTGGAACGGCAGGTACCGTGACGATATGCGCCGTTTCCTCAAAGGAGATGATGGCTATGCCAATATCGCAGCCGCCCGCGTCGCCGGCTCCGAGGACATCTACAACCGCGAATGGCGCGGGGATCATGCCTCCGTGAACTTCATCACCTGCCACGACGGCTTCACCCTCTGGGATCTCTATTCGTACAACGAGAAACACAACGAGGCCAACGGATGGGAGAACACCGACGGCGCCAATGAGAACTACAGCTGGAACTGCGGCGTCGAAGGAGAAACAAAGGACAAAAAGATTCTGGCCTTGCGGAAAAAGCTCGTCAAGAATGCCGCCGCTGTCCTTCTCCTGAGCAAGGGCGTTCCTATGTTCCTGGCGGGGGACGAGTTCGGCAATACCCAGTTCGGCAACAACAACCCCTACTGCCAGGACAACGAGATTTCCTGGCTGGACTGGACCCTTCTGGAGAAAAACCGCGACCTCTACGACTTCTTCCGCAGCATGATTGCTTTCCGGAAAGAGCATCCTGTTCTCAGGAACGTATCGGATGGGGTTCCCGAGGGCTTCCCTCCCGTGAGCCTGCACGGCGTCCATGCCTGGCAGTTTGATGACACCCATGCCAACCGTGTGGTCTGCGTCCTGTTTGCCGGAAAGCTGGAAAACGGCCAGGACGATTTCATCTACGTGGGCATGAACATGCACTGGGAGCCGCACGACATCTGGCTTCCGGATCTCCCCAAGGGAATGCGCTGGCAGATTGTCGTTGATACCGCCCATGCCAAGCAGTCCTTCCTGAAAAAGAAGGTCTTTGCCGACCATGGATGCCCCTTGGGGCTGGAGCCACGCTCCATCGCCATCTGTGTGGGAACCGCCGGAAAATAAGAAAAAAAAGAACCCGCTCTCTGCGGGTTCTTCCTGTTTTACTCATCAAAGAATACAAGCCCCTCCGGTGACAGGCGCTCCCGAAGTCCTCTCATGAAAATAGGGCCGGGGTCGCTTTTCAAGGAGTAATAGCCATCCACATGCTCGATGTAAAGACCACTGGCACGGGCAGCGGTTTGCTGGTAATGGCCGAACACATACCGGATGGTCGGGTATTTCCCATGCAGATAGCTGATCAGTGCCGCATTGGCCTCCAGCTGCTCCGGCGTCAAATCCTCCGCATTGTCGATGCCGCCGACATTCTCGATACCGATGGCACACCAGTTGTAACCAATCACATGACGCCCCATGGTCGTCTCCTCCGGGGTCAGCAGGTAAATCGTGCCATCCCTGTCCACCACGAACTGGGAGGATACATTCACCTGCCCATCAGCCCTGGTCGCGTCGTAAAAAGTATAATATGCGCTCTGCCAGGTACCTCCGGCAGTCCAGTGGACGACCACGGCCTGTGGCACGATTTCCGTAATGGACATGCCATAATGCAGTTGGGCATATTCCTGTGTGAGCCGCTCTCTTTCCTCCGACCAGGGAAGGGGCTGCCGGACAATGGCAGGTGCCTCCGCCGCAAAAGCAGTGACCGCCCCAACTTTGGGCTCTGCCTCCACATCGTCCATGTTCGGCTGCAAATCAGGAACAGGAACGGCTGCATAGGCAAAAAATCCCAGGATTGCCATTGCAGCAAATCCCCTAATCCATCGCTTTTTTTCTCGAGTCATGCACACCCCTCCACATGACCGATTCACTTCTTGCCCAAGAAAGTGATATGCGCCCCCAGGGACAGAACCGGCGTTGCCGGGCCTTTGAGGAGAACCTGGCCCGGCATGGACCCTTCCGTATTGAATACCAGTGTACAATGCCCCTCCTCCCGGATGGTATCATTGACGACATCGCCAACGCTGACCACCGAATACTCGCTGTTGCCGAGTTTCAGCTTATCGCCCTTGACAATGTCAGCCTTGAGGTCGCTCGCCGTATGCTCAATGACCATATCCGCGAGATTCGGGCGCACACCTTCATCAAGGATGATGGCGCTGTTGTTGTTTTCAAGGAATGTCCGTGCCAGACTGCCGATGGCAGTAACGGTCACATCATATTTGGTTTCCATAGCCATTTCAGATCCTTTCTTCCACTTTCTGCGTGAACCTCCCCCACCTAAGAGGTGGGGGCTTCTAAGAAATACCGAAGCATTTCCGTTTAAGAATATTCCATGCGCCATCCTTGAATTCCTGCACGAGAACCGGGCAAATTCAAGAGTCGCTACATATTCTCAATGGTCGGGCTGGTGCCGTTCTCGATGCATTCCTTGGTGATAATGACCTTGCGCGGCTCGTTGGATTTCGGGATTTCGAACATGACATCGAGCATGGTGTCCTCGATGATTCCCTTGAGGGAACGGGCGCCCGTTTTCCTCTCAATGGCCTTCTTAGCTACCGCCCGAAGGGCATCCTCTTGGAATTCCAGCCGGACATTGTCCATGGAAAGAAGCTTCTCGTACTGCTTGACAGGCGCATTCTTCGGTTCCGTGAGAATACGCAGCAGCGCGTCCTCGTCCAGCGTTTCCAGCGTGCAGATGATGGGCAGGCGCCCGATGATTTCCGGGATGATGCCGTATTCCATAAGATCCTCCGGACGAACCTTGTGAATGAGCTCGTCATACTTGGGCTTGTCTTCTTCTCCCTGCACCTCCGCGCCAAAACCGATGCTGGCATCCGCCTTTTTCAGGCGCTTGGAGATTTCCTTGTCGATGCCGACAAAAGCGCCGCCCACGATGAAGAGGATGTTCTTCGTGTCCACCTTGATGGTGGGAGCCTCCGGATGTTTGCGCTGGCCGCGGGCCGTGAATTCCACAACGCTCCCTTCCAGCATCTTGAGAAGCGCCTGCTGGACGCCCTCATGGCCGGGATCCGCCGTAATGGAGTTGTTCGCGCCGGATTTTCTGGCAATCTTGTCAAACTCGTCCAGGTAAATGATGCCATGCTCCGCCTTTGCAATGTCCTTGTCTGCGGCATAGTAGAGATTGCGTACAGCCACTTCCACATCAGCGCCGACAAAGCCGGCTTCCGTAAGACTCGAAGTATCCGTGACGGCAAACGGAACATCCAAGAGCTTCGACAGATGGGAAAGCAAGGCTGTTTTCCCGCAGCCCGACGGCCCGATCATGATGACATTGGATTTCTCGATATCCGTGTCATTCTCATTGTCTGCGCCGTATTTCATGCGTTTATAGTGGTTGTAGACGGCAACGGCAAGAATTTTCTTGGCACGATCCTGATTGATGATATATTCATCGAGATATTCCTTGATGATATGCGGCTTGTTCTTCGTGAGGATATCGTCGAGCTGCACGGCAAAGTCCTTTTTTTCCTCGCTCGCTGTAGCAGCCTCATGCTCCTCGATGATATGATTGATGTCCTTGATACAGTTCTTGCAGATGGCAAAACCGGTATTCATATCATAAATCGGCAAATCATATTGATCCTTTACCGTAATGACCCGCTTGCAAAAGCTGCAGCGATGCTGGTTCATATTTTGGTTCGGCATAATGCCCGTCCTTTCTGTTACATAATTGATATACAACCGCCCTCAGGCGCAACAAATATTATTTATTATCCGATATCTGCCAGATTTTTTCAAGTGATTTTTCATAGGACTCCTTGCGCGGAAATCCTTCCTATGATATAATAGCACGGTACTGGACGTGCTGACGTCCGGTTCCACGGTCTTTTGACTGGCTTTGCCCTTGGCGGTGAGCTAGGTCTAAACCAAGGCTGCGCAGAGCAGCTTTGTATCCATTCCCAGCATTGCCGGGGGAAAGTGAGGTGTACAAGGATGAAGCAGGGAATCCATCCGGAATTCTTCGAGGCAAAAGTGACTTGCGGCTGCGGCAACACGTTCACAACCGGATCCACGAAGAAAGAGCTTCGCGTCGATGTCTGCTCCAAGTGCCATCCGTTCTTCACGGGGCGTCAGCGTGACGTGCAGGCCGGCGGACGCATCGAGAAGTTCAACAAGCGCTACGGCAAATGATATTCAGGGATACCGTTCCAAGCGGTATCCCTTTTGTTTTTCCCTTGGCAGCACATATCTCCCGCCCTGTTACAACGCCAATGGAAAGATTTCGCCTATGGCGAAATTCCGGCAATGGCGGTATAATAAAAAGAGAAGGAAGGTATACTATGGATATCGCACGAATGATAAAATTCTTTCTCCTGTTTGTTGTGCTTGTGACCATTGAGACGGCAGCCATGTGCTATCTATGGACAACAGAATATTCTGCGGCCCCTCCTGCGGAAAACGGGCAGGAGCAACAGATATCCTGTGAAATCCAGGAAACAGCTCCCGACCGGGAAGATGTGCTCACAAGAATCCGTGGGATTCTCGGGGAGGAGGATGCTTCCTTCTCCGTCTATGTCCTGCGCCCGTCAAAGGAAAAAGAGCCCATCGTTTACAACTCGAACCCACTGCCTCCCGCCAGCATGATCAAACTCTTTGTCATGGCCAAGGCCATGCAGGACGTCAAGGACGGAAAAGGTACCCTTGATGATACCATTATTCTCCGTGAGAAAGATATGGTCGGCGGCGCAGGCGTCCTTGTCGAATACGCCGATGGAACCCGGATACCTCTGCGCAAAGTCATAGAACTCATGATCACAGAGAGCGACAACACCGCCACAAACATCCTGATAGACCGCATCGGCATGAACAATCTCAACCTCTACCTGAAAGAGAACGGCTATACAGATACCGTTTTCCGCCACAAGATGATGCATTCCCCCAGAGACAGGCGGCAGGGCAACCTGTCCTCGGTGAAGGACATCGGACTTCTTCTGAACCGGATCTATCGAGGCGAATGCGTGGGAACTCCCTATGACACCCTGATGATCGGGTTCCTGGCCTTGCAGAAAGATGATGAATGCTTCCCAAAGGCTCTTCCCACCTGGCGGATTGCCCACAAAACCGGGGAAGCCCATGGGTTCTACGACGACGGAGGAATCTTTTACGACAAGGAAGGCCGCTTCATCCTTGTCATCATGAACGCGGAATACAGCGGCCGAAGCATTGCTATCCGGAAAATGCAGGAGATTGCCCGCTATGTCGGAGAAACTGTCACGATTGCTAACGGGGGCTAAGACTCCCGCCTCTAAGGAACTGTGCGAAAATCATCGCTGCCGTATGCGCAGCTTATTCCTTGGCAGTTTCTTCCGGGTCCTCTTTCGTCTCCTCCTTGCGCAGGAAAGATTCCGCGAGGCCCTCGAAATATTCCCGATCCTCCTTGTTCATTCCATGGAGAATGCTGTCCTTTTCATAGGGCTTCATGTTGACAACGAGAAAATCCCGATCCATGGTCTTGCCCAAATAGCCTTTCTCTGACTTTACATCCTGCATAGCAGTCTCAAGTTCCTTGGAGGTAAAGCCCGAGGCCGTTGCATGGAACTCAATATCATCGTAGAGATCTCTGTACTCCGGACCGGAGTTCTTGTAACTGTTGATCTTATTGGCAATGGTTTTGAGGCTGATCAGGCGGATTCCTTTATCCAGCATATTCGCCACAAGATATTCCACGAACCTCTTGGCAGTGATCCGATGTTTTGATTTAGAAGTAAACACGGCAGATTCGCCTTCCTTTCTATATGTAATATCAATATATATTCGATTCGATTTGGAAAAATCCTTTCTGCCGCTCGTTTTTTAATCCTAAGCCCCTGTCACAACTTAGGAACTGTAGCGAATCAAGCTTTTGCAGGCTTGATTCGCTCATTTTTCACAGGAATCCTATTTTTTCAGCACAATTTTCCCGAAAACTGCCAAAGTAGTGAAAAAGGCCATAAGTCCCAGCACTTCGGCTGTATCCTGAAAATCCTCACCTGCCAAAGCCAGAGGCGCATCGCTTCCGCCACCGGAAACCGAAACGGCAATCACGGCAGCCAGGAGAACACCGACAATACTCTCTCCGACGATAAGTCCGGAGGCAAAAAGAGTTCCTCGCTGCTTTCCTGCATCCACATCACTCCGGCTGTTTCTCATTCGACGTTCCAGAAAATAACTCATGATAGCTCCCACGACCAACGGTGTTTGAAGGGACGACGGAAGGTAAATCCCGATGCCGACAGCCAATGGAGGCAGGCAGAGGCTTTTGGTATGGCTCCTCAACAGGCTGTCAATGAAAACAATGACAACAAAACGAGAGACAAAGGTATTATGCTTTTCGCGGATGGCATTGACCATCAGGAACCTTTTTCCTTCGCGGGTATAGATACGATCCTGAAAGTACTGGCGGCCATGGGCAAGACCCCTGCTGCCGTGCCGATACCTACATGGACTTAAATTTCCATAATTTATCTGTGTTTTTGCATATTTCATGGAAGGAATCACTGCACATTGTGTCGAAGTAAATGATGTATGCAATCTGCATAGAAACGGAAGAAGAAGGAGACTCTGACAACATGCCTGTTATGGATTATCTTGAGCGCAATGCGGAGCTGTATGGCGATGAGGTAGCGCTGGTCGAACTGAACCCGGCGGAGCCGGATAACCGTCGTATGAGCTGGAAAGAGTACAGCCTCATCGAATCGAACTCTTTTGCCCCGTATCGGCGGGAGATTACCTGGAGCGTCTTTGACGAAAAGGCGAACCGCTGCGCGAACTTCCTGCTTCAACGGGGAATCTGCAAAGGGGACAAAGTCGCCATCCTCATGTACAACAGCCTGGAATGGCTGCCGATTTACTTCGGTGTGCTGAAGACGGGGGCGATTGCCGTTCCCTTCAATTTCCGCTATGATGCAAAGGAAATCCTCTACTGCGCGGAGCTTGCCGAGGTTCAGGTCATCATCTTCGGCTCTGAGTTCATCGGACGCATAGAAGCAAATGCCGAACGTCTCTCCAAAGGAAGGCTGCTGATCTACGTCGGAGACAACTGCCCCAGTTTTGCGGAGAGTTATCACATGCTGTCAGCGGACTGCCCCAGCACAAAGCCGGATGTACCTCCCATCACCGATGAGGACTTCGGGGCAATTTACTTCTCCTCCGGCACCACAGGCTTCCCCAAGGCCATCCTGCACAAGCACCAAAGCCTCACCCAGGCGGCGCAGATGGAGCAGAAGCACCATCTGACCACCCATGAGGACGTGTTCCTCTGCATCCCGCCCCTCTACCACACGGGCGCGAAATTCCACTGGATGGGGAGCCTTGTCGTCGGCGGGCGTGCCGTTCTTCTCAAGGGCGCAAAGCCGGAAACCATCCTGAATGCCGTATCCCAAGAGAAATGCACCATCGTCTGGCTACTTGTCCCCTGGGCGCAGGACATCCTTGACGCTGTAGATCGCGGAGAACTCAAGCTGGAGGATTACGAGCTTGCCCAATGGCGGCTCATGCACATTGGGGCGCAGCCGGTACCGCCGAGCCTCATCCGCCACTGGAAGGAATACTTCCCCCATCACGACTACGACACGAACTACGGCCTTTCCGAGTCCACGGGGCCGGGCTGCGTCCATCTGGGGCTGGAGAACATCCGCAAGGTAGGCGCTATCGGTGTGCCGGGCTATCGCTGGCAGTGCAGGATCCTGGACGAGAACGGCAGGGACGTGAAACAGGGCGATATCGGAGAACTCTGCGTCAGGGGTCCCGGTGTCATGACCTGCTATTACAACGATGAAAAAGCCACCGCCGAAGTCCTGAAGGACGGCTGGCTCTGGACGGGGGACATGGCGCGGCAGGACGAGGAAGGCTTCTATTACCTCGTGGACCGCAAGAAGGATGTCATTGTCAGCGGCGGCGAGAATATCTACCCCGTCCAAATTGAGGACTTCCTGCACAAGTTCGAGAAGGTGAAGGATGTTGCCATCATCGGGCTTCCCGACCGCCGCTTGGGAGAGATCAGCACGGCCATCATCGAGATCAAGGATGGCATGACCTGCACCGAGGAGGAGATCAACGAGTACTGCATGGAGCTTCCCCGCTACAAGAGGCCGAAGAAAATCATCTTCGAGCCGGTGCCGAGGAACGCCACGGGAAAGATTGAGAAGCCCATCCTCCGGAAAAGATACGGGGCTGAAAATCTGGTAGCGAAGGAAACACAACGGTAATCCCGGGATTCGGTATATCCCGGGCACACAAAAGAAGGAGGATTCTTATGTTGTTCAAAAAGCTTGGCCATCTCTCGATTCTGTTCGTATCATTCTTTTTGATTTTCGCATCTTTGTCCTTGTGCGAGGCATCGTCCAATGACATGATAGAAAAGTATATTTACCATGGGATTTGGAAGCATGCCCGTTGCTCCACCCCGGAATACCATGATGTCAACGGGAAAAATTACGGTGCAACGCACGGCAGCCTTCGGAATGTCCCTCCCATGATGAAAAACGCCAAGGAATATCTGTCGGACATCAAGGTGATTTCCGATTACATGGACTCCCTTACTTTTGAATTCACCTATGTTCCCGATAAGACCCGCGCCACCGGCAATCTCTCAAAAAATCCGAACAGCGGGACCTACCTGCTTGAGCTGGAATTTCCCGTTGCTCCCGGCAAAGCATATGAAGTCGATACCTATATCCTCATGGATCTGGAAAAATGAAATTCAGATAATAGAAAACAAGGATACAGCCTATGTCGAAAAGGGTGGATGCCATGCATCCACCCTTTTCGGCGCTTTGATCCTATCCTGATGCCTTCTCTGCGATCAGACGATCGATTGCCTGTATCACCATCCTGGGAGAAATCTTCTTCGAGCATTCCAGATACTTTTCCGTCCCCTTGTAACGGCACGAACTTTTATACCAGGTGTAGCGCATATCATGGACGCACCCGGCACAGGCAAGGGGATTATAAACCCTATACGGCGTGAAGAATTCCGACCATGGCAGGGAGAACCCGCATATCATGACTACGGGACAGCCCACAGTATAGGCCAGCCAGGAAAGCCCGCTGGAAAGGCCGATGAAGAAATCCGCATGAGCCAGCATATTCCCTCGCTCGATGAGCGAACGGTTTCCCGTAAAATCCTCTGCCTCTCCGGGACAATCCATGGAAAGCTGGCCGCTTTCCTGATGCACCTCTTTGTCAATGCAAAGAACCCGATAGCCCTTCCGCTTCAAATATCCCACAACCGCATCCCAGCCATGTGGATACAGCCAAGTCTTTGATACGGCAGAAGACTGGACGGCAATGCATACATACGGTTCTTCTATCAGTCGCCGGCTTGCAGGCCAATGCAATGGCCTGGCAGGCTCGGGGAGGCCCAAGATGGTCTGCCCCCATTGCAAGAGAGGGATCATTCTCGTATCGATGGGAACCAAGGGCGGCATTTCGTATCCGGCAGACAGTCGATAGGTGGCGTATGTGTCCACATCCGGAGACTCCTTCAGCGGAACCCCCGGCAACAAATGATGACAAAGTTCCCGCCAGGGTTTCGCCGGGCAAAAAGAGGAGACAACCGCATGATAATGCTCCTGCAGGCAGGGAATGTAGGGCAACAGTGCCAGTGTATCCCCCATCAACGGGGAAGTGATGTCCACATGCACATGTTGCCCCGACAGATCCAACACATGGGCGAACACCTGAATGCCATCCCTGAAAACCTCGACCTGCCAATGAACATAATGCTTTTCCATGGAAATGAGAATGGTTTCCGACACATCCCGATCGTAGAACACCATGCCGGAATCGTAATCGCTGACTATCACATGCCAGTCACCCTCCGGAACCTGCAGGCGCACCCCGCTATTGAAATCCAGCCGCAGACCGGGAATTCCCGTATCCCCCGCAATAGGCCCCGCCTTCTTGATGCTCAGGTACGTCAATGCTTTCCATTGATCAGGAGATAGACACCCATCATCCCGGCAACCAAAAAATTGTATCGGATACGGGGTACCTTGATTCATGATAACCTTCCTTGCGCCCAATGACCCCAGATAGGCCCGTTCTTTTCCGTGCCGACAGTGGTTTCCTCGCTGTGCCCGGAGAGCAGGACGGTCTCCTCCGGCAGTGTGAGGATCTTGTCACGGATGCTGCGGAAAAGCACCCCTTCATCTCCCCCATAAAAATCCGTACGGCCGAAGCTGCCGGCAAAAATCGTATCCCCCACGAAAGCAACATGGCGCGCCTCGTCATAATAGATGCAGCCATCCGTGGTATGCCCCGGCGTATGGATGAGCTTCAGATGCAATCCGGGAGCCTGGGGGAATTCAATCATGTCACCGTCCTTCAGGCAGGTGATGTCCTCCAGGATGCACTCCTCGCCGAATGCCGCCGAAAGATTCCATTTCGGGTTCTGTGCGTATTCCCTCCCGTTTTCGTGCATGAATACAGGGATATGAAGCTTCTGCCGAAGCGCCTCCGCCGCGCCGATATGGTCAAAATGCCCATGGGTCAAAAGAATCGCCTGCAAAGAGAAATCCTGCTCTTTCATGACATTCAGCAAACGATCCGCCTCCGCCCCCGGATCGATCAGCACTCCATGCCTTGTATCCTCGTCTATGTAAAAATACGCATTTGTCGGGATGAATTCCTGGACAGTAACAGGATGGATAATCATGGGACCACTCCTCGCACAAAGTTCTCTTTTCTCACTCTCTATCCAATTTTGACACTCCCCATGGCTAAAGCCAGGGGATTCTTGGTTCGCTGAGCACTGCGGCACGACCGTAGCCGTTCCGTCTTACACGCTC